>NZ_LMCG01000068.1:0-269303 GCF_001623065.1 Pseudovibrio sp. Ad46 | reverse complement strand
CAACTCCATTCCAGAGCCGCTTTGGGCTCAAAATGCCCCTTATCTTATCGGGCGCTTCACATAATCATATGCTGAGAAGAGCTCTTCAGAAAGAGACCGTAGTCTCATCTGCAAAGACTTGCGCAACTCTTAATTGAAGCACCCGAATGGCCGCAGTTGGCCCAATCTGTCTTAAATTTGATCAAAATCTCTGTCTGATGTGCGGTGGTGTTGACCGCAGATATTAAAATGAGTTTCCAGACCTATGATCTGCAGGAGAGGCGAGTATGATACTTTATTACTCGAATTTTGGTCTCTATGTTGAAGTTTGTGTTCCTCAGTATGATACTTTATTATTTGGAGCATATTTTGAGTTGGCGGATTTGTGCCAGTTTTCGTGCGTTTCAGTATGATATTTTATTACTCTCCAACAGGTTTTTGTCAATAAGTAATAAAGTTCCATACTGAAACCGCCGGCATTATGCTTGCTTTGCGAGCAGTGACCGGCGGTTTTTTCATGGCAGGTAAGAGTAAAGCATTTTCTGACGCCTAGTTTGCGAAGATGTGTCCAACTACCTTTGATGACAGACAAACCATTCGAGGCTACGTTTGTTTGTTGGTTCATCTGCAAATATCAAACTAATAAATCGCATAAGATAACCCACTCGACGTCACTTCAAAACAACGTAATAATCACCTCATTGAAATAGTTTATTGATGGACTACTAAATGAGTTGTCGATGGCTGTCCCAGTGGTTTGATACTACAGCAGATAAGTGCAAGCTGAACTTAGTCTGTCTGCCTCAGGCGGGAGGCGATACGAGCTTATATAACCGATGGAAAGCACCGCTAGGTGATCAGGTAAATGTGATGCCTGCTAAATTTCCAGGGCGAGGAACCCGGTTAAAAGAACCAGCAATCAATGCGATGGAAAGGGTTGTATTGCAGCTAGCGCTAGAGATTGAGAAGTTCGGCGGTGCGCCTTTTGCAATTTTGGGGTCAAGTATGGGGGGGTGGATTGCTTACGAGTTGGCGCTCCATCTTTTCAAGCAAAGCGGGCTGAAGCCAACGGCTCTTTTTGTGCTGGCATCGGCGTCTCCTTTTGCTCCAAGAACTCTACCGTTTCTTGATGGGTGTACTCGCGAGGAGATGGTTGATGAGCTCATCTCGTTTAATCCCGAGTTTGCTCAGATTGCACAACATGACGATCTTGTAGACTTGCTTTTACCTGCGATTATAGGTGACTTTGAACTCTGTGAGACTTACAGGCCGCGAGTTCCCTGGCAAATCGCGTCATCAATCTTTGCCTACGCAGGAACTAAGGATCAGATTGTGGAACCACATAAAGTGAAGGGATGGACGAAGTTGAGCTCTGAAACCGTTGCCGTTGATGAAGTTGAAGGCGGGCATTTTTTCATTGAGCATTCTCCAGCTAAAGTCCTTAATCAGATAAAAGACCATGCTGCAAACGTTGTTGGTCAGTTGCACCAGCCTTCATCCATAGAGCTCGCTTAAGATTTCATGCCTGTTTCATTTTCCGTCTTTGATGCTCAGCATTGGTTTTTGGCTGTGAAAGAGCAATGGCAACGTTGCTGTGAGCCAGGCAAAGTGATGCTTGTTTTGTTGCCATTGGAGTATCCATTTCCAATGGACCAAGCGTTAACCGCTGAAGAGAAAACAAGAGGTGCCCGGTTCAGGTTCTTGCGAGACCGGCGCGCGTTTGCCTTGGGTCGCTGGGGCGTTAGAACCATTCTGGGAGTGGATCAGCCGCCAATACCCTTTCTGCTGCAAGATGGTGGTAAGCCATACCTTTCAGGATACCCGACATTCAATGTGAGTCATTCAGGCGGTTTGGTTGCAGTCGCTTTTGCACATAATGCGCCCTTGGGTGTTGACATTGAACTCAAGCGACAAGGCAGCCAAATGACTGATTTGATGCCGCTTGTTTGTCATCCGATGGAGCGTTTACACATTGAATCAAGGAGTCCCAAGGAACGCGCAGCCATGTTTTATCGCTGTTGGACCCGGAAAGAAGCTATCTTAAAGGCAACAGGTGAAGGGCTGCGTGATGACCTCAGCTCACTTGACGTCAAGTTAGAGCAACAGCACCCCTGGATCACTTCAGAACCTCTTCCTTTGAAACTGCTGGATATTGAGGTCGGATGGGAAGGTTACAGCTGTAGCCTCGCAGTGGACCCCGGTATCACTAGTTTAGACATCCACTCCCCCTTCCAATTACGCCAACTCGAGTGTTTTGACCAAACCAGCAGTAGCCAATACGTGATCTAACGTTTCTCCTATGAGTATTGAATAGTGATCTGTTTCTACAATCTGCCAGTATTGTAAATCTGGCAGTAGTTTAACCCAGATCTCACGGGAGTTTGCTGTTGTATTTTGGGTTCCGTTCAACCCTTTGGCAGTTTCAGATGCCAAGAATACACTCGCCTGCCAAAAAGGCGTCGGACTCATTGTATGGTGCGCCATCGCTTCCAGATTGGCTTTCGTACAGCGAACAAGTTCTTCTTGATAGGACTGTCGTTCATGACTGTTCTCAACAAGGGGTCTTTTGTCTGGCCATTTCGCCTTCAGCTCCTTTAAGAAGATGATTTCGACTTCTTGCTCACTTATTTGCTTCAGGTTTTCGCCAGAGTTTGGTGCAGGCGGATCAATGAGCGTTAAGTTGCCGGGAGCTCTTTGTTGCTTCGAGAAGCAGAGTGCCATTTCTTGAGCAACCCATGAGCCGAATGACCAGCCGACCAAATGAATGCGCTTATTTGAAAGCCTTTCCGCTATGGCTTCAGCGTAAACCGCAGCTCTTTCTTTTAAACTGATTTTTGGTAGATCAGGATTTGTGAGGGCAGGATCGGCAATCACAGTGATCCCAATGTTGTCCGGGAGTTTTCCTGCCAGTTCGCGGTATGCTTCAACATCACCCCCGATTGGATGTATGAGAACAACAACTTCATCACCCTCACCAGAATGCCATTGATGCGGGGCAACCGCATCCGCCCAAGTGTTGTTTGGAGAAGAGGAGGTTGCCTTGTGCTGTTGTTCAACCAGATTCATAATCAGGTCTAAGGAAGTGTTCTTTGGGATTTGGGAGAGTAACACCTGAATGTCATAGTTTTCTAAGAGGCTAACGACGTCCAGAAGAGTAAGTGAATCCATACCTAAGTCATAGAGGCATTCATCAGGGGCAAACTGATCAAGTCCAAGCTGTTGCAGAAGAAGGGTTTCTATCTGATCGCGAATGAGTTTTAGTTTGTGTGTCTTGCTCGTTCGCGCATCAGATTTGATCTCGTTCCTGACCAGTGATCGATAGAAGTATCGAGCCTTTTCAACACCACAAGTGCTAACCAGCACTTGTGGTACAGTTGTATGAAATGCTCGAGAGAATGTGCGCAGGCCTTCTTTGTTGGATAGGCCAAGCGTCAGGTGTTTTTGATGTAGTTCATCTTGCGTATTGGAGTGGGTCGCCATCCCACTTTCGCTCCAGATATCCCAGTTGATGGTGGTTCTGATTGTGTCAGGGGTCACCGGATTGCTGTAATGCGCAAAGCTATCCATTAAGGCGTTGGAGGAAGCGTAGTCCAGTTGGCCAGCTCCCCCTAAAACAGCTGACATTGACGAGCAGTAGATAGCCCTCGTTGGCTTGAATACTTCAATGAAACGCTCAACAAAAATGCTTCCCTCATACTTTGCTAGCATCTTGTTGTAGACTTCTATCGGGTCACGGAAAGAAATCAGATTTCCTTTTCCAACTCCAGAGGCATGGACAACGCCTACAACAGGCATGTTTAATTTGGTGACACTCTCAAACGTCATAGGCCACGTGGCTGGCTTTCCTATGTCAGCCTGTATCAGGTGAATTCTTGTATCAAACTGCAGAAGTTCTTCTGGAATGCGCGGATTGCGGGAGATAATTGCGACATGAGCATGAGGATCAGCCAGTAGGCTCGTGCAAACTTGAGTTCCAATCGCTCCGCTGCCACCCGTCACCACGAAGAGAGCTGACGCATCCAGTTTAGTCAGTTCGGCAGTTTGGCCATTTTGAGAAAGAGGTAAGATCCTGCATTCCCAAACAAATCCATTACGCAAGGCAAGGCGTTGTGCCTTCATTTCTTCAAGTGAGAGTGCAAACGCAACCTCGGACCAAATGAAGCCTTGTTTTGTGTCTTCTAAATCCAGCCAGAGTGTCTGGATGTCAAACTCCTGAGGGATCACAGAAAGCGGACCAGCGAGTAGCCCGTGTAGCGGCTGAGCGACTGTACCATTCACCGGTGCAGCCTCGTAAGAGAGCAGGCATATTCTGGAGATCGTAAGCCCATATCTAGAGTGAGCCTGAAGCACATAAGTCAGGCTATCCAGACAAACCTTTTTTGCTTCCTGAAGGCTATCCAACTCATTTTGCTCGCCTTTGCAAGACAATGGAAGTGCATGAAGCCAGTCCAACTCTCCAAGGTTCATAAATGACAGGTGGCTCAGAAGGTCTTCAACGGAGTCCGTAGAAAACGGATCTACCGACAACTTGTCTGAATGAGCACCAGAAATACGTCCGTCATAACAAACAGGCACAACACGATGGTAGACGGCATCAAGTGCGGCAAAGTCATCAGAGACGTTGTTCGGGTCATATAGGACAACCGCTGTTTTTAATCTCTGCCCTGTTTGACAACTTCCAACGCGGCAGACTGGTTGCCAAACCATCTGGCTTAGCCATTGTTCCTCTGGCAGGCGTTTTGGAAGGTTTTCACTCGCCTTACTCTTGGCTGCTGGAAGCTCTAACACGTTGTATTGTTGAAGATTGAAGCAATAACCCGGCAAATCCCAAGGCGGCGGAGTACCTGCACTTTGTGACGCAATCTCTTTGCCTGCCAGCCAATCAGCAGCGGTTAGGCTGGCGGGATCGCAAACTCCTTTATTCTCATCACAGTAATGCGGGACGAATGATCCCAGAGCTTCAATTGTTTCTTCGACTTCATCACAATCGATAGCAAAACGCCATGGGTGTGCTCGCCTGCTTGATTGCAAATGTGAGAGAACCTGCTGAAATGAAGTTGGGTTATGTTCAAGATAATTCTTGATCTTTTCTGCCAAAGAAAAAAGCGCAGCCTTGGTATGTGCTGATAGAGCAAGGCATTTTGCAGCAGTGAATTGCTGAAGCCCATCTTCTGGAGCTTCTCCAATTACAACATGTGCGTTTGTGCCGCCAATTCCGAAACTGCTGACGCCTGCATAACGTGGACGTGTATCTTCCCATTTTTTGCTGTTGGTCGGGATATAGAACCCTTTTTGATCCAATCCAAGCTCTTGATTTGGCTGCTTAAATCCAAGGTTAGGGGGTACATAGCCGTGATAGATCGACAGTGCTGCGCGAATTAGTCCAAGGACGCCAGCCCCGGCACCTAAGTGGCCGATCTGGCTTTTGACAGATGAGAGTGCGCAGGATGCGTTGAGGAGATTGCCGTATGCAGATGAAAGGGCTTGTACTTCAATAGGATCACCCAGTTGTGTCCCTGTTCCGTGTGCTTCCACATATCCGACTTGATCACCCCTTACTCCTGCATTCGTAAGGGCTTGACGAATAACGCTTTCCTGCCCGGAAACTGAAGGTGAGGTATAACTCATTTTGGACCGACCATCGTTATTGATGGCTGATCCTTCGATAACAGCATAGATGCGATCACCGTCTGCTCGGGCGCGATCCAATGACTTCAACACCACCACCCCAACACCACTGGCGCCGATGGTGCCGCTGGCGTCTTTGCTGAACGGTGAGCAGTTGCCATCCTTGGAAAAGATGTGTTGAGACTGATACTTATAGCCCTCTGACATATCGGGATCTACAAGCACGCCTCCTGCGAGCATGACATCACATTCACCATTTCGGAGCATGCCTGCGGCTGTATGAATGCCAATCAGCGAGCTTCCACAGGCGGCTTGTAGTGTAATGGCAGGGCCTTTGAGGTCCAGCTGAAAGGCAACCTTGGTGGCGAGGAAGTCTTTCTCATGGTGCAAGGCCATTTGGAACTTGTCGGGAAGGGCGGTTGGAGGTTTGGAGCGAAGGGCTGCGTGATAGTAGGTTGTCTCACCACAGCTTGCTATAACACCGATGTTTTGGTTGGTGTTCAGTGGAGGAATGCCAGCATTTTCAAGAGCATGTACACAGCTCATCAGGAAATGTCGCTGCTGCGGATCCATGAGCGCTGCTTCCCGTGGGCTGATACCGAAGTACTCAGGATCGAACGACATCATTTCGCTCATCTGGCTTCGCGCACCAACGAAATCAGGGTTCTCCGGAGTGAAATGTTGGATTCCGCTTCGGTTCTCACGAACCATGGACCAGAACTCGGCCAGGTCGTCTGCGCCCGGAACACGTAGCGCCATACCGATTATAGCAACTTTATCCGCACTTTGGGCTGTCGATGATTTGCTAGTCCAAGGTTCTGATTCCGCTTTTCCTTCAAGATGTTCTGCCAGATCTGAAGGTGTCACATAACGAAACAGATCTGCGATACTGACTTTTTCTTCCAGTGCTTTATTGATATGCATTTGGTAGCGCATCAATTGCAGGGAAGAGCATCCGGCCTCGAAAAATGTTTGGTCCGCAGTGATGGATGCACCAGTGACATGTTCAAAAGCTGCAATGAGTTCATTTGTGCGTTGAATTGCGTTATTTGCGTTTATTTTGCGTTTTTTCCGTTCAATCTTGCGCCAGTCGCATTCAGTCAATGCTCTTTGATCTATCTTCCCACTTGGAGTGCGAGGCCACTTTTCAACCTGCCTGAATTCGTCAACCCGAATGTAGTCAGGAAGCTGTGTTGAAAGATAGTGATCAAGCTCATCTGCGTTGATGGTGTCTTCTCGCAGGCTGACATAGGCATGGAGTTTTTTATACTGGTCATCAAAGTCAACAGACGCCTGTTCGATGGCACCGTGATTTATCAGAGAGGCTTCCAACTGGCCGAGTTCAACGCGGTGACCTGAGATCTTCACCTGCTGGTCGTGACGCCCTTCATAGTTTACCTGTCCAAGTTCATCCAGAAAGCCCATGTCGCCGGTTTTATAATAGAGTTTTGAACCGCCAGTGCCACTATCTGGCTGGAGTATGACAAAGCGTTCTGCGTTCAGTTCTGCATTGTCTAAATAACAACGGTGAACCAGATTGCCGCCTATGAGAAGTTGGCCGCGTTCACCGGATGGAACCGGATGGAAGCTGTCATCCACGATGAGAATATCGGTGTTGTGAACAGGTGCGCCAATCGGTGGGCGGGTTGGCCAGTTTGCTGCTGGTCCGTGCATAGAGTGAGCGCAAACCACGTGCGTTTCCGTTGGGCCATAGTGATTATGCAAGGAGGCTTGGCGTAACTGCGTGAAAAACGCACGGAGGGCTTTGGTGCAATACAACTGCTCACCGGCCGTGATCACATTCTTCAAAGCACGGGGGAAAATGTTGAATGTTTGAGCAGCTTCGCAAAACAATTCCAGCGCCACAAAAGGCATAAAGATGCGTTGCAGATTATTGTCATGCATGTAGTTCAATAAGCACTGCATGTCCTGTCGCCAAAGAGGATCAATGACATGGAAGCACCCGCCCGAACAGAGCGTTGAAAAGATCTCCTGAAACGAAACATCGAAGGCTAACTTGGAGAACTGCATGGTGTGTTCTCCAGCGGGCAATCCTCCCTGTTGCTGTTGCCAGTGCAACAAATTGCAAAGTGTCTGGTTGTAGACATCAACCCCTTTGGGTTGACCAGTGGAGCCGGAGGTAAACAGGGTATACAAGGGCCTTTCGCGACCTGAAAATTTCAGAGGATGCTGATGATCGCGTGAATTTCTGAGTTCTTGCAAATCTACTGGGAGCGCGCGTAAGTCCTGGCGTTCAAGTGCAGAAGGTAAGGACGCCTGCGCTGCATGGAGGATCCCAACTGGTTGGGCTTGTGAAATCACATCCTCCAGCAGCTTTTGAGGATAGCTCAGGTCCACCGGAACGGCTGTTACGCCCAGTTTTGTCACTGCCAGAAGCGAGACTATGTAGTCTGGGGAAGCATCCATATAGAGTGCGACGCGCGCAGGTCCGGCAGGTTCTGTTGACCCAAAAATAGAGGACTGCATATAAGCAGCCAAAGTATCGGATAGCTCGTTCAACTCGTGATAGGTGAGAGTGTTTTCATCCCATGCGAGGGCAGGTGCATGCGGTGATAATGAGACTTGTTTTTGAAACCAGCTTGCGACCGTTGTGTATGGCAATGACTGGCTTGCACCTGTCACATGCGAAATGCGTTGTTGTGTGTTGAGTTGGAAGACGTTTGCTGCAGCCTCTTCAGTTTCCATATGATCCAAACCAGTGAACATGGTTTGTTCCAGCAGGTTGATAGCATCTTTGTCGAAGTAACTGAGATCATACTCCCAGTAGAACTGGTAGGTTTCAGCTTCATCAAGAACAGACAGGTAGAGCGGGCATTTGGGGGCAACATCTTCAGGGTAAGATAGCTGCGCGCCTTCTCCATTGAGCTTCAGCGTTTCGTAACGGGTGTTTTCGGTCGCAAACATAAACTCAAACGGAACGCCCGAAATACGCTTCCTTTTCTGGAGATGATCAACCACATGTTCGAAGGCAACATCCTGACAGGCAAGGACTTGTTTTGAAGCCTGAGTGAGGGTGCTTGTATTTTGTTGAATGGAGGCAGTTGGGTCGATTTTAACCAGAACCAACGCTGTGTTGGCGAACATTCCAACTGTTGCTTCAAACTCTGTTGTAAGCCGGTTCGCTACAGGGCTTGCAACTGTGAAACTCGTTCTACCCGTGTGCACATAAAGTGCATGGGCAAACAGCGCGTGAAAGACCTGATGAGGTGTTAGTGAAAGACGCTTTGCAATGGTCAGCAAATTTGCTCTGGTGGCTGCGTCAAGACGTGTCAAACGTGTTCGCCCCGCTGAAACACCTTGCTTTCCTTGAACGTGTCTCAGTACAGGTTTCCAGCATTCCTCCATCTCCGGCACGTCGTATAGCTTGAAGAGAGCATCCTTTTGCTTGTTGTAATGTTTAGTTTCCCATAGGTGCGACTGCCATTTTGCAAAATCTAATGGTGTCAGCCCAATTGGCTTTTGGTCCTGTCCTGTCTCGTCTGTTTCTGCCTGAAATGAACGGGAAAGATCTTCAAACAAGATGTTGAGTGACCAGCCGTCCAGAATGATGTGGTGCGCATGAAACAGAAGGACACTGCTGCCATTTGGTTGGTGGACCAGATGAAGTTGAAACAGGCATGGGTCCTCAAGATCAAATGGTTGAGTGAGGAGTTTGGTTTGCAGCTGTGAAATTGCTTCTTCTTCCAAGGTTCCGTGGAAGTGAAACGCCCCTGGATTGCTTTCAGCTACCCACTGCTGCACCCCATCATCGGTGGGATGGAAGCTGGTGCGTAGCGCTGGGTGTTTTTTGACCAGCTCATATGTTGCGTGACCCAAATTTTCGGCATTCAGATGACCTGAAAACCGAAAAATGAACGGTGTATTGTAGGATATGTCAGCAGGGTTCTTTTGTTGCTGTAGCCATAACCGCATTTGCTCCGAGGTTGCCTGCTCTTTTGCCAAACCTGATGGAGCAGGTGCAGGCGGTAAACTGTTGGCTTGCTCATTGTGCTCGCTAACAATCTCAGAAAGTTCAGCAAATGTCAGGTTTAGAAGCTGTGATGGCGCAACGCGGCAACCAAATATTGTGTTGAGTTGGTTAGATAAGCTGATTGCTTTGAGTGAATCGCCACCTGCGGTAAGCAGCGTCTCTTCACGGCTTAACTGCGCCACACTCAAAACCATCTCTGCAGTTTGCAGAATGCTGCTCAGAACGGTACTCTCCGAGGCATCACAGGAGGAAATACGACGGAATGGAGCAATCTCCATTTCTTGAAGGGCTTTTCGGTCGATCTTCCCGTTTGCATTCAGAGGTAACGAGCCAAGACAAAAGACCTTATGAGGACGCATATAATCTGGCAGGTAAGCAGAAAAATGGGCATCAAGCTCTTCATAATCAAGCTGCTCTTCACTCGCTAAGTAAGCATGCAACTCAAGCGGTTTGCCTTGTTCCTGAGCTGCTAAAACACAAGCCTGCTGTATTTTCGAATACTGCTGGATGCGCTGTTCGATTTCTTCAGGTTCTACGCGAAACCCGCGTACTTTGATCTGCCTGTCAACGCGGCCCACATACTCGACCAGACCTTGCGGATTGAGGCGGACCAGATCGCCAGTGCTATACCATTTTCCAGAGTTTGGAAGCTCTACAAACCTACGCTGTGTTTCCTCTGTTCTATTCAGATAACCATGAGCAACGCCTGCGCCGCCAAGATAGAGTTCCCCAGTTTCACCGATATTGGTGATCTCACCGTTTGATGACCTTAGCTGGCAGTCTGTACTGGCAATGGGACTGCCAATGGGAATGATGTCTGCATCAAAGTCCCGAGGAATTGCAAAGCACAAGGCAAAGGTTGCACACTCTGTCGGGCCATAGATATTGTATATCTGACAGGCGCTTTCAGGGTTTGCTGCATACCATTTCTCGACAGTTTTGGGGTTTAGCTGCTCGCCGCCAATGAGCAGATGCCCAAGCGATCCAAAGCAGGCAGGCCCGTGATCGACCATCGCATTGAACAGAGAGACTGTCATGAACATGGTTGAGATCGACTGCTGCTCCAGCTGCCGAGCAAAGCCTGCAAAATCGGAGAGTTCGTCACTGGAGAAAACGACACTACATCCGCCAGTTAAAAGCGGTACCCAAACATCAAAGCTGAGTGCATCAAACGCAGGGTTGGAAATATGCGCGTAGCGATCTCCGATATGCATGGGGACAAAGCGGGGCTGATGGGCAAGCCTCTCGATTGCTGAGAGAGGCACTTGAACGCCTTTGGGCGTCCCCGTTGTTCCAGATGTGTAAAACAAAAACGCAGTTTTCGCCAAAGGATAACGCGGGAGGTCGCCGCTATTCTCATGCAGGCTTTGTATGAGCAACTGGTCAGCATGAAGGATCTGATGCGCTTGTTGGGAAAATGGCGTGGATGCACTCGCCTCTGGCACGATGAGAAAACGTGTTTGGCTATCAGTTAAGATTGCTGTTTGCCGGTCTGGCGGGCTGGCGGCATCTAACGGGACAACCGTTGCTCCCGCTTTCAGTATCGCGAGCATGACAACTATGAGCTCTTGAGAGCGAGGCAAACAGACGGCAACCACATCGCCGTTTTTTACGTCGTGGCCTCTCAATGCTGAGGCTACTTGTGCGGAGCGTTCGTTGAGCTCTTTGTAGTTGAGGATACGATCATGATCCTGCACCGCGGCCAGTTCAGGAAAATGGTCCGCATAAAAGCTGATACTGTCTAATAACGAAGATTGGACGGGTCCCTGATCTCCAATTTCTAAATCATAAGAGCTCGAGGCTAAATATTCATGAGAAGTGTTGATAGTCATGTAAGCCTCTAAGCGTCTATCTGCATAGGAACGGCAGGAAAGGTGGTTTGCCGCTCAAATAATTGAAACTCATAGGAAATCGCTTTTTTGACACGCTGTATTTCTTCTGATTCAAGCAGTTCCCAGTGGTCCCCCCGAACCAGCCTTGTCATGAAGCCGCCTGTGGCTCTTTCAATCCAAAACTGACGCAGTTGATGCAGGAAGCCTTTGTTGAGTGAGCCAAGCGCCTGAATGAACACAACTCGCGCGTCCAATGGCTGGCAGTCATAATCCGGCACACAGGCCCGATTGTGATTGTAAACCTGATGGTAGCGCTTGATTTGCTCGTCATCGATGCCCGGATACATCCCGTTGAACTTCACCAGCTTGTCTCGAAACTCTGCAAGATCCACTGGTGCAAGGCTCTGGCGCTCATGCTCCTCAAACCCCTGAGTGTCCAGAAGAATGACGCTAACATTGTGATTGCCACGGGCTTTCAGAAGCCGGGCCATCTCATAGGCAACGTAGCCTCCAAACGACAGGCCGGTGAGGACAATCTTTTCATGTGCGATGTGTTCAATACGTTCCAGATAGGCGTTGGCCATGGCCATTATGGAGGGGAGAGTTTCCTCTCCCGAATTGAGGCCAGGTGATTGCAGACCATAAACGCCAATGTCATCAGCCAGGATCTTCGCAAGAGACAGATAGCAAAAGGCTGTCCCACCAGCAGGATGAACGCACACGACATGCTCGCCGTTTTGGCTTTCGCGGAACGTAATGAGGTTGTCGCGGGAGTTCTCTTCCGCAGCTCCGGTTCGTATCCAACTGGCAAGCGCCTCTACTGTCGGATTTAAAATGAATGTTTTGGGCGGGACTTGAATTTTGAACGTCTCACCAACCCGATGAGCCACCTTGATCGCTGCGATGGAAGAGCCGCCGACATGGAAGAAACTGTCGCTGATTCCAATGGAGGGATGGAGAAGCACTTCCTTCCAGATGTTATAGATCTGGAGCTCTATATGATCGCGTGGGCTTTCCTGATTGACCTTAAACACGGCCTCATGGGCCAGCACAGATGCCTTTAGGCTGGAATAATCAATCTTGCCGTTATTGGTGAGAGGAAGTGTTTCCAAATGCAGCAGAATATGAGGAAGCATGTAGTCCGGAAGTGCTTCTGCCAGATGATGACGAAGGTCACTTTCTACGAGGGGAGAACCGGCTGATGTGGTGTAGCAAAGTGCCAGTTGGGCGATACCACCCTCTTGCTGAACCACGAGCGCGGCACAGCTGCGGCATTCGGGATGTTGTCGGTGGACAGCTTCAATCTCTGACAGCTCGATACGAAAGCCGTTCAGCTTGATCTGGTTGTCTTTGCGGCCTGCAAAAACCAGCTGACCTTGTTCATCGTAGTAGGCAAGATCGCCGGTACGGTAGAGCTGTTCACTTGAGTCGAATGGGCTGGTACCGAACGCTGATGCTTGTTGCTGCGGGGCGTTAAGATAGCCAGAGGACAGGCCGACACCGCCGATACAAAGCTCGCCAACCAGTCCGATCGGGACAATCGACATGCTCTCATCAAGCAGGTAAGTCCTTGCGTTCGAAATGGGTTTGCCGATGGGAGCTGAAGGTTTGTCCAGATCTTCCGGCCTCACACTATGCCAGGTGCTATCTACGGTGCATTCAGTCGGGCCGTAAACATTATGCAGAGTCGCCCACGGCAGCTTGCTGGAAAACTTGCGCATAAGTGCACCGCTCAGCTCACCACCACCACAAAACACATTGCGCAGTTGGGTGCATTGGGCAGTCTCCGGTTCGTCAAGAAACAGATCCAGCATCGCGGGAACGAACTGGATACTGGTGATACCATGAGATGCACAGATCTTTGCCAGCTCTGCAGGAAAGGTGTGAGCATGAGGCGAAGCCAGCACCAGCGATCCGCCAGTGCATAACGGCCAGAAGAACTCCCAGATCGCCGCATCAAATCCCATCGGCGTCTTCTGCAACAGAGCATCACCGGGCTTGCCTGGAAATGTGCGCTTGGTCCACTCTATGAGGTTCACCAAACCCTTGTGTGTGAGCTTGGTGCCTTTGGGAACGCCAGTGGTCCCAGATGTATAGATGATATAGGCAAGATTCTCGGTGCTTATGCCGTTAGCTGGCAAATTATCAGTGCCGCAGGATTGAGTGATTTCGGCTCGTTGCTCTGTATCCAGCGACAGCACTTCAACGTCACAAAGGCTCTTGAGTCTGGCGGCCGCTTCCGATGCCTCTGTATGGGTGAGGATCAGATTGGTCTGACTGTCTTGCACCACATATTCAAGACGCTTGATTGGCAGTCCGGACTCCAACGGAATGAAGTGACCACCCGCCTTGAGCACAGCAAGCATGGCTATCATCAACTCGCTGGACCGCTCAAAGACCAAGCCTACTGGACTTCCCTTTGCAACACCAAGCTCCTTCAGATGACGGGCTAGCTGATTTGCTTTGGTGTTGAGATTGGCGTAGCTCCACACGTCTTCGCCGTACACGAGTGCAGGTGCTTTGGGTGAATGCTCGCATTGAGCCTCAAATGCTTTGTGAATGCATGTGGAACTTAACGCATGCTGCGCTCCGTGAGGCCATACTTGTGTTAACAGACCTCTTTCTTCGGGTGTGATGTAATCAAACGCACTGATATGCACTTCAGGTGCTTTGACAGCGTTTGAGAGGAAGCAGGTGAGGTGACTGGCCATTCGCGCGATGCGGGAGTGCGTAAACAGATCTTTGTTGTACTCAAAGCCAAGGTTAAACGTGGAGCCTCGTTCAAATACTTCCAGTGTGATATCGAACTTTGCTGTCTGGCTGTCTGTTGCCAGTGTTTCGATTTCAACACCATCCATTTGAGTCGATCCCCCCGGCAGGTTCTGATAAATCAGCATGACCTGAAACAGAGGCGAATGGGCTGGTGAGCGTTCCGGATTTACAGCTTCGACTACTTTCTCAAAAGGCAGATCCTGATTGTCCAGCGCTTCCAGAATGGCCGTTTGCGACTGCGTTACCAGCTCAGCAAAGGTGCTTGTGGCCGTGACATGCGTTTTGAGTGCGAGCGTGTTGATGAAGTGCCCGATTAAAGGCTCCAGCTCTGCCAGATGGCGGTTGGCAAAAGAGGTGCCAATGCAGATGTCTTCCTGTTTGCTGTAGCGCCATAAGAGGGCGGCAAATCCGGCCAGATAGAGCGCAAATGGCGTGATTGAACGCTTTTTGCAAAAAAGTCGCAGGCGGTCACTCAAGTTATCATCAAGCGTGAGTTCAAAGTGAGCACCGTTATGTGTCTGTTCTGCCGGGCGAGGGAAATCCGTGGGTAGCTCAAGTAAGTCTGGCAGGTTCTCAAGCTTGTCAGTCCAATACTGGATCTGTTGCTGCTCTCTGGACGAATTGCGCTCGGTTTTATGATGCTGCACATAATCGGCGTACTGCATGGACAGAGGGGGAAGGTCAGGCGAGATGCCCTTATGATAAGCGTTGTAATGAGCGGTAACTTCGTTGAAAAACAACCCGATAGACCAGCCATCAGCGGCAATGTGGTGCAGGTTTACGAGCCATACGTGTTCTTCATCTGCAAGCTTTATGTAACTTGAGCGCAAGAGCGGGCCGCGCTCTAAATCAAACGGTTGGCTTGCCTCATGCTGGACCCGTTCATTGAGCGCCTCCACCTGTTTTTCGTCATTCAGATGGCAAAGGTTCAAGAGGTCAAAGGGCAGCTCAGCAGGTTCTGGAAAAGTTTGTGTAGGCGTTCCGTTGCTTGTGCTGAACCTCGCTCGGAGCATGTCGTGACGCGCAACAACAGAATTTACGGCGCGGTGCAGAGTTTCCAGCTCGAGCATTCCGGAAACTTTGAGCGCTACGGGGTTATTGTAGAACGGACTCTCTGGCTCCAATTGATGCAAGAACCACAAATGGCGTTGTGATGGTGAAAGAGGTACTTCTTCAGTCAGTCTTTCTGATGCATGTTGTTGCAGCAGATGAATCAGCTCTGACTTTTCTGCTTTCAGAGCGGCGGCGAGATCAGCTCCCAGAAACCCCTTTGGCGCTGTGAAACGAAGCTTTTCTCCATCAGTCTGGAGGCTCACATTGTGTTGGGCAAAATAATCAAGCAGTTGTTGAGCTTTCATATTTCAAACTCCTCCATTTCATCTTCTTCCATTGAGGAGGCAAGCGCAGTCCCGAAGGTCTCTATGGTGTGTTGCCGGTTTTGCTCACTGGTGGGTGCGCCGCCGATCATGGAATAGATGAGCTTATGCGTAGGCCCCAACCGGAACAGCTCTGTCAAAACCGTCTCATCTATGGAGCCGATGCCGCACAGCCCTAATCTCGCTTCATGGGCACGCATGGTCAACAGCTGTGCCATTGCGCCTGTTTCGATCAACCAGAACTGCTCGCTCATCTCGCCATAAAGGGGCTCGATTGCCTGCCGCTCGGCGATGAAGAAAAGCGCGAAGGCAGCCTCTTCAAAAACTGGCCGGTTCACGAAATAATCATAGGCATCCGGGGGCAGTGCCTTGCCATCTGCCGTCGAAATCAGAGCGTGTTTTTCAGGATCGTAATAATAGGCCCCACCTTCCAGGCCCAACACACGACCGGGTTTGATGTAAAGGTAGGTTTGCACCGGATAGAGCCCCCCGGCGCTTGCAAACAAGTGCTTTGGTGCCTCTTGGTTCTGATTACGCCGTAATGCAGAGAGGAGGGCTTCTAATCGGGTTTTGGGGACAGGATCCAAAATGAACTGACGTACCGACCGGTAGGCGTCAAATTCGTCGAACTCAAGAGAGCTGGAGTGTTCCAACTGATGCACGCCATGTTGCTGATCAAACTTGCGCAACCCAACATTTTGGTCTTTGAAAGACTGTCGTTGCAGCGGGTCCTCAAGAGTGGCAATTGCGGAATTTGTTGCAGCAGGTTGCGCTTCTTCCGCCACCTGACCAAACTGCTCCCGATACATGGCAAGGAGCGTTGCAAGGCTTGGGCTGCCCATAAACTTTGCAAGTGGTGGGCGGAACGAGAGTGTGCTCGACAACGCGTTTGAAATGCGCGTGATATCGATAGAGGTCGCTCCCAGCTGCAGTAAATTATCCTCGGGTGTGACGTGATCCAGTTTCAAGATCTGAGAGATAATCTCGTGGATTTTCTCTTCCTGTTCCCCTTGCGGTTCGAAGCTATGCTCAGCTTGTATCTCACTGCGCGGTTCCGGCAGTTGCTTCCGGTCAATTTTACCGTTTGCAGAAATCGGGAGGTGCTCAATCTCAAGGAGAGCAGAGGGAACCATGTAGTGGGGCAGGTGGGCGCGTAAATGATCCAGAAGGGCGTCAATCTCGACACCGCGCTCTTCCGGAACCACATAGCCAACGAGTTGCTTATCGCCTTGTGCCTCGCCAAACATCTTAAAGACTGAGGCTTTTACGTCTTTATGGGCATTGAGCACCGTTTCGATCTCACCAAGCTCGATGCGGAAACCTTGCACCTTGACCTGAGTATCCACGCGCCCAAGAAACTCTATGTTTCCATCTGGCATATAGCGCCCCAAATCGCCGGTACGGTACAAGCGTTCGCCGGTTTTGGGGTGGGTGATGAAACGATGGTTGGTTTGCTCTTCGTCCCGCCAATAACCTTTCGCAAGTCCAATGCCACCGATGTACAGTTCACCAGTGACCCAGCAAGGGCGAGGGGTCAGCGCTTCATCCAGAACATAAAATTGCTGGTTGTCGAGCGCTTTGCCGTAGGGGATGCTCTTCCAATGTGGCGCGATATCCTGAACAGAGAAACAGATGGACCAAATGGAGGCTTCAGTTGCTCCACCCAAAGACAAGACACGTGCGTTCGGGGCGAGCGCACGCACCCGCTTGGGCAGTGAAAGTGGAATCCAGTCACCAGACAACATCACTTGACGCAAATGCGAGCCGAGAACTTTGTAGTCGCTTTGAGCATAATCTGTCAGCACACCAAGCAAAGCTGGTGCAGAATTCCAGATCGTGACCTTGTGACGAATGAGGCACTCCAGCCAATGGGCAGGGTCTTTTGCCTCACCCTCATTGGGCAATACTAAGGAACCACCTGCCGCCAGCAATCCAAAAATATCATAGACTGAGAGATCAAAGCCCAATGCAGAGATGGCAAACACACGATCTTCTGGCTGCACGTTTAGACGGTGGTTGATATCAAGGAGCGTGTTAACTGCTCCGCGATGATCGATCATGACCCCCTTGGGTTCCCCGGTGGAACCGGAAGTGAAGATCACATATGCAAGGTCATCTGGCTGTGTATCAATTACCTGCAGCTTCTCATCGCTTAAAGCATTCAGTTCACTACCCACATCAACCGTTTGAGCAAACGCAGGAAGTCCCTTGCGCTTGTCACTCTGGCTTGTCTTAACGCATACGAGCCTGGACCTGGTCCGTTGCAAAATACCTTCAATGCGATTGGCTGGCAGATCCGGGTCGATTGGAAGATATGCGCCCCCTGCATATAGGATGGCGAGGGTGGCAACACTCTGTTCCCAACCGGTCCGCATCTGAATGGCAACCAGATCACCTTTTGCCAGACCCTTCTGTTGAAGGAGAGTGGCAAGATTACGGGCACGCTGGCGGATTTGTTTGTAAGATAGAACCAGATCGCCGCAGATCACGGCAGGAGCAGTTGGTGTTTTGACCGCTTGTTCTTCAAACAGCTCATATATCAATGGCCAATGTTGTGACAGCGCGCGCTCAGCGTTCCAGACAGGAAAGTGCTGGGGGACTTGCTGTTGCCAGTGATCAGAGGTGACCAACTCTTCAAGCAGAGCACAATAGGCATCAAACATGTCCTGCATCATGCCCTCTGGAAACAGCTCGTCTATGCTGTCCCAGTTGAAATGTAGCTCGCCATCAATCTCCATGATGGTGTGATCGAGCCACACCTGCGGTGTTTGGGTGATGGTATGTACATTTTGAGCGTCCAATGCGGAGGAAAGCGTAATTTCCTCCTGATCCGGGATCATCTCCACAAGGGTGCTGTTGAAGACGATGGGCATTCCCGTTTGCTGCTCACCACGCAGGCGCGTGAGTTCCCGCAGAACCCGCACACCACTGACTTCGCTATGATCCATATCCTTCCAGAGTTGGCGCTGGACTGCTTTTGCATTGTCAGAAAAGCTCATTGCTGGGTCCGAGCCAACTTCCAGCAAAACAATAGACGTGAAGTCGCCGATAAGGCGGTTGATATGGGGGTGGAGCGGTTGGCGATTGAACACAGGTAAGCTGAGCGTGAACCGGGACGACTGGCTCCATTTAGCCAGCACCTGCGCAAAGGCTGTCAGCAGACAGCCGGAGGGGGTGACACCATACTTTCGTGCCTTTGCTTTGATCGTTGACCATTTGGCCTCTTCCAAAACAAGTTGTCTGCGTGTGAACCGGGGATTGCTGATGTTCTCTGGCTGTTTTGCAAGTGGCAGTTCCGGTGCTGCAGCGAGAGCCGACAAGCGGTCTTGCCAGTACTTCAGAGAAATCGCATAGCGGGAGTCATCCCGCATCGCCAGTTCCTGCACCACATAGTCGCGGAACGTGATTTCAATCCTCGGAAGTTCTGCCTGCGGGTCCTCATAGAAGGCAGCCAGTTCGCGTGAGAAAATCTGGCTGCTGGCTGCATCCACGATTAACGCATCCATGGAAATGTGTAGCCGGGTTATCTCATTCTCAAGCTGCACGGCCCGGAACTCGAAAAGCGGCCATGTTCCCGCATCCAGAACCTGATGCGACATGGCATCCCGGTTTCTTGAGATGATGCGCTCCACGACACGTTCACTACGACCACGGGCATCGTCAGTTTGAATGATGTATTCAGGAACATCCTCCAATATGCGCTGGGTTCCATCGCTGGCAAAAACAGCTCGCAGCATATCGTGTCGAAGGATCAGCCTGTTCAAAGCAGCGTTGAATCTCTCAAGATCAAGGTGAGGGATCTCAATTTCCTCATAAGCATGAGCGCTGACGCCGCCCAGCCCTAAACTGTCATCCCTGCCAACCCAGTAAGCCTGCTGGATGTCCGTGAGTGGAAATGGTTCATACCGGTTTGCTTCATCTGCATGGATTTGCAGCGCTGAGTGTTCTGCCTTGCCGGTGTTGGTATTGGCCGAGGCAGCCAGATCAACAAGTGTCGGGTTTTCAATAAGATCACTGAGGGACAGGCCGAGTGACAGCTCTTTGTTTATTGCATGGATCAGGCGGGTCGCCAGCAAAGAATGCCCGCCAAGATCAAAGAAGTTGTCGGTACGGCCAACCTGTTCCACCTTGAGAACCACCTGCCAAATCTGAGCAATATCTGCTTCAAGCCCGGGCAGTGGCGCTTTATAGTCTGTACTCCCTGTACGGACAGCAGATGGCAAAGCTCTTCGATCCAGCTTGCCGTTCCGGGTGATGGGCAACTCCTCCAGAGGCATCCAGTCCGTTGGGATCATGTAGTCCGGCAAGTGAGCTTTCAGCTCTGCCCGCAATGTGTCAGCGGGTCTTGTGCCGACGAAGTAACAGACGAGCCGGGCATGCTCAGGGTCTGCTTGCTTGTCCAAAATCACGGCGGCTTCCAGAATGCCATCCATCTGTAAGATGCAGTTCGTGATCTCCATCGGCTCAATCCGGAACCCACGGAATTTCACCTGATCATCTGCACGGCCATGGAAGGCAAGGCTGCCATCTGGCAGGTAGGCCGCCAAATCACCGGTACGATAAAAGCGTTGCGCGCCTTGAGAGGCAAACGAGTGCGTAACAAATCGTTCTGCGGTTAGTTCTTCCTGACCAAAGTAACCCAAAGCCAGATTGTCTCCGCACACATACAGCTCTCCAATTGTTCCGGGAGGCACCGGACGCATGCTCTCATCCAGAAGAAACACACTGGTGTTCTCCATGGGCTTGCCGATGGGCGGGGAGGCTGGCCAATCCTCCATGCGCGCACAATCCAGAACGTGCTGGGTCACCACATGGGTTTCAGTGGGGCCGTATTGGTTGTAAAAATAGCGCCCTCCCAGTGCTTTAAGGAGTTGCCGCAGGCTGTCATTGACCAGCAGTGCCTCGCCAGCGGTGATCACTTCACAAGCAGGGCCATCCGGCAGCTGTTCTGCCTCAAAAAGTCCTGCCATCTGTTGCAGTACTGCAAAGGGCAAGTGGGCGCGTTCAACGCTGTTGGACTTGATGAAGCCTGCGAGGTTGCCGATGTCTTTGCGCTGGTCATCACTCAGCAACACAAGGCTTGCGCCCTGACACAACGTGCAGAAAATCTCCTGAAAGGCCACATCAAAGTTGAGGGAGGCAAATTGGAGAATGCGCGAGGGGGCTCTTTCTGCCGGAACCTGTTTAAGTTGCCAGTTGACCAGATTGCGCAGGGTGCGGTGGGTCTGCACCACGCCTTTTGGTTTGCCTGTAGACCCGGAGGTGTAAAGGACATAGGCCGCGTCAAGAGGGGCAGGGGTAAACCCCACATTCTCCGCCGAAATATGTTGGCCCTTTTGTGCAAGCTCCGCAAGAGTGACTGTTGAACTTGCAAATTCGATTGGCAGTTTGGGCTTTAACGCTTCTGTGGTTATGACGAGATCCGGCTTAACATCCTGCAAGATGGCCTGATGGCGGGCCTCGGGATAAGCTGGATCCAGCGGCACGACAACAGCTCCTGCCTTGAAGATACCCAGCAGTGCGATGATCATTTCGGGTGACCGGTCCATACAAAGCGCGATGTTTGCCCGTGTACGAATGCCTTCCTGCACAAGTGCATTGGCAAACCGATTAGCGCGTGTGCTCAACTCGTCGTAACTAAGTTTCGCTTGTCCAAAGATCAGAGCTGTGGCTGTTGGCGCGCGCGCAGCGTGTTCTTCAATGCGCCTGCTGATGCATTCAAACTCAGGGTAGGGCACAGAGGGCTGTTGCCATGCGTGCAGCGCCAGCATCTGTTCCTTTTCGCTCAACAGACTTATTGAGCGGACCTCCGTACCCATGTCCTCCACCATTTGGGTGAGAACATGCTCGAAGTACTTTGCAATGCGAGTGACGGTCTCTGGCTCAAACAGGTCGCTTGCAAACTCGATCGCGCCTTTCAGCTGGCCGTCTCTTTCCTGAAGCGACAACAGCAGATCAAACTTGGCACCGCCATGGTGGTGAGGAAGAACATCAACAGAAAGGCCGGGAAGCTCGAACCGGTCGTTGTTCTCTCCCTCCCAGGCAAACATCACCTGAAACAAGGGGGAATGCGCAAGACTTCGCGGCGGGTTGATATGCTCAATCACCTGTTCGAAGGGAAGGTCCTGATTTTGTTGGGCTTCTAAAACAGTGGTCTGCACCTGAGACAGGTACTCTTTCAAGGTAAGGCTTTCATTGGCCTCCACCCGCAAGGCCAGTGTGTTGGCGAAGAAACCAATCATGTTGTCGAGTTGTGAATGATCTCTGTTGGCGACCGGACTGCCAACAACGACATCTTTCTGACCTGAAAGCTTGGCCAGAGTCAGCACCCACATCCCAAGAAGACTGGTAAACAACGTGTTCCGATTGGATGCAGCAAGCTCCTTCACCTTCTGAGTTAAGGATGGCTCCAGACTCAACGGGATTGCGGTGCCTTTGAAGGATTGACGCTTTGGTCTTGGATGATCTGTTGGCAGCTCCAGCAGTACAGGTGCATCTTTGAGCCTGGACTTCCAATAGTGCTTTTGCTGGTCCCATGAGCCATTCTTCAACTCATTGCTCTGCCACTGCGCGAAGTCTGCATATTGGATTTGCAAATCGGGGAGCTTGGTATCCTGATGTTGGGACAGAGCAGAATAAAGCACACTCAGTTCCCTGCTGAAGATACCCATGGACCAGGCATCTGAAATGCTGTGGTGCATAACAATCACCAGCACATGATGGTTCTCGTCACAGTGCAAAAGATCCGCACGAAACAGCGGACCCGCCTCCAAGTCAAAGGGGACAGAGATCAAACGGGCGGCATGATCCTGTAACGTCTCATTCGCAGGTACTTGCGTAATCGCCCCCATCCGCCAAACATTTGCTGGCTGAATGTCCTGATAGGCGGTCCCGTTCTTTTGGCTGAAACACGTGCGCAAAGCCTCGTGCCGTGCAACGATTTTCTCAACTGCTTGAGACAGCGCTGGGGCGTCCAACTTACCCTTCAGTTCCAGAACCAATGGCATGTGGTAGGCTTCGCTCTGGCCCTCCATTTCTGCCAGATACCATAAGCGTTGCTGAGAGGAGGAAAGCGGCAAGTTCTGTGTTCTATCTGCGGGCTCAATCTGTCTTTTTGTCGTGCGTGTCTGGCTGTCTATTGCCTCAGCAAGAGAGGCCAGCGTTGGGGCAGTGAAAACAATTGTTGCCGGGACTTCGACGGCAGTTGCTTCACGGATACGTTGAGCTAACCGTACTGCAAGCAGAGAATGGCCGCCCAGAGCAAAAAAGTTATCGTTGCGCCCAATACTGGCGACACCGAGTACATCGCACCAGATCTGGCTTAGTTCCGTTTCTCTGCCTGCTCGTAGAGGCTCAAACTCTGTTTGTGAGAGCGTGGATAGATCAAAGTCCGGGAGGGCTTTCAGATCGACTTTGCCATTGGGAGTGAGTGGTACCTTGTCGATGACGGTGATCCCGGCAGGAACCATGAAGTGTGGGAGTTTATGCCTCAAGCTTGCTTTCAGTGCCTGAGGAACTTCAGGCCCCTCATCATCCGCAAGGACGACATAGGCGAGAAGCTGTTCGCCGCTGGTGTGAGGCCTTACAACACAAATGGCTGATGTGACGCGTTCATCTGCTTCAAGAGCAGTTTCAACCTCACCAAGCTCGACGCGAAAACCGCGGAGTTTTGCCTGCCGGTCATTCCGCCCTAAAAACTCGAGTGTCCCATCACGTAGCTGACGGCCTAAATCTCCTGTTTTGAAGATCTTCAGGCCATCACCAATTGATACATCGGTAAACTTTTGCTTCGTGAGTTCGGGTGCGTTCCAATAGCCACGTGCCAAACCTGATCCGGCAATACAGATTTCGCCAACAACCCCTTCGGGAACAGGTTTGCTGGAAGTGTCCAAAAGCAAGACCTGATAATTTTTGAGCGCAGTGCCGAGGCTCAGAGTAGTGTTCGGAGAAAACTCCTCTGATAAGCTGAGTGCGAGGCAATCAATGGCGGTTTCGGTCAAGCCGTAAGCATGAATAATGTGCGCTGTAGGCCCGAAGGCCTTTCGTGCTTCGCAAGCACCTTTGGAGGACCAACGGTCTGAACCGCACACGACAGTTTTGAGGCTGGTTGACTGTTTTCCAATCGTCTGCACGTGTGCTGTGAGATTGTCCAAAACTGCTGGAACAAAATCACCGAATGTTATCTGATGGTGCTCAATCTTGGTGAGAAGGGCGGTACTGTCTACCAGCTCGTCCTGATCCACCAGGACAAGCCTGCCTCCAAAAGTGAGGGCGCGGACAAGGTCTGCGGTGAAAACATCAAACGAAAGACTCGCCATCTGCAAAACACATGGTGGTTCTTTGAAGTCGTAAAGGCTGCTCCATGCGTCCCTGATAGTCCAGATCGCACGATGATCGACCATGACGCCTTTGGGTTGTCCTGTCGATCCGGACGTGTAGATGATATAGGCCAGTTGGTCAGGCGTGACTTGAACATCTAAATCGCGGTCATCCTGAGAAGTCCATTCATCTCTTCTCCTCTCAATATTAATAGTCTGGGCAGACAGCTTGGTGAGTTGATCCAACTGCTCCTGACCACGCGTATCAGCCAGAATGGTTTTGGGTTGGCAATCTTGTACAAGCGTGTTGATCCGCTCAGGGGGATAGTCCGCATCAATTGGAATGTAGGCAGCGCCAGTTTTCAGGACAGCAAGCAAGGCGATAACTGCGTCTGCGGATTTACGCATGCACACCGCAATCCGGTCCTGACTTGCAACGCCGTTAGAACGCAGGTATCTGGCGAGCTTGTTGGCCTGACCGTTCAGTTGAGAATAAGTGAGTTCGATCTCATTGCTGATCAATGCAACCCGATCGCCGTGGGCCGCAGCGGCCTCCTCAAACGGCAGATGGATGGCGCTTGCTGCCGGTACATCCATAGATGCAAGACGGGAAGCTTCTAATGTTGCTGTATGTGTGGCTGCATCCATAAGGGGCAGTTCGGCGACAGCCTGTTCCGGGTCTGCGCAAATGGCTTTCACTGCCTGTAACACATAACCTGCAAGCCGAACTATGGTTTGGCGGTCAAACAGAGCTGTCGCGTATTCCAGGCCGCCGGAGATGTTTGAGCCATTGTCCACCAGCTCAAGTGTAATATCGAACTGGGAGGCGGTGCGAGGCAGCTGTACAGTCTCCAATTCCAACCCAGCGAAATGGGCTGTTCCACCCTCTGTGTTTTGCCATGCGAACATGACCTGGAAAAGTGGTGTGTAGGATAAGGACCGTTGAGGACTGAGCGCTTCCACCACCTGCTCGAAAGGGAGAGACTGATTATCCTGACTGTCGAGGAACATGCCTCGCATCTGGGTGAGCAGCTGGCTTACAGTGGGATTTTCGCTCAAATCAAAGCGCAAAGCCTGTGTGTTCACGAACAGGCCCACCATCTCTTCCAGCTCTTTGCGGACACGGTTGGCAGATGGGGTGCCAATGACCAGATCGTCTTGTCCAGACAAACGGGAAAGCACAATTGCGTAAGCGCTCATGAGCACCAAGTAAGGGGTGGAGCCCGTGCTGCGCGCCAATTGGCGCAACTTTTCACTCAACTCAGGGCCTAACTCCAACGGCAGAAGTTCACCCGCAAAATTTTGCTGAGCAGGTCGCCGCCGGTCCGTTGGCAACAGCAAACGCTCGGTTGCACCGGCAAGCGTTTCTTTCCAATAAGTCTTCTGCTCATCAAATTTTTTGAGCTGCTCCGGCTGTTTCTGCCATACGGCATAATCGGCGTATGTAAGATCGGGCGTTTCCCGCTCGATTGGTGTTCCTGCCTCTACCAGATGAGAGTAGTTTTCACCTAACTCTTTGAGGAGGAGGCCGTTGGACCACCCATCGGAAATGATGTGATGCAATGCCAGCAGCAACACGTGATGCGTCTCGTTGATCCGGATAAGACAACAGCGAGCCAACGGTCCTTGCAGCAGATCGAACGACCGTGTGCTCTCCTCTTCTGCCAAACGGCAGATCTCTGTTTCTGGGTCGCTATCGACCTCAATTTTGAGCAAGCGAAGGGGAAAGCCACAGGTACGGGGTGAGAAGCTTTGAGACAGCTTCCCGTTATCATCTGTAATGACTGTACGCAGGCCTTCATGACGGTCCATCAGCTGGTCTAGCGCGCTTTGCAGGTATGTCACGTTTAACTCACCACGAAGGCGCAAGCCAAGGGCCAGATGATAGGCTGAATTGATGCCTTCCATGCGAGAGAGGAACCAGAGCCTCTCTTGCGCAAAAGACAGAGGCAGGGGGTCTTGATCACGCGGAGCTGCCTTGAGCGCGCTGCGTTGACGCATCTTCAAAAGCTGCTCTGGTGTGAGAGAGCGACGTTTGCGCTTGTTTAATTCGTCCTGCATGATTCCTCCCAATGACGCTGACAATCTGCTTCTGCGTCAGGAATATTCTTCGGCTGCTTCCAGCTCTTCAAAAATGTAATCGAGTGTCTGCTCAATGGTGGTGCGCTCGAAAAAGATGCGCAGCGGCACTTCCATTCCCAACACATCATGCATTCGGGCAATAATGCGTGTGGCACGAAGAGAATGTCCGCCAATGTCGAAGAAGTTGTCGCGTATGCCGACACGCTCCAGCTGCAGCACCTCGGCCCAGATACGTGCAAGCTCCTCTTCCATTGGGGTTTCAGGGGGCACGTAGCTGGTGATCGGCTGAACACTGCCGCTATCGGGCTTCGGAAGCTGGCTACGGTCTATTTTGCCGTTAGACGTCAAAGGCAAGGTATCCAGCTGCACATAGAGCCCCGGCACCATATACTCCGGCAATTGGCTGGCAAGGATGGTACGCAATACAGCAGGTTCTAGTTGGCCAGCGCCTTTATCAGGGCATACATAGGCTACCAGTTGCGCGTCTTTGGCCTGATCCTGATGGGCCACAACGACAGCATTGGACACGCCTTCACTCTGACACAAGGCCTGTTCGATCTCGCCGGGCTCAATCCGATAGCCACGCACTTTGATCTGGAAGTCATCTCGCCCCAAATACTCAATAGTGCCATCTTTCAGATAGCGCCCAACATCACCAGTTTTATAAAGGCGCTCTCCAGCTTTGAACGGGATATCAATAAAACGTTCTGCTGTGAGTTCTGGGCGGTTCAGGTATCCGGTTGCAACACCTGGGCCAGCAACATAAAGATCCCCCGCCACTCCGGGAGCGGCAAGTGCCAGATGTTGATCCAGAACATACATAGTCATGCCTGCGATGGGGCGGCCTATAGGAACAACTGGCGGATAATCTGCGTGATGTTCAACCTCTTGCGCTGTGCAATATATGCTTGCCTCAGTAGGTCCATAAAGGTTCTGCAGACGTACAGGCCCCAATACTTCGAAACAGCGCTTTGCCAGATAGGAAGAAAAGGCCTCACCACCGCACAGCACAGACCGCAAGCTCGAGCAAGTGTCAGCCCCTTCACACGACAGGAAGAAGCCCAACAAAGAAGGGACGAACTGGCAGACTGTGACCTGATACTCACCTATGAGTTCAACCAGATACTTGCCTTCCAGTAAGCGGGAGCGATCCGCCACAATTAGGCTTGCACCACAGGTAAGGCTGGCGAATATCTCAACCACTGAGATGTCAAAGGTGAGAGAGGTGGACAGGAGAACTCTGTCTTGCTGCGTGATTTGTCCTTGCTGCTGGAACCATGCAACGAGATTAACCGGACCTTTGTGCGGTACCATCACGCCCTTAGGTTTGCCCGTGGTGCCAGAGGTGTAGATTACATAAGCTGTGTCTTCGCGGGAAACCGATGCGTTCAAGTTGTCTTCGCCAAGCGCCTGCCAGCATGGATCAGGCTGATCCAGATTGATCAGCTTCTCAGAAACACACATCTCTGTCATTTGAGGTAGGGTGACATCATCACACAGAACCAGAGCCGGAGCGCTGTCTTCAATCAGATAAGTGATGCGCTCAAAGGGATAGCTTGCATCAATTGGGACATAGGCTGCGCCGGTTTTCAGGATGGCGATGAGCGCGATGACGGCATCAGCGGATTTCTGCATGCACACCGCAACACGGTCTTGATATCCAACGCCTTTGGAAACCAGGTATCTGGCAAGCTTGTTGGCCCTGCTGTTCACCTGAGCATAAGTGAGTTGGAGTTCATCAGTGATCAAGGCAACCTTATCACCGCGTGCCGCAGCAGCGACTTCAAAGCCGCCATGGAGTGTGTTTGAACTCTCTGAAAACTCTGCTCCTTCTGCAAATTCAAGGAGCTTGGTCTCCAGATCCCGATCTAAACCAACAAGTTGATGTGTTGGCGTCGTTTCAGCTTCTGGATAGATTTTTGTGAGGTGTTGCAGGCCCTCCTGCATCATCCTCAAAAGCGCAGATGCATTGCAGCCATGTGGGGCCTGTGTCTGGACTTTGAATGTCCCCCCGAAGTCGTCAATTGTCAGGTTGAACGGGTAACTGGTGCCATAATGGCCGGCGAGGTACCTGGCGCCTGGTAAATCGCGGTGAGAGGTGCCTTGAGACCCATCTGACAGAAGCTCGGCATGGCGAAAGTTGATCAACGAAGTGATGAGTGGTGTAGCACGGTCCACTCCACTGGCTTCAATCGCATCGGTTAGCGAGGAGAACTCGTGGTGCATCAGATCGACAAGTGTCTGGTGGACAGCACGAAGGGCGCTCACCCAATCCCGGTCAGCAAGCTGGATGCGCAAGGGGAGGGTGTTGATGAAGGGCCCCAGTATCCGCTCAGCATTTTCGAGCCCCTGCAATCGACCAAGGAGAACTGTGGCAAAGCAAATATCATCCTGCCCAGAACACCTTGCCATGACCAGAGCCCAGACGAAATGAAACACTGAAGCTGTACTCACCCCTAATCGGCTGGCAAGTTCTCTGATGTCTGCAGTGAGCGTGCTGTTGGTACTGGTGCTATCAGTATCCAGATCCGCACCATGAACATGTTCACCTGTAAGGCCAAAGGGTTCAGTGGCGCTTTCAAACCCAGTGAACAGGTCACGAAAGAAGTTGTGTGTGTCCTCCTTGCGGCTCTGCCCCTGTTGGAACGCAACATATTCTCCAAACTGAACAGGGGAAGGCAACATCTCACCTTGCCCCATCATGAATGCTTTGACCTCAGCATTCAGCTGCTTGAGTGATGTGTTGTCGTCGATAATGTGGTGGAATAGTTTAAGAGCTAACCAGCGTTTTTTGTCAGCATCATAGCAATAATGAACGCGAAGAAGGGAGGGTTCGCGAAGATCAACTTTTGTTACTCGTGGATCAAACAAGGCCTGAAGCTTTGCAACTGCATCTCCAGTCCCTTCAAGGCTATCAGTCTCCAACTCGCAGGTTTTCAGCTCAACAGTCTTGAGAACAACCTGAAGTGGCTTTTCCAGCCCTTCGGACACAAACACTGTGCGCAAAATGTCGTGGCGATCCATGACCTTTTGGAGGGCCGCAAGATAGCTCTGCAATGCTTCAGCGGTCTCAAATGCCATCAGGCTCCAGAGCAGATAAGGATCCCCTTGTTCTGAAAGCCGATGATGGAAGTAAATACCTTCCTGTAATGGTGTCAGAGGGTAAATGTCTTTTACATTTTGGATGCCACCGGACACCGAGCCTGCAACATGCTTGATCTGCATTTGCGAAAGGCCGGAGATAGACATTGGGCTTTGGTTGGTGTCGGTTTCTCCAGCAGTTGAACTCTGTTGGGCACTGGATTGAATGTGTTGCGCAAGATCCTTGAGCACTGGCCTGCGTAGCAAATCCACCGCTGCCAGATGGAAGCCTTTTGCATGCAGAGAGGCCTGCACTCTTGCAGCTAAGAGTGAGTGACCACCAAGCTCGAAAAAGTTGTCAAAGCGGCCAACCTGTTTGACCTTCAGAATATCCGCCCAAACCTGAGCTAACAGCGTTTCGCGGTCCCCCTCTGGACCTACCAAGGTGTTGCTTTTGGTCTGTGTAACGTTGTATCTTTCAAGCGCTTTGTGGTCCAGTTTACCGTTCTGGGTCAGCGGTAGCGCCTCTAACTCCACGAATACTGAGGGCACCATGTAGCTTGGCAGAAGATTAGCTGCAAAAGAATGGAGCGTGTTGGTGTCCAAGCCTGTTCTTTGTGCCACGGGCACATAGTAGGCGACCAGCAGGGCATCGCTTGTGGCTTCATTTCTGCAGGTGACTACAACGTGCTGAAGCTCATCGTGGGTGGCGAGAGCGGCTTCGACTTCGCCCAGTTCGATGCGGTATCCGCGCACTTTCACCTGACTGTCGTTGCGGCCCAGATACAACAAGGTGCCGTCAGTTGCATACCTAGCCAGATCCCCTGTTCTATACAGGCGATCACCGGGTAGAAACGGATTCTCAATGAACCGCTCCGCGTTTAAGGCAGGACGGTTAAGGTAGCCTCGTGCAACGCCAGCTCCACCGACATATAACTCTCCGGCTGCACCGAAGGGCACAGGCATGAGGTTATCATCCAATACATGAAGGCTCAGATCATCCAACTGGCGACCAATGGGACTGCTTTCTGAATAGTGATGAATGTTCTCAGCTGTGAGCTCTTTGTAGGAAACATGTACGGTGGTTTCTGTGATCCCGTACATGTTCACCATCTGACAGCCCGCATTGCCAGGGTTATCAAACCAGCTTTTGAGCATCGGTGTTGAAAGGGCTTCACCACCAAACACCACTGAGCGCAATGCATGTGGCGTGTTGGCTTCGGCCTGTGCCACCATGAAAGCACGAAAGGCGGAAGGTGTTTGACTGAGAATTGTTACCCCTTGGTTACAGCACAAAGCGTAGAACTGAGCGGGATCACGGCGCACATCCTCTGGCACAATTGCAACAGAGCCGCCCGTAGAAAGAGCTCCCCATATCTCCCAAATCGAAAAGTCAAATGCGTAGGAATGGAAGAAGGACCAGACATCAGAAGATGTGAAGTTGAACAGTGGCTGGCAGGTGTCAATCAATCGGGCAATGTGCCGATGTTCAATTTGAACGCCTTTGGGTTGCCCGGTAGATCCTGAAGTGTAGATGACATAGGCAAGATCCTCACCGCAGACAGGCTCCAGCGTAGGACCCATCGGCACTGAGTGGTCTGTGGTTTCTGCAAGATCTTCAAAAACATAGAGATTTTGATTGTCCGGCAAACTTGCAAGAGATTGGTGCGTTGCACGGCAGCATAAGATCAAATCTGGCGCACTGTCCTGGAGAATAAAGGCCTTCCGCGCTTCTGGCAGTGCGGGATCGATTGGAAGATATGCTCCACCAGCTTTCCAGATTGCCAGCAGTGCCACGATCAAATCGGCGTTTCGTTCCATACAAACGCCGACCAGCTTCTCCTTACCTACACCATGAACACGTAGCTTCATGGCCAAGCATGACGCTTGCTTTTCTAATTCACCGTAGGAAAGGGATGTTTCATCCTGAAGGATCGCGGTGTGCTGAGGCTGGGATTTTGCGAGCTGTTCCAGTCTATGAACGACCGGACTTGGTGCTCTGGTCTTGGTCGGTTGGGTAGGCGCGCTGAGCGAGAGCAGATGATTTCGTTCTTCTTCGCAAACTGCGCTGAAACTGGCAACTGACAGGCTCGGCTCAGATAAACACTGCTCCAGCAATGCGAAGAAATTTTCCTGCATGCGTTCTATGGTTTGAGGTTGAAAGAGGTCTGTCGCATAGTTCCACAAAAGAGTCAGCGCCGGGATATCAGAGTTGTCAGAGGAACGGGGTAGAATGACCACCTCAATATCAAATTTGGCAGAGTTGTTGCTGTAGGCTTCGTACAGCGAGACGTTCAGATCATCTCGCGCAAGCTCTGGTACCTTTGAGTTGTGGTAACTAAAACCAACTTGGAAAATGGGGTTTCTGGAAAGGTCCCGTTCAGGCTGCAGCGCTCGGACAACTCGTTCAAACGGCACTTCTTCATTGTCATAAGCGCTGGAGAGTGTGCTTCGCAGTCGGTTCAGATACTCCGAAAAACTTGGGTTGTTAGTCAGATCAGAGCGAATAACGACACTGTTCACAAACATGCCCAGCATATGTTCTGAAAAGCTGGTTTTCCGGTTTGCGACGGCGCTGCCTGTGAGTAGATCTTTTTGACCTGTGTAGCGGGAGAGTAGAAGATGGAAGACACCGAGCAGCACAGTATAATCTGTGTGACCACTGGCCTTGCAGTAAGCTTCCAGTTTTTGAAGCAGCGGCCCTGTTAGTTCCAAACGGGACTGTTTGCCTTTGAACGACATCGTTTCAGGGCGTGAGGCATCTGTTGGGAGAGCGAGAGTAAAGTTGGCGCCTGAGAGCTGTTCTTTCCAATAGATCAGCTGTTTTTCATAGGTTTTTTCTGCATCTTCACTCTGCTGCCATCCCACGTAATGCCGGTACTGGGCAGGGACAGGAGCGAGATTGGGCAGTGCTCCATCTGCGAAAGACTCATAAGCCTCCAGAAACTCTGAAAGAAAGATATTCGCGCTCCAACCGTCATGAACAAGGTGATGTTCAATGTGCAAGAGAGCGGAGGAGCTATCATCAAGCTTGAACAATACCCAGCGAGCCAATGGCAAGCAGCTGGCGTCAAAGGGTTTTGAGACCTCGCGATCAACAGCCTTCCAGAGCTCTGGGCTATCCATTGAGGTGTTCAGGTCCACCAGATCCAATCGGGCAGGCACAGGTTGATGAACTTTCTGACAGGTCGTACCAGAAGCATCCTCGTGAAACGTGGTGCGAAAAATCTCATGACGCTCGACAATCAGGTCCAATGCTGACTGCAACGCGGACGCATCTACTTTGCCCTGCATCCGGATCAGGCATTGAGCGTTGTATGCAAGAGAGCCCGGCGTTAGTTTTTCCAGTAACCACACTCCGTTTTGTTGATGAGAAACGGGGAAGGTGGTTCTTTCCAGATCATAATCAGTCAAAGACCTCTCGGATCTGTCTGGTTCTTCTGAAGTTTGGATTTTTGCCGCGAGTTCGCTGAGTTTCTTTCCGGTAAATACATCTTCTAGTGAGAGGACTGGACCAAACCGTTCACGGCACCGCGTGAGAAACTGAACAGCATCAAGGGAAGAGCCTCCCAGAGTTTGAAGTGTGTCATTACAAAAGACCGTTTCGACGTGGAGCAGATCTTTCCAAAAACCAGCGAGGATCTGTTGCGTTTCTGTGCTCGGAAGCTCATTTGACTGCGCGCCGCGGGCATATCTGTCAGGAGCTGGAAGCGCTTTTCGATCTATCTTGCCATTTACATTTAGAGGGAACTCATCGAGGTGAATAAACGCGCTCGGTACCATATAGTTTGGCAAGAAGGCGGAGAGGTTCGTTTTAAACTCGTCTACGCCAGGGACAAGAGCACCATCTCGCGAAGTGAAATAAGCGAGGATTTCCGGGTTCTTTGAGTAGGCTGTTGTCGCGGTAACATGAGCGTGCTCTATGCATTCAAGCTTAGAAAAACACTTCTCAACTTCCTGCAATTCAACACGATAGCCACGCACCTTGACCTGCTCATCCAGACGACCGAGGAACTCCAACGTTCCATCTGCAAGTCGTCGCGCGCGGTCTCCTGTGTTATAGAGCCGACCAGTTGCAATGCCGGGGACGGAACGGAATACTTTCGCAGTAAGATCTGGCTGGTTCTTGTATCCACGGGCTAACCCGATACCGCCCAACCACAGGGTGCCGACCCCACCATCTTTCACTTGTTTCAGATCATCATCGAGAACATGGACATCAACGTTTGAGATCGGCTTGCCTATCGGAACTGTATCCGAACTACCAGTCTCACCGTTGGTCTTGAAAAGTGTGGCGCATACAGTGTTTTCAGTCGGACCATATGCATTTATCAGGTTAACGTGCCCGGACCAGCGTTCCACGAGTGACCACGGCATTGCCTCACCCGCGACCACCACTGTCTTTAGGCTCGAATAATCCAACGGGTCCATGCGACTGGCAAGAGAGGGAGGCACTGTTAGATGAGAAATACTTCTGTCTTTAATAATGTGCTTCAATGCATCTCCGGCTAACAGCGTGCCGTCGGGTGCAAAATGAAGCTGAGCTCCGCAGCACAAACTCACCAGAATTTCAGATATTGAAGCATCAAAACCTAAAGATGCGAACTGAAGGACGCGAGAGCTCTCATCCAAACCAAAACAGCGCGCTTGCTCCAAGGCTAGATTTAGCAGACCACGATGCTCAACCATGACACCCTTGGGCTGTCCCGTAGAGCCTGAAGTGTAGATGATGTAAGCAAGCTGATCTGGTTTAACCGATTGGCTTGTGCTGCTAGTGAAGGGAGTTGGATCCAGCTTAGAATAATTAATGATCTGCAATGAGTTCGGTATCTCGGCAGATAACTCCTTCACAAGAGACGCTGTTTCGTCAGTGCACACAACGACACTGGCCTTGCTGTCCTTAAGCATGAACTCAAGCCGTTTGCGTGGGAGAGTATTGTCCAGCGGGACATAAACTCCTCCAGCTTTATGAATGGCAAGCAACGCTATTATGGCTTCTGGAGTGCGAGGCATACACACTGCAACAGTAACTTCGGGCCCAACCGCGTTGGATTGCAGAACGCTTGCAAGTTGGGCTGTTGCGGCAAGCATTTCGCGGTAACTGATAGTCTTTCCATCCCCCACTAAGGCTGGATTTGAAGCATTTTTCGTCGCAACTTGTTCTATGTGCGACACGACATTGCCTAGGTCACCTGGGTTCATCGTAACCTGGTTGCGAGGATTGGTTTCTTCCATGAAACAACTATCATTGATTGTGTAATTGAATAAAAATTTATATTACTGAGAGTTATTTGTACTTACTCTCAGTCCACACGTCCGTTTAGATCGGATTCAGGGAAGTAAAGGTGAATTTTATTCATTGAGGCCTCGGGTATTAAATTTTTAATTGCTCAAACTTTCTTTCTAATATATCACAAAGTCAAGTTATAATTCGAATCTGAAGGCATCTTGTTAGCGTGCTGGGGAAACAAATGAACCACTCATATTTGAGGGAGAGCATCTCATTATTGTTATGATCGACAAGCTAGGGGGCTGGTCGAGTAATAATTGTGAAGTTTTCTATTACAACTAATTCGCTGCGCAATTTCCGCGCCGAACGTCTTCATTAACGAGCAGGTTTTATGTTCATGCCCGTACCAAGTCACCGGCAATCATTTCTGCGTCAGTTCTGGGTACTTCCGAGACCAGCAAAAACTATCCTGGTTGGCACCTTTTGCGCACGCTTTGCATCGTTCATGATCTGGCCTTTCTTCGCGGTACTCATGGCACGAAACTTCGGAACCTCTATTGCCGAACTTGGGGTGGTTTTTTCGCTGTCGGCGTTTGCTGCGCTTATTGCTTCGCCTGTAAGTGGGATTATAGCGGACAAGTTGAATCGTCGCGCGATCATGCTGATCAGTGCTTTAAGCATCTTAGGGCTCTATTGCGTTCTGGCGTTTGGCAGGGACGAGCAGATCTATTTTGTGGTCATCGTGGGCATGTCCGTTGCCAATGGTGCACTCGAGCCGCTTTTACGATCTGCATTGGGGGATTGCGCAACGAAGGATGAAGACCGACCACTGCTGTTTCACATACGTTACTATCTGGTCAATATAGCAGGTGCGTTAGGGCCTTTGTGCGGGCTATGGTTTGCAAACCAAAACTCAAACTTCGCTTTTCTGGCAGGTGCGGTGGCGTACGCTGTTCTCGTGCTCTGCATAATGAAAAGTGTCGCGCCAAGCGTTATTGTCTCAGACAGGGAGGAAATGCCGGTTTCGACACTGTTAAAAACAGCCGTAGTGGATCGTCTTTTTCTGACACTGTTTATCTCAAATTTCTTCCTGGTCATCCTGTACGCACAAATAGATGAGCCCCTCACATTTTTCCTGATGTCTCTCGAAACGCCTGACATCAATGGGATTATTGCCTCGATCAACGTTACCAACACGAGCGTCGTTTTGATCGTCCATCTGTTCTTGATGAAGTGGCTGGTTGAGCTTGAAGAACACAAGGCCATTCTGGCTGCTTTCTTTTTCCTGATGCTTGGTCTGCTGGTGATTGCTTCCAATCGCTCTGAAATAAGGGAGCTGTGGCTTGTTGCGATAGCACTTGCGACATTGGCGGAAATTATCGCCATGCCTTTGTTTGCCACAGTGGTGGATCGCACCGCTCCTGTGCGTCTCAGGAACAGCTATATGGGCCTTTATATGCTTTCCAATGCGGGCGCTGCTGCGGTGCCATTTGCTGCAGCAATGGTGATTGAACACATCGGCGGAGGGCCATTGTTCCTCACATCTGCGATAATGTGCGTACCGGTTGCTTACCTGGGTTTCCGGCTGCTCAGTGCAACCAGACAAAGAGAAGAAATTGCGGAGCAGGCCAGCTGAACCGCTGACCCATCTCATGTGAGGAGTGGTGTGAAATGAACCCGTACAGTTCGCTGGCTGCCAACAAATTCTGGCGCCCATCGGTCGCAGAGCGAGACTATTTCTCGATCTCGCAGGTCTGGACCCCGAAGTTTCAGATACAGAAAGATGCGGCTATAATAACTGCCGGGTCTTGTTTCTCTCAGAACATGGGCAAAGAACTGCAGCGGCGAGGGATGAACTGGTACAATGCAGAGCAAGCACCTGACGGTTTAAGCGCTCGGGAAGCCCTTGATCACAACTATGGCGTTTTCTCATTCAGAACAGGAAACATCTATACTGCACGTTTGTTGTTGCAATGGCTCCAATGGGCTTTTGATGAAGTCCCCCAGTCTAAAGAGACTTGGAATAATGGAGAACGGTACTTCGATCCATTCCGGCCCAATATTTCCCCAGATGGCTTTGAAAGCCCTCAAGCCATGTGGGCATCACGTGAAGACACCCTTGCAGCTATTCGCAAAGCAGTAAGCTCTGCTGATCTGTTCGTGTTCACTATGGGTTTGACAGAGGCCTGGCTCAATACGGCAACAGATGTTGTCTATCCCATGTGCCCTGGCACAGTGAAAGGCCGATTTGATGAAAGATTGCATAAAGCGCATAATTTTGCCTTTGCAGAAATACTCTCTGATTTTCAAAAATGTATCGATCTTATAGGAAGACACAATCCCAACCTGCGTCTGGTGTTTACCGTTTCACCGGTTCCGGTCACGGCGACATTCACGACGCATCATGTGCTAACAGCCTCCACCTATACCAAGTCTGTTCTGAGAGCTGTGGCAGGGCAGTTGGAAGCCTCCAATAAGAACGTCGAGTACTTTCCCTCTTACGAACTGGTTGCTTCTCCTCCCATGAATGGAGTGTTTTACAACCCCAACAAGCGCACGATCACACCAACTGGCGTCCGATTTGTAATGGGTCATTTCTTTAATGGCATTTCTTCTGCTGATCAGATGCAGCAAGGCCATTCAGACGTCAGCACGCAATCACTCCTGCCAACTGAGGATATCATCTGTGAAGAAGAACTACTCGACTATTACAAATGACATTCAGTTCTTGTTGTTAGGAGACTCCCACGCTGGCGCAATTGGGCGTGCGGCCAAAGAAGCTGGGATCCCGTTCGTTGGTGGTCCTATCGGGGCAGGGCGCGAGTTCACAGCTCCTTTTGTTGACTGGAATAACGAAGATCCAGTTTTTCGAAGTGGCTATGCCAATGAAATGTATCGGTCTTTTCTGGAGGAACTCGATGCAAATTCGCTGCAGAATGTAAAGGTTCCACTGCTCTGCACTTTCGGCTTTGCGCTGCATTTTTACGCAACCACTGAAAACTGGGAGATATACAGGGAGGTTGACGGAACGCTGCCATCAGCCTTTCTGGAAGGCCCTCTGTTTCATGGCCTTATCTGTGCCATGGTACAGGGCGCTTTGGATTTCTACCGCACCGTTCTCAAAATGGGAGTTGAGGTGATTGCCGTTCTTCCTCCCCAGAAAGTACCTGAGACTTCAGAGCCAAGTGTTTTCCAGGCAACGCAAAACGTGATGATTGCAGAAGCAGAACGCTTGGGCCTTCCGGTTCTGGACGTTCGCGATGGTACTACGGGTTTCGATAAATTACAGAACGAAGACTTCTCGCAGGAAAATGACCCAATTCACGGGAATACTGCATTTGGTCAGGCTATTTTGAATGCGTTTTCCAGTCAGAGGATATCAGCTCATGTTGGTGCGTGATTTGGAGCAAATACACATTGAGGCTGATCTGGCGAGTTGTATCGTGTCTTTGTTGACCGATGGTACGGTTCAGAGACTCCATGCGTACATGGGGCGAACAGTCCTGGTGCTTGGAGTTGAAGCAGCACAGATGCGTGGGGAGAGCACCCGTGAGCTGGAATGCCTCAAAGATTTGCATGGCAAAGCAGCGATAGGGGATATGCCAGTTTTAGAGCATTGGCTCGACGCGTTAGAAGATGCTTACTTAGTCCTGTTTCGCCTTGCGTTCGTTGCGGAGAAAACCTACCGCGTTTCACACTCCAGTGCGCTTGAGTTTGCCGCGGGCAATAAAGATATGATCGAGAGCGAGTTTGGCTCTGCGGAAGCTTATGCTGATTATTATGGCACTTTAAACAGCGAAGCCAACACAAGGGCGTTTGCTCGGGCAAATGCGCAAGTTCATTCCAACATAAACGCCAAACTGTTTACTGATGGCTCGCTGCAGGGGGCAGATACGACTGCTCTCCTCAGCCTGTTTAAAGCTTCGGCCTATGCCTTTGCGTGTGCTCATGCATTTGGTGAATTGGAGAGGCGTTACTGTGAAGCTTTGCTACGCCTCGTTAGAGACCTCCAAACTATTGCTTAACTATTTTCCAGGGAGAGAACTTCATGCACGAACATGCTCTGACAGCTATTGAAAGTATTGCGGCAGCGCCTCGAGAAACCTACCGGCATATTCAGCTGGACCGCCTTACACCGGTCATTGGCGCTGAAGTTTGTGGAGTAAATTTATCTGAAGGCGTAAGCAAAGAGCAGTTTGCTGAGATCCACCGTGCCTTTCTTGAAAACCACGTCCTGGTGTTCCGCAATCAAAAACTCACCAAAGACCAACAGAAGGAATTTGCTCGGCAGTTTGGTACACTGCGTGCTCTTCCACTGAGTGATATTGATGGTGATGATCCAGAGATTGTCTTAATCCGTGCCGGTAAGAAATCTCGATTTGTAGCAGGAGAGGTTTGGCATACAGATGGCACAGCTGATCCTGCCCCTTCGCATAGCTCGATGTTGTACATGCATGAGACACCCGAGCTTGGATGCGGTGGGGATACCTTGTTCGCGAACATGCATCTGGCTTATGAGATGCTGTCGCCTGTGATGAAAGAGTTCTTACTTGGGCTCACCGCAGTTCACGATGGAGCCGTGCCTTGGAAGGGCTTTACGCCACCAGAAGGGCTACCTAAAACTGAGCACCCAATAGTTGCGAAGCACCCTGAGACAGGCAAGCCAATGCTTTTTGTAAACTCAGGTTTTACAACGCATATCCCAAGTTTATCCGAGGATGAGAGTGATGCCATTTTGAGCATGCTCTTTCAACTCGTTGAACGCGAGCAGGCATTGAATTGCCGTATACGGTGGGAACCGGGCACATTGGTATTTTGGGATAATCGCTGCACGCAGCATCGTGCAGTCTGGGATTACTACCCATACTCGCGCTTTGGCGAACGCGTGACTGTTTTAGGCACTCAACCAGCCGCCGCAGCACCTCATCAGATCACGAGGGAGATGGAGTTAGCAGACTGAGTACCACGCAACACGATTTTGTTTGCATTATCAGGGGGAAAAGCGAGATTAATGGTAGGTATACTCTCCATGTGAAATGTCACACTTGAGAAGTCCCTTGTTCAATGGTCGCTAGCCGCTGGGCTGATCAAGTGGGATACTCAAGTCGACAACAATGGTCTGTGAGTGATTGCCAGCTAAGGTACTCAGCATATTCTCCCGACAGCCAGCATCAACTTATTATGGAGATACCTGAAGGTGTAGTTATGGTCTATTGCGCCATAAACGTTCCTACAAAAGCGCGGGATTTATTGTTCCGTGTTTTTGGGTTTAGGAGATGTGGTTTCAGAACCTCTTCTACGAGGCTGAGGTCGAGGCTTTCAAGTGGCCAGGGGTTTGGAGGGGCGGCTGGCTATGTAGGCGGCTATGGCGCACATCATGAGGGCGACTGCTACGGCGAGCAGGATTGTTGGGTGAGACATTTTCAGGAACATCAGGTAGCCAAAGATAAGGCCTGTGAAGGCAAAAAACTTTGCTCTTTTGGGAATGACTTTATGTTCCTGCCACTGGATGACACTTGGTCCGATCTTTGGATGTGTCAGGATCCAGTTTTCCAGGCGCGGGTTGGACTTTGCAAAGCAACCTGCTGCAAGGATGAAGAAAATCGTTGTCGGCAGCAATGGCAAAAAGATGCCAACAATCCCTGTGGCCACAAGGGCTAATCCAAGCGTCATATAGAATAGCTTCTTCACAGAGAGCTCCACTTCCGGCAAGCATGATATGCCTTATACGCCGTGTTGGTGAGTGCTGACAATAGTGGGAGTTTGGCTATTGGCGCATCAACCGGCGACCATGGCTAACATATCCACCCTCTTAGATGAGATGCATGAATTCTTTTTCAAGAGGAACTTGCAAAACCGACAAAATACACTAGTTCGTAAAGAAGCACGGATATACCTGCGCCTTGTCGCTGATATAAAGCGGAAGGTTCCCGAATTATGAAAGTTTGGCCGATGGGATCTGACGGGGATAAAAAGCCGAAGCGCGTTGGGTTTATGACGCGGCTGCGGAACTATTTCTTTACTGGCCTTGTGATTACAGGCCCGGTTGGCATTACGCTTTACCTGAGTTGGTCCTTGATCCAATTGATTGATGGTTGGGTGAAGCCCTTCCTGCCATCCATATACAATCCAGATAATTATCTGCCGGTGGAAGTTCCAGGTTTTGGTTTGTTTGCGGCGCTGCTCGCAATCACAGTGATCGGCTTCCTGACAGCTAACATTGCAGGGCGTTCGCTTATCAGCGTTGGCGAGTCCATTCTTGGTCGCATGCCGTTGGTGCGTAACCTATATTCCGCGTTGAAACAGATTTTTGAGACTGTTTTAAATGATAGCGGGCGTAACTTTACCAAAGCAGGGCTGGTGGAGTATCCGCGCAAAGGTTTGTGGGCGATTGTGTTTCTAGCCACGGACACCAAGGGTGAAGTTGCCGCGCATCTGGAAGAACAAGCGGATACGGTTTCTGTCTTCTTGCCGACTACCCCGAACCCGACTTCAGGCTTTTTGCTGTTTGTGCCGCGCGATGACATCATCGAGCTTTCTATGAGCGTTGAAGATGCCGCAAAGCTGGTGATTTCAGCTGGTCTTGTCAGCCCAGAGTACCCGAAGCTTTTAGAGGGCGAGGATAAAAAGGCTGTTGAGGCACATCAACGTAAGAAAGCTGGCAAAGGCGGTGATGGTCCCGAGACCGTCGCAGCTGAATAGATTAGCCCGCTCTAAGCAGTTTGATAGCTTCGTCTCTGGCGAAGAGATACAGGAGGTGGCGCAAGGCGTCGCCTCTTTTTGATTCAAGCTCAGGATCTGTTGCCAGAATAAGCTTTGCATCATCACGAGCGATCTCCATCAAATCCGCATGGTCTTCAATGGAGGCGAGCCGGAAGCCCGGTGTACCGGACTGACGAGTGCCCAGGAGCTCACCTTCGCCGCGTAGGCGCAGATCTTCCTCTGCAATAAGAAAGCCGTCATTGGTTTGGCGCAGGATGTTGAGGCGGGACGCTGCCGTCTCATTAAGAGGGGCTTTGAAGAGGAGCAGGCATGAAGAGGCTAGACTTCCACGGCCAACGCGTCCTCTGAGCTGGTGCAGCTGTGCAAGGCCGAAGCGTTCGGCGTGTTCAATCACGATGATGGTTGCGTCCGGGACGTCAACGCCAACTTCGATCACAGTGGTTGCCACAAGTACGCGCGCGTCACCATTTTTGAAGGCATCCATGGCGGCTTGTTTTTCATCGGCCTTCTGACGTCCATGTACAAGAGCGACAACCGGGCCGAGTGCGTTCTGCAGGTCGTTGAAGCGCTCTTCGGCAGCGGCGAGATCGATCTTTTCAGACTCTTCCACCAGAGGGCAGACCCAATAAATCTTCTGCCCCTGTGCAATCATCGCTTTCAGGCGGTCAACAACTTCACCGATGCGATCCAGGGATATGGAGACTGTTTTGATTTCCTGACGGCCTTTTGGCTTGTCGGTCAGGCGGGAGACGTCCATATCGCCGAAATAAGAGAGGACCAGCGTGCGTGGGATTGGTGTTGCTGTCATCACAAGCACATCCACGTGGGCGCCTTTGGAGGACAGAGCCAGTCGTTGGTGGACACCAAAGCGGTGTTGCTCGTCTACGATCGTGATGCCAAGGTCTTTGAAATTGACCGTTGATTGGAAGAGCGCATGAGTGCCGACAATTAAGTCGATTTCACCTGCTTCCAACGCTTCGCCAATCTCGCGTTTAGTTTTGGCTGTGTCTTTACCTGATAAAACAGCGGTGCGGATGCCTGCTGCATCGCACAGAGGTTTCATGGAGGCGTAGTGTTGGCGGGCCAGAATGTCCGTTGGAGCCATCATAGCGGCTTGAGCGCCTGTCTCAATAACGGCTGCCATTGCCAGGAGGCCGACGACCGTTTTGCCAGACCCAACATCGCCCTGAAGCAGGCGCAGCATACGGGTTGGCTCTTCCAGATCATCGAAGATCTCTTTCAGCGCTTCTTCCTGACCGCCTGTGAGTTCGAACGGGAGGGCTGCAAGGATCTTTCGGCGTAATGTACCGTCCCCTTTGCGGGCTTTGCCGCCCATGTGGCGCAGAGAGTTGCGTACGAGAGCAAGGGCTAGCTGGTTTGCCAGAAACTCATCGTAAGCGAGGCGTTCGCGGGCTTTGCCTTCTGGTGCCAGATCTCTGGCATCTTCCGGCTTGTGTATGGAGCGTAAGGCAACATCAAACGGCGGGAAATCGCGTTGTTCTATGAAGGGCTGGTTTTGCCACTCAGGCATTTGCGGGAGAAACTCAAGAGCGGTGCCCATTGCACGTTGGAGCGTTTTGGAAGCAAGGCCCGCTGTCATCGGGTAAACAGGCTCTACGAGTGGCAGATTTTCAGCTTCTTCCTCAGAGACCATGTGATCTGGGTGCACCATTTGGGCACGGTCGTTAAACCATTCGACCTTGCCAGAGACGATGCGCTTCTCACCCTCGGGCAGCGTGCGATGCAAGAAATCTCCACGTGCGTGGAAGAATACCAGCTCAATGGCCCCGGTCTCATCATGCGCGAGAACCTTATAGGGAGCGCGGCTGCCGCGTGGTGGTGCGCGGTGCTGGTCTATGTGGAGCACAAGTGTCACGATTTCCCCCTCAGGGGAGCCGGAGACACCTGGGCGCAAGCGTCGGTCGATAACATTTACCGGAACATGGAAGAGCAGATCGGAAATGCGGGCGTCGCGGTCCGGGCTGCCGACAAGCAGATTTGTTATGGTCTTCGCAATCTTGGGGCCGATACCCGGAAGTTTGGTGACCGAAGCGAAAAGAGGATCAAGGCGAGTAGGGCGCATACCATATAGACCAGAACGTGAACAGCAGATCTGATCTGTGCCATGTTCCTGTGATTTGTGCAACGCCCTTAAGAAAACACTGACAGATGAAAATAAGGGTTGTATACAGGCGAAACATTTTGGCCCTATCTATTTGCAGATAGTGACAAGGATCAGCGACCTTCTAAGGAAACGACGATGGATCAGAGTGCGCAGAGCGAAGATCAAAACGAGAACACCGGGCTGGATAACCGCCGTAAACGTATCATTTTCCGCTGTCATCACCGTGGCATGAAGGAAATGGACATCATGCTTGGCGGCTATGTTGAAAAGCATATTGTTCAGATGAGTGATGAAGAGCTGGATGAGCTTGAAGTGTTCCTGCAGCATCATGATCAGGATCTCTTCTCATGGTTTATTGGCACGAAGCCAGTCCCCGATGAAGCGAACACAGATCTGTTTCGCAAGATACTCGATTACTACAAGGACAAGGCTGGAAGCTGATTGCGCTGTTGTATCTGATTGGCTGTAGGTCAGATGTCTGTTATTGCCCGCCGACGATTTGAAATAATAAGGTTGCCCCTCCCGTGTTTGAAAGTTTGCTCAAAAAAAGTGAAAACATCACGCTTGCTTCCGTTCCTGATGGAGCTGAAGCCTACGTGCTTTCAAAGGTGCTTGCTGAAGTTGAGGAGGGCGGCCTTGCGCTGACTTATGTTGCGCGGGATGCAACCCGTATGGCGGCGCTGACAGAGGCTCTGGGGTTCTTTGCGCCTGATGTGGAAGTGCTTCAGCTGCCTGCATGGGATTGCTTGCCGTATGACCGTGTTTCGCCTCATGGAGCGATTGTTGCGCGCAGATTGCTGACGTTGCTTCGGTTGGCAAAGGGACTGCCGAAGAAAAAGAAGTTTGTTCTGATCACAACAGTGAACGCGGCTTTACAGCGGATGCCTGTTCGTGAGTGGACGGCCAATCATATTCTCTCGTTCATGCCGGGCAACCGCATCAATCCCGACAAGATCGTTAAGTGGCTGGAAGTCAACGGCTTTGCCCGCACGCCAACTGTGCGTGAAACCGGGGAATATGCGGTGCGCGGCGGCATTATTGACCTGTTTTCTCCGGCAACCAAAGAGCCTGTGCGTCTGGACTTTTTCGGGGATACGCTGGAGTCCATTCGTTCCTTTGATACGGATAGTCAGAGAACGCTGGCTCAGAAGAAGGGTCTGACGCTTGTTCCTATGAGCGAGATCATTCTTGATCCTGAAACGATTTCGCGGTTCCGCCGTAACTATGTGACTGCTTTTGGGGCCGCTGGGCCTGAGGATGTTCTCTACCAGTCCATCAGTGAGGGGCGGCGTTATGCGGGGATGGAGCATTGGTTGCCTCTGTTCCATGATAACCTGTCTACTCTGTTTGATTATATTGGTGAAACGCCAGTTGTGCTGGATGCCAGTGCTGAGGACATGATCAAGGAACGCCTTGAGCAGATTGAAGAGCATTTTGGTGCGCGTCAGGACGGGCTCAACAACAAAGCGCTTTCCTCTGGTGTGCCGTATAAGCCTATTCCGCCAGTTGCCATTTATCTTCAGGACACCCAGTTCAGCTCATTTGTGGCTGACAGGGCTTCTGCTCAATTATCCCCGTTTGCTATGCCTCCGGGCACGGGCAAGACTGCGATTGATATGGGGGGGCGTCAGGGACGTAACTTTGCGGCTGAACGTGCTGCGGGTGATGTAAACATTTTTGACGCGCTATCCAAGCATGTGTCAGCTCTTGCCAAGGATGGGAAGAGGGCGGTTCTTTCTTGTTGGAGTGAGGGTTCTCGGGAACGGTTAACCCAGGTTCTGAGCGATCATGGATTGGACCGTACCGGATATGCGGGTAATTCTGCTGAGCTGGGTAAGGTCCCCGCTGGGCTGACAGCATTGATCCTTCTTGGGCTGGAACATGGCTTTGAGATTGATGATCTGGCCTTCATTGGGGAGCAGGATATCCTCGGTGACCGTCTGGTGCGTCAGCGTCGGCGCAAGTCCAAAGGCGCGAATTTTCTTACTGAGGCCTCTGCTCTGGCCCCCGGTGATCTTGTGGTGCATGTGGAGCATGGTATTGGCCGGTTTATCGGGCTGAAAACCATTGAGGCTGTTGGGGCACCGCATGACTGTCTTGAGCTGCAATATGCGGGATCGGACAAGCTTTACCTTCCTGTTGAGAACATTGAGCTACTGACGCGCTACGGCTCAGAAGATCAGGAAGTTCAGTTAGATAAGCTTGGCGGCGGGGCATGGCAGGCCCGTAAAGCCAAGATGAAGAAGCGCATTCTTGAGATTGCCGATGGCTTGATTAAGATTGCGGCAGAACGTGCGTTACGGACAGCTCCAGCGATTACGGCTCCTGAAGGGGCTTATGACGAGTTTTCTGCGCGGTTTGTCTATGATGAGACCGATGACCAGATGAGTGCTATTGAATCTGTGTTTGATGACATGGCGTCAGGGCGTCCGATGGACCGGCTTATCTGTGGTGATGTAGGCTTTGGTAAGACGGAAGTTGCTCTAAGGGCTGCGTTTTTGGCGGCTATGTCTGGGCGGCAGGTGGCGATTGTTGTTCCGACCACGTTGTTGGCCCGTCAGCATTACCGGACCTTTGCGGATCGTTTTAATGGATTACCGATTGAAGTGCGCCAAGCTTCGCGACTTGTCCCCGGTAAGGAGCTGTCTGAGACCAAGAAGGGGCTGAAAGAAGGCTCTGTCGATGTCGTCATCGGGACGCATGCACTTCTGGGAAAAGCTATTGGTTTCAGGGATCTGGGTCTTCTCATTATCGATGAGGAACAGCATTTTGGTGTGAAGCATAAAGAACGGTTGAAAGAGCTGAAAAGTGATGTTCACGTTCTAACCCTCTCTGCGACCCCGATTCCTCGTACCCTACAATTGGCACTGACGGGCGTTCGGGAGCTTTCCCTCATTGCGACACCTCCGGTGGACCGTTTGGCTGTACGCTCGTTTATATCCCCGTTCGACCCGATGGTTATCCGCGAGAGCTTGCTGCGCGAGCACTATCGCGGGGGGCAGAGCTTTTATGTGTGTCCGCGCGTGTCTGATCTTGCCGAGGTGAGGGCGTTCCTGGAAGAGAATGTGCCTGAAGTTAAAGTGGTTTCTGCGCATGGACAGATGCCTGCCGGGGAGCTGGATGACATCATGAACGCCTTCTATGAGGGCAAGTTTGATGTGCTGTTGGCGACCACAATTGTGGAGTCCGGATTGGACATACCAAACGCGAACACTTTGATTGTGCACCGCTCAGACATGTTTGGTCTGGCGCAGCTCTATCAGATCCGTGGGCGTGTTGGGCGGTCGAAGACGCGGGCTTATGCTTTGTTTACTGTTCCGGCCAACAAGACGCTGACACCTACTGCTGAACGCCGCCTTAAGGTCTTGCAAAGCCTTGAGAATTTGGGCGCTGGCTTCCAGCTTGCATCACATGATCTGGATATTCGCGGAGCGGGTAATCTGCTTGGGGAAGAGCAGTCCGGGCATATTAAAGAGGTTGGCTTTGAGCTTTACCAGCAGATGCTGGAGGAGGCGGTTGCGCAGCTGAAATCTGGCGGTGAGGACTTCCAGGAGGACAAGTGGTCTCCACAAATTGCCATCGGTACGCCTGTTCTTATCCCCGATACGTATGTACCGGACCTTCAGTTGCGGCTTGAGCTTTATCGTCGTCTGGCGGACCTCATGGAGCTTGAAGATATCGATGGCTTTGGGGCCGAGATGATTGATCGCTTCGGGCCACTTCCTGAGGAAGTTCAACACCTTCTGAAGATTGTCTACATCAAGGGGCTGTGCCGCAAAGCGAACGTTGAAAAGATTGACGCTGGGCCGAAGGGCATCGTGATTGCTTTCCGTAATGGCGAGTTCAACAATCCGGCGGGGCTGGTATCCTACATCGCGGAACAAACTATCCTCGCCAAGATCCGCCCGGATCAGAAGGTGGTGCTGACCCGTGACTGGCCGTCTGCGGATGATCGGTTGAAGGGAACCGCTGCTGTGTTGATTAAACTGTCACGGCTGGCGGAAAACGCCTGATTTTCCTTCCTGATTGGCTCATTTGCTGGGGTTCTACACAAACCCCAGCCTTGCGTTGCTATGTGCGTTCATTTGCGTTTTTTAGCGATTACATGAAAGGTTTTTGCGAATTAAGAAGATTTCCGGGTTTTCGGAAACTCTTGGTTAAGGGCCCTGTGAAATAGTGCGGGCATGTGACCATTTTTGTAATGAGTAGGTCAATCAGTGCTAGCTACCACACGTCAGCGGAAACACTCCTATCTAAAGAATTTCCTTGTGCCAGGAATTGCCATTGGTGCGCTGTGCTACTTTGCATTTCATGCGCTCAACGGTAAGCTGGGTCTTGTGGGCAGACCACAGATTGAGCATGAGATTCTTGCTCTTGAACTTGAGCTTGATGAGTTGCGGGAAGAACGCCTGCAATTACAACGCCGTGTCATGTTGCTTGACCCGGAGAGCCTTGATCCAGACATGGTGGATGAGCGGGCTCGCGCTTCCCTAAATCTGGCGCACGTGAATGAAGTTGCGATCATGCGTAACTGAAACATCAGCGTGTATTAACTTAAATTAGGTTGATTTGAATGAGTTAACTTAATTTAAGTTAACTTAAAAATATCAGTAGAGTCAGTATCTTAGATAAATCCTCAAGTGTTTCTGCTCATATTGGCATTCTGCGCTGTGGGCGATAGTGTGCTTTCACCAATTCACGTCACAAAGAGACGAGGCTCATGGCTGGAACTCAATCCAAGTCTTCAGGCGGTCGCGCTAAAAGTGCTACCAAAGCCCGCGGTGCGATGAAAAACGTACCTGCACTAGTAGAATTCTCCAAAGATGAAGAGCTAAACGCTTATCGCGAAATGCTTTTTATCCGTCGCTTCGAAGAAAAGGCGGGTCAGCTTTACGGTATGGGTCTGATCGGTGGCTTCTGTCACCTTTACATCGGCCAGGAAGCTGTTGTCGTTGGAATGGAGATGGCCAAGGAAAAAGGTGATCAGATGATCACTTCTTACCGTGACCATGCTCACATGCTCGCTTGTGGCATGGACCCGAACGGCGTGATGGCCGAACTGACTGGTCGCAGCGGTGGTCTGTCCAAAGGTAAGGGCGGTTCCATGCATATGTTCTCCAAAGAACAGGAGTTCTATGGCGGACACGGCATTGTGGGTGCTCAGGTCTCACTTGGTACCGGTCTTGCGTTTGCCAACCGCTATAAAGAGAACGGTAAAGTTTCCATGGCGTTCTTCGGCGATGGTGCTGCCAACCAGGGTCAGGTTTACGAGAGCTTCAACATGGCGAAGCTTTGGAACCTGCCAGTGATCTACGTCATTGAGAACAACAAGTACGGCATGGGGACCTCCATTGAACGTGCTTCTTCCACGACAGATCTTAGCCAACGCGGTGCTTCCTTCGGCATTCCGGGTGTTCAGGTTGATGGTATGGACGTGCGCGCGGTGAAAGCTGCGACCGACTATGCGATGGAATGGTGCCGTGAAGGCAATGGTCCTTACATCCTTGAGATGATCACCTACCGCTACCGTGGTCACTCCATGTCTGACCCTGCAAAATACCGCAGTAAAGATGAAGTCCAGAAGATGCGCTCTGAGCATGACCCGATTGAACAGGTTCGTGCTCGCCTTCTTGAAAAAGAATGGGCAAGTGAGGAAGATCTGAAGGCTATCGATAAAGAAGTGCGCGCAGTTGTTGCTGCTTCTGCTGAGTATGCACAGAACGATCCTGAGCCGGATCCATCTGAGCTCTACACAGATATCGTGCTCTAAGGTCGGGATAATACATTATGGCTGTTGAAATTTTAATGCCTGCGCTTTCTCCGACCATGGAAGAAGGCAAACTTGCTAAGTGGCTTAAGAAAGAAGGCGACACTGTTACTGCAGGTGACGTGATTGCTGAAATCGAGACCGACAAAGCAACCATGGAAGTGGAAGCGGTAGACGAGGGCGTACTTGGCAAGATCCTTGTTGCTGAAGGCACCGAAGAAGTAAAAGTGAACGCGCCGATTGCAGTTCTGCTGGAAGAAGGCGAAGACGCATCTGCTGCTGACAACCTGGGCGCTGCTCCTGTTGCGCCGGCTGCACCTGTGGCTGCTGAAGCACCAGTTGCGCCTGCTGCACCAGCGGCTCCTGCTGCACCGGGAACCGGTGCTTCACCAGTTGTAAGCGTTGCACCTGCTGATCCGGAAATTCCTGCGGGCACCAAAATGGTGAGCATGACCGTTCGTGAAGCTCTGCGCGACGCGATGGCAGAAGAAATGCGCCGCAATGAAAACGTGTTCCTGATGGGCGAAGAAGTTGCTCAGTATCAGGGCGCCTATAAGATCTCCCAGGGTCTTCTGGACGAGTTCGGCGAAAAGCGCGTGATCGACACTCCAATCACCGAGCATGGTTTTACCGGCCTTGCTGTTGGCGCTGCGATGGCAGGTTTGAACCCAATTGTTGAGTTCATGACCTTCAACTTCGCAATGCAGGCGATTGACCACATCATCAACTCTGCCGGTAAGACGCTTTACATGTCTGGCGGTCAGATGGGTGCACCAATGGTGTTCCGCGGTGCAAACGGCGCTGCAGCTCGTGTGGGTGCGCAGCACTCTCAGGACTTTGCAGCATGGTATGCTTCCATTCCAGGCCTTAAGGTTGTTCAGCCTTACACCGCAGCTGATGCGAAGGGTCTTTTGAAAGCGGCTATCCGCGATCCGAACCCGGTTGTGTTTCTTGAAAACGAGATCCTTTACGGTCAGCACTTCGACGTGCCGGATGTTGAAGATCTGGTTCTGCCAATCGGCAAAGCGAAGATTGTTCGCGAAGGTACTGATGTGACCATGGTTTCCTGGAGCATCGGTATGACCTACGCGCTGCAGGCTGTTGATGAGCTGGCAAAGCAGGGCATTTCTGTTGAGCTGATTGATCTGCGCACCATTCGTCCGCTGGACATGGATACCGTTCTGGCATCCGTTCGCAAAACTGGCCGTCTGGTAACTGTAGAAGAAGCCTTCCCAATCTGTTCCGTTTCCTCTGAAATTGCTTATCGGGTTCAGAGTGAAGCTTTCGATTGGCTGGATGCGCCAGTTCTACGTGTAACCGGTAAAGATGTTCCAATGCCATATGCAGCAAACCTTGAGAAGCTGGCTCTGCCAAACACCAAGGAAGTTATCGATGCTGTTAAGGCTGTGACCTACACCGCCTAATTGGGAGAAAAGTGGTATGCCAATCAACATTCTGATGCCTGCGCTTTCTCCGACAATGGAAGAAGGCAACCTGGCCAAATGGCTGGTTAAAGAAGGTGACACAGTTTCTGCAGGCGACGTGATTGCAGAAATCGAGACCGACAAAGCGACCATGGAAGTGGAAGCTGTCGACGAAGGCACCATCGGTAAAATCGTGGTTGCTGAAGGCACAGAGGGCGTGAAGGTGAATGCACCGATCGCGATCCTTCTGGAAGAAGGCGAAGACGCTTCTGCAATGGACGCAGCTCCTGCTGCTCCGGCGGCAGCTGCTCCTGCGCCAGCTCCTCAGGCTCCGGCAACGCCTGAAGCGCCTGCTGCTCCAGCAGCGGCGGCACCTGCACCTGCTGCTCCGGTCGCTGCATTTGGTGAACGTGTGTTCTCATCTCCTCTGGCGCGCCGTCTGGCGAAGCAGAATGGTCTGGACATTGCGCAGATCAACGGCTCTGGCCCGCATGGCCGCGTTGTGAAGCGTGACGTTGATGCAGCGATTGCTGCTGGCACTGGCAAGGCTGAGGCCGCGCCTAAAGCTGCGGACGCACCGAAGGCTGCTGAGGCTCCAAAAGCTGCGCTGGCGTCTGGTCCATCTGATGAACAGACCCTCAAGCTGTTTGATGAAGACAGCTACGAGCTGGTTCCTCACGATGGCATGCGTAAGATCATTGCAAAGCGTCTGACCGAGTCCAAACAGACTGTTCCTCACTTCTACCTGACGCTGGAGTGTGAACTGGATGCTTTGCTGGCTCTGCGTGCGCAGCTCAATGCTTCTGCACCGAAGGACGGCGACGGCAAGCCAGCTTACAAGCTGTCTGTCAACGACATGATCATCAAGGCGCATGCCTTGGCACTGAAAGCAATTCCGGCTGCCAACGCATCTTACCTTGAGAGCGGCATGGTTATGCATAAGCATGCTGACGTTGGTGTTGCTGTTTCCATTGATGGTGGCCTGATCACTCCGATCATTCGCCGCGCTGAAGAGAAAACGCTCTCCACGATCTCCATCGAGATGAAAGATCTGGCAAAGCGTGCTCGTGAGCGCAAGCTGGCTCCAACCGAATTCCAGGGCGGAACAACCTCTGTTTCCAACCTTGGCATGTTCGGCATCAAGGAATTTGCTGCGGTGATCAATCCTCCGCACGCAACCATCCTTGCTGTTGGTGCTGGTCAGAAGCGTCCGGTTGTGAAGGGCGATGAGATCGTTCCTGCGACTGTGATGTCTGTGACCCTTTCCACTGACCACCGTGCGGTGGATGGTGCGCTGGGTGCAGAACTTCTGCAGGCCTTCAAAGGCTACATCGAAAACCCGATGTCCATGCTGGTTTAATCAGGACTTACCGGCAGGAAACAGGAACCCCTGCTTTTCTGCCGGTAGATCCAAGTGGTAGGTGTGAGCAAATAGAGTGGAGTAAACTGAAGACCGTTTGAGCAAGGAGACCGTATGATATGGTCAAAGTTGTCGATGGCTTCACGTTTTTCAACGAACTCGATACCCTGGAAATTCGTTTGGGCGAACTTTTCGATGTGGTGGATGAGTTCATTCTTGTAGAGGCCACCAAGACCTTTACGGGACACGAAAAGCCTCTCTATTTTGCTGATAACAAGTCGCGGTTTGCACCGTTTTTGAGCAAGATCCGACATATCATTGTCGAGGACATGCCGGAGACACCGCAAAACGCCTGGTCGAGGGAGTACCACCAACGCGATTGCATAGAACGCGGCCTTAAAGATCTTGCGGTCAATGATCTGATCCTTGTTTCCGACGTGGATGAAATTCCAAAGCCGGAAGCGCTGCTCAGAGCGAAAAATGACCCCAGGAGCTGTAAAAGCCTGACATTCTTTGGCGCAGATATTTTCCGATACAGACTGAATTTCAAAGACGATGTCTCGGATTTTACCTCGTGCCCGCGAATGATCAGCGCGATGTTTTTCAAAGGTGCTCAGGCTTTGCGGCGTGAGCGAGCTTATCAAAGCAAAAGCCTCTCTCCTGTTCTCGAGGCTGCTTTGTGGCAATGGAAAGCTCTTACACGGCACAGCCGGCTTATGCGACGTCAACTGATCAGGTCTTCCAGCTGGCACTTCAGCTTTTTGGGGGACATGGACAAGGTGGTGACAAAACTTGAGGCTTACTCGCACACCGAACACATGAATGATGCCTATCTGGGCCGTGCGCAAAGAACGCTGGACCGTCTGGATGCGGGTGATGGCAGAGGAAAGCTGATCGCTAAGGACAGCGGAGAACTGCCCGACTACGTTTTGGAGAATTTTTCGAAGTTCTCCCACCTTTATGTGGAGCCTCAAGCTCCTTGATGCCGATTTGGCGAGGTTAAAGAGATGAGTGGCAACGCCTACGACGTGATTATCATTGGTTCTGGTCCTGGTGGCTATGTAACCGCAATCCGCTCCGCGCAGCTTGGTTTCAAGACCGCGATTGTCGAGCGTGAACATATGGGCGGTATCTGCCTGAACTGGGGCTGTATCCCAACCAAAGCGCTGCTGCGTTCTGCTGAGATCTACCATTACATGCAGCACGGCAAAGACTACGGTCTTTCTGCTGAAGGCGTGAGCTTTGACGCTTCTGCTGTTGTGAAGCGCTCCCGTGGTGTTTCCGGTCAGCTCAATGGCGGCATCGGCTTCCTGATGAAGAAGAACAAGGTCGACATCATCTGGGGTGAGGCTAAGCTCACCAAGCCGGGTGAGATCTCTGTTGGGCCTTCCTCCAAAGACGCTATGCAGCCACAGCACCCAACACCTAAGGGTGTGAAGGGCCACGGCACTTATTCCGCCAAGCACGTTATTGTTGCAACTGGTGCGAAGCCGCGCGTCATTCCGGGTCTTGAGCCTGACAAAGAAAACATCTGGACCTATTTCGAAGCGATGGTTCCAGAAAAAATGCCTAAATCCATTGTTGTGATGGGTTCCGGCGCGATCGGTATCGAGTTTGCATCTTTCTACAAGACAATGGGCGTTGACGTGACCGTTGTTGAAATGATGTCGACCATTATGCCGGTTGAAGATCCTGAAATCTCCGCGATTGCGAAAAAGCAGATGGAGAAGCAGGGCATCAAGTTTGTGATGGAAGCGAAGGTTTCCAAGGTTGTTAAGGGTGGCGGTCAGGTGACTGCGACTGTTGAGACCAAAGACGGCAAGACACAGGAAATCACCGCTGAGAAGCTGATCTCCGCTGTTGGCGTTGTTGGTAACATCGAGAACCTTGGCCTTGAAGCGCTTGGCATCAAGACAGACCGTGGCTGCATCGTGACTGACGGCTTTAGTCGCACCAACGTTCCTGGCGTTTATGCGATTGGTGACGTTGCTGGTCCTCCAATGCTGGCGCACAAGGCTGAGCATGAAGGCGTGATCTGCATTGAGAAGATCTCCGGCCTTGATGTTCACCCTATGAAGAGCGAGCAGATTCCGGGCTGTACCTACTGTAATCCGCAGGTGGCTTCTGTCGGTCTGACTGAGCAGCGTGCGAAAGATGCTGGCTACGAGCTGCGCGTTGGTCGTTTCCCGTTCATGGGTAACGGTAAGGCGATTGCTCTTGGTGAGCCTGAAGGTCTGGTCAAGACGATCTTTGATAAGAAAACCGGTCAGCTGCTTGGTGCGCATATGGTTGGCGCAGAAGTGACCGAGCTCATTCAGGGCTTCGTTGTTGCGATGGGTCTTGAGACCACCGAAGAAGAGCTGATGCACACTGTGTTCCCGCATCCGACCCTTTCCGAAATGATGAAGGAAAGTGTGCTTGACGCCTACGGACGCGCTCTGAATATGTAAATCAATTCCCTCTCACTGGAATTTTACCAGTGAGGGGGACTTAATTTTTCCCGGGTACTCTTCTTATCAAAAAGGAGAAGAACCGTGGACTTTATGAAATCAATCATATGGCTGGTGACATCAGCCGTTTGTGCCGTTGTAGCTACTGTGCTGGTGATGGCTACAGTTGGCGGAGACTTCGCCGTGTTGATTATCGCCGGATTTCTCGGTGGTATTTCAGGGGTTTACCTGTTCGAATTTGCGGATGTGGAAGTTTCCCTGGGGAATGAATATCTCGACCAGGCGGTCGTTGCGATGGTTGGCGCCATTGCGTTTGCTCTGATTGCCTCACTGATTGGTGGGGATGCAATTGGCTTTGAATAGGCGTGGTCCTGAGGCGCGGAACTGACTGAACACCAGTGTCTGGCATTGAGAGATGCTTCATTTCCTGTTATGGACCACTAAACTTATAAGAGACAGTGACACTGACCCTTAAGGCAAGTGTGAAGCAAAGTCTCGGACCTGACGGAACTGATATGGTTACACTGGTAAATACACTCGATCCTAATCATAAAAGCCAAACGGCGTCTGCACTGCAGGAAAAAGAGCGTCCGCGCCATCCGGAAAAAGCACATCGCCCGGATAATCCTGTTCAGCGCAAGCCAAAATGGATCCGTGTTAAGGCGCCCACTTCTCCTGTCTACAAAGAGACCCACGAGCTGGTTCGCAAGAACAACCTCGTCACGGTTTGTGAAGAAGCTGGTTGCCCGAATATCGGTGAGTGCTGGTCCAAGAAGCATGCGAGTTTCATGATCCTGGGTGATACCTGTACCCGTGCTTGTGCGTTTTGTAACGTGCGCACCGGGATGCCGGGGCCAGTTGATCAAAATGAGCCTGAAAGCATTGGTAAAGCTGTTGCGTCCATGGAACTGCAGCACGTTGTTATCACCTCTGTGGACCGTGATGATCTTGATGATGGCGGTGCAACGCACTTTGCCAACGTGATTGCTGCAATCCGTAAAGCTTCTCCAAAAACAACTATTGAAGTGCTGACGCCTGATTTCCTTCGTAAGGAAGGCGCGGTTGAGATTGTTGTTGCGGCGAAACCTGACGTGTTCAATCACAACATGGAAACGGTTCCTTCCAACTATCTGAAGGTTCGTCCGGGCGCACGCTACTTCCACTCCATCCGCCTTTTGCAGCGAGTGAAGGAGATTGATCCTGAGATGTTCACCAAATCCGGCATCATGGTTGGTCTGGGTGAGGAGCGCAACGAAGTGCTTCAGCTGATGGATGATCTGCGTGTTGCTGATGTGGATTTCCTGACCGTTGGGCAGTACCTGCAGCCAACCAAGAAGCACCATCCGGTGATGAACTTCCCGACACCAGACGAGTTCAAGGCCTATGAGAAGATCGCTTATGCAAAAGGCTTCCTGAAGGTTTCCGCGAACCCGCTGACCCGCTCTTCCCACCACGCTGGCGAAGACTTTGCAGAGCTGAAAGCAGCCCGTAAGGCAAAACAAGGCAACTAAGCACCGATTCCATTCCACGAATTTTAAAGAGCGTCACACTGTACGGTGTGACGCTTTTTTGTTTGTGGGCAGCTTATTCCGCCCACGCTAATTGCCGGCATAGGCGGGGGTTCTTCGTTCTATCCAGGCGTTGAGGCCTTCGTGGATGTCGTTGGTGGGGACCATTTGGGCGAATTGGGCGGCTTCGATTTGGAGGCCTTCGGCGATGGTTGTGTTGAGGCCGCGGGTGACGGCGGTGAGGATGCGGGCGGCGGCGAGTGGGGAGTGGCGCAGGATGCGTTCTGCCAGAGCGAAGGCTTCCGGCAACAGGTCATCGTGCGGGACGACCTTGTTGATGAGGCCAAGCTCACAGGCTCGGTCCGGACCGAACGGGTCTCCGGTGAGCAACAGTTCCAGCGCGCGCTTGCGACCGGCGAGACGGGGCAGGCGCTGGGTGCCGCCGAAAGTGGGCGGAATGCCAATGTTGATTTCCGGTTTGGCAAAGACGGCGCGGTCTGAGGCGATTGCCAGATGGGCGGCCTCGGTGATTTCGCAGCCGCCGCCAAAAGCGATGCCGTTGACAGCGATGATGATGGGCTTGGTGAAGTTTTCGATGCGGCTGGTCATGGTCTGGCCGCGGGCTACGAATTGCTTGACTGCAACATCTGTCCCTTTGGTGATGCTCTGGGAGAATTCATGAATGTCACCACCGGCGGAAAATGCTCGTTCTCCTGCACCTGTGAGGATCACAGCGCTGATTTTCGGGTCATCTTCAATCCGGTCCAGAAGGTCCAGAAGGCGGTCGTTGGTCTGGTAGTTCAGTGCGTTGAGCTTTTGCGGGCGGTTTAGGGTGAGCAGTGCAATGCGGTCTCTGACTTCAAACAGAACGAGCTTTTTCATTGTGTTTCCCTCATTTCAAGCTGAATTGACTCAAGGGTAGGAGTGCTGCACTCTTCAGTAAACTCACTGGTTAGTATACATGGTTCAGAAAACTCAGCGGACGACCCGCGATCGCATCTTAGATGCTGCAAACAAGTTGTTTTATGGTGAGGGCATTCGTGCTGTCAGTGTGGACGCTGTTGCCGAGAAAGCAGGGATCACCAAGAAGACGCTCTACTACCATTTCAAAAGCAAAGATGATCTGGTGACTGAGTATCTTATCTCTCGGGACCAACCCAATCTGGAAGCATTTGCGGCGTGGTTTGATGAGGCGGAGGGGAGTGCTGCGGACAAGACTGCTGTAATTTTCCTGCGTGTTGCCTCAAACGCCCGGCATCCGAAATGGAAGGGATGCGGTTTCATTCGCACAGCTGCGGAACTGGCGAATATGCCGGGGCATCCGGCTGTTGTGGTGGGGGCAAAGCACAAGAAGGCGTTTGAGGCTTGGCTGGCAGAGCGTTATGCGCTTGCCGGACTGATGGAGCCTGAGGTTCTGGCACGCCGTGTGGTGTTGCTGATGGAGGGGGCATTTTCAACCATGCTTATTCATCGTGATCCTGCTTATGCTGAGGAGGCGGCTGATACGGCAAAGTGCCTTGTTGAACTGCAAGGTAAGGCTTAGCTGGTTTTGGTGTGTGAGCGCCTCACCACGATGGGAGGCGCTTCTTTAGGAGCTTAGCTGGTTGCCAATGCTCTGGTGGTGCTCATGTTCTGCAGCCATGTGGTGATGTAGGACAGGCTTTCCTCCCAGTTGTCTTCCAGCATGATGTCGTGTCCAGCATGGGGCACGATTTTATGCGTTGCCTCATAGAGGGCAGAAGAGTGCAGGGAGCGGTTGAAGGGGATGATGGCGTCTTCGCTGGCTGTGAGCCACAGTTTGGGTGTTGTATCATCCAGCGGCGGAAACCATTGCGGCGGGCGATGTTGCAGGAGCACGACGTCGGATTCTGGCCCAAGCTGGCTCTGGATGTACTGGGCAACCGGGTTCGAGCGATCTGCAAGGAACCATTTTGCCACGGTTTTGGGGGATCTGAACTGGAACTTGTATCCCAAAAGAGGTGACAGCGCTGTTCCAAGCCAGTCGATGGACATGGCGTTTTTCAGGCAGTCTTGCATAACGTCAATGGCGGTCCATGACGCGACAAAAACGGCTGCTTTCAGCCCGCCGACATACTTGAGATACCACTGCACCAAAGCGCCGCCCATGCTGTGGCCGATCAAGACGGCGGGCTGGTCATAGCGGGTAACCTCTTCATGCACAAAGCGCAGGTAATAACCCAGTGTGGCTTCTGCTGTGGGGCGCTGTTCTGGTGAGTGACCGTGGCCGGGCAGGCTGATGGCGACACTCTCCCAGCCAGATTCTGCGAGTTTTTCCTGATAGTTCTTCCAGCACCATGCCCCATGCCACATGCCGTGGATGAAGATGAGCGGGGTTTTGTGCCGGGCTTGGTGGGGGATGTATCTGATGCGTTCAATCCCGCCTTCGACCACTGTGATTTGATGGTATTTGGCGGTTTCTTCGCGGCTGATGACCTGCACAGGACTATCGGTGAGAGTATTAGTGGTTTTAATGTAATCTTCTTCTCCGCCTTCTTTGGCGAGGTGGGAAATTTTAAAAGGACTAAGCATTGGGTTTGCTTTCAAAAAGAGCTAAGTATTAGCGCATAGTGTAGAATTGAGTTTTGAGTACTGACCAGAGTTTTGAGAATGAAACGGTTGCGTTAGATCGTCGCGGTATAATTGCGACTTGAAAATTTCTGATGCTTTTGGCTCACAGGGGCCTGCTTGATGAGAGAAAACCTGAAAATTTTCTTGGCAAATCAAAAAAGGTCGCTTAGAGCATCCTGAAGAATTTTTGAAAAACTAGAAGAAAAAGAACGCGAGCATATGCCGTCTTTCGAAAGCACACACCGGGTTCAGCACAGTGCTGATGATATGTTTGATCTGGTTGCAGATGTGGAGCAGTACCCCCAGTTTGTGCCTTTATGTCAAGCATTGCGTGTGCGCGGACGCCGGAAGATTGATGACCACCGTGAAATGATGGTGGCGGATATGACTGTGGCTTACAAAGTTTTCAAAGAGACATTTGCCAGTCGTGTGACCCTTGATCGTGAGGCGAGTAAAATTACGGTTGAGTATCTGGATGGCCCGTTTCGCCATCTGGAAAATGTCTGGTGCTTCGATCCGGTTTCCGAAAAGGAATGCGATGTGAGCTTCTATATCAATTATGAGTTCAAGAGCCGGACACTCGGCACCATGATGGGTGCCATGTTCGACCGCGCCTTCCGCAAATTCTCCAGCGCCTTTGAAGACCGCGCCGACAAAATCTACGGCACCTAAAAATCTGAAGACTGATGTCCGCTAAAATTAGGTGCACTTAGATAATCTGAATATATTCCATAATCATAAAGGTAATTCATATTCTTGTGTGGGCTATCGCAGGATCTCCAGGTGTTGCTTTAATCCTGCAGGGAAGAGGTCAACGCCGTTTGGGGTGAGTTCTTCGGGATCGAACCAGCGTGCGGTGATTTCCGTTCCGCTGTCTTCCAGAAATGTGATCGTTTCCTGTGTGGTGAAAGCATTTGGCGGGAACGTCACATTTGCGATGAACAGAATTTCATGGCCTGTGTGGCCTTCGTGTTCATAGATGTTTTCCATGACAACGGGATCGCCAGAGATGGTGACCTGGATGTTCAGTTCTTCTTTGAACTCTCTGACCAGAGCTGCCTTCCAATCTTCGCCAAACTCAACAGTGCCGCCAAGAGGGCGGACGCCTTTGAGGTTGCCTGCGTCATCATAGACTTCTGCTGCCAGCAGGCGATTGTTGCGCCAGTGCAGGCCGAGAGATTTCACCTTGATCGTTTGTGCTGGTCGCCAAATATGCATTTCGCCGCTGCTCCTTCATGCAAAATATTCATGTACAAAGAGCAGCCGAATAAGGTGCATTGGTGCTGATCAGTCGGTTGTTTTCAGGTCTTCCGGCATTTCTTTGGCTGAAAGACCTCGGAGAAATGGCTTAATTCTTGTCGCGATTGTTCAGGAACTGGCTCAGGCGGGAGCCTCTGTTCTCGTAGTTTTTGGTGATTTCGGCTTCAGCCTGCTCTGGGGTAAGGCCGTTGCGCATGACGAAGGTGCGCCGGATTGCCTGAAAGCGGTTGGTGAGTTCCTTGTCCGGATCACCATGCTCCATGGTCTTTTCAAGAGAAGCGTAAATGCCGACGTCTTTGAGGTTCAACTGTGTGGTTGGTTTGGTGCACAGAACCACCCAGCCATAGCCCTGGTTTACTTCAAGGCGGATCTTGTGGCCAAGCTGTTCTTCCCATTTTGTCCAGGCAACAGAGTAGGGGCGCACCCAATAGGACTGGCCGCACAGGCGCAGCTCCTTATAGCCACCGCGTGGCATTTTCTGCACTTCGTGAGAGCCGATGAACTCGTCATCGAACCCTCGTGAAATGAGGAATACATCTGATGCCGCATAAGCTGAGGTGCTTAAGCACATGCCCAAAAACAAACTAGCAATATATCTCATGGGTATACCGTGACATTCCGTTGTAAATTTAAAACAGATTTTATCTAAGTTTTCTTAGAATGTCATAAGGTAGTAGTGCCTACCCGGTACTCTTTTAACGAGAAGGTAAATTTCGATTAGCTAGTTTCAATAAAATTTTCTAATAATTTTAATGCTTGTACCAGCGCCTGAAAGCGTATTCCCTCACGTCCGGTGTTCTCGAAGAGGCATTGGACGTGCTTGGTTTCCTCCTGGTCAGCTGCAAAGCCAAAGTGGACAAGTCCGACAGGTTTGTCTTTGGTGCCACCGTCCGGTCCGGCGATGCCCGTGATGGAAACGGCCACGTTGGCATTGGAGCAAAACAGGGCGCCGCTTGCCATGGCTTTGGCAACTTCGCTGCTGACCGCGCCGTAGCTCATGAGCAGGTCAACGGGGACGCCGATCATCTCATGCTTGGCTTCGTTGGAGTAGGTGACGAAGCCACGATCAAGCACAGCAGAGGAGCCGGGCACTTCTGTCAGCAGGCCTGCGAGCAGGCCGCCAGTGCAGCTTTCTGCTGTGGTGATCTTGATCTCTTTTTCAGCGTATCTGGAGACGAGAACGCGTGCTCTTTCCTTAAGGCTGAGGATGTCGGTCATGGTTCTCTCTCCCTTGTTTTAGTGGCTTTGTTTAATCTTCAAACGGAAGCCGGATGGTTGCGCAGGCTTGCGCGGCAATGCCTTCCTGGCGACCGGTGAAGCCCAGCTTTTCGGAGGTGGTTGCTTTCACAGCCACACGGCCAATGGGCAGATCGCAGATCTGTGCGATCTGTTTGCGCATTTCTTCCCGGTGTGGGCCGATTTTCGGAGCTTCACAGATCAGCGTTAAATCCAAGTGTGCGATCATGCCGCCGCGCTTGTGAACCCGGTGTATTGCGTATTTCAGGAACTGGTCAGAGGCCGCACCTTTCCACTGCATGTCAGAGGGTGGGAAATGCGAGCCGATGTCGCCATCTGCCAGTGCGCCGAAGATGGCATCTGTCAGGGCGTGCAGGCCAACGTCCGCGTCGGAATGGCCTTTGAGTTTCTGGGTGTGCGGGATGGAAATGCCGCCGAGAATGACGGCATCACCGGCTTCAAATGCGTGCACGTCGTAGCCGGTTCCAACGCGAATGTCGCCAAGGTCTGCGAGTTGTTTCATGGCGATCTGTTCCTGTGCGTTCGTCATGTCTTTGAGTGTGGTGAGCTTGATGTTTTGCGGGTCGCCTGTCGTGATGGTGACAGGTTTGCCTTGCCATTCGATGAGCGCCGTATCATCGGTGAAGCTGTCGATGTTTTCATTGGTCGCTTGCTGATGAGCTGCCCAAATGAGCGGATACGGGAAGGCTTGCGGTGTTTGTGCGGCCCACAGGTGGGTGCGATCGACGGTTTCCAGAACTTGCTGGTTTGCGTCTGCCCGCTTTAACGTGTCTGCCACTGGCACAGCTGGTAGTGCTGCTTGTGCACCGTTTTGCAGGGCCGTGATAGCGTCCTTGATCACCGCTGGTGTGATGAAGGGGCGGGCGGCGTCGTGGATCAGGACGTAGTCCGGGACGAGTTGTTCCAGCGCTTTCAAGCCACATGCGACAGATGCCTGACGGGTGGCTCCGCCCGTGACGGGCCTGATCAGGCGTTTGTCAGTCAGTGAGCTTGCGGCCTCTTGATAGGCATCGCCGTCTTCTGCGTGGATAACAGGCAGTACCAGATCCACTTGTGAGGAGGATAAAATCGCTTCCAGTGTTCTTTGCAGAACAGTCTTTCCGCCAAGGTCCCGGTATTGCTTCGGGTTGCTGTCATTTTGCGTGGACATGCGTGAACCGCGTCCGGCTGCAACTATGATGCATGCAATTTTTTCAGTGGACTGCAAAACTGGATCACCTGCTTTGAGTGTGAACTGCGTCCTCAGAGTGTGAGGTGGCGGCTCTTAGAAACTGTGTTGGTGAGGGTTTTGCTCGATTTAAGAGCGAAGCTCAACACTTCAATCTCTTCTCTTTAATATTCCCTTGCCTAAATTTTTAGTTTGGTTAGAATATGTGCAACTTCATATGCTGCTTATCAAATGTGCAACTGGGCTCTTTCAAGAAATATGCGTAATGCTGACGATAGGTAATATCCCCCTCAAAAACAAAGTTATTCTTGCGCCAATGTCCGGCGTTTCGGATTTACCATTCCGCCGTATCGCTTTGCGCTATGGCGTGGGTTTGGTGGTGAGTGAAATGGTTGCCAGTGAAGCGCTGTGTACCGGGCACCCAGAATCGCTGATGCGGGCTGAAGGTGAGGGGATCGATCCTCACATCGTGCAGTTGGCAGGCAAAGATCCTCACTGGATGGGTGAGGGCGCGCGCATGGCTGAAAAAGCCGGTGCGGATGTGATTGACATCAACATGGGCTGTCCTGCGAAAAAGGTGACCTCTGGCTATTCCGGTTCTGCTCTCATGAAAGATCTGGACCATGCCATGACGCTGGTTGAGGCGACGCTGGAGGCTGTGTCTGTTCCAGTGACGTTGAAGATGCGCCTGGGCTGGGATGAGACTTCCATTAATGCGCCGGAGCTTGCCAAGCGGGCGGTGGATGCGGGTGTGAAGATGATCACCGTGCATGGTCGCACGCGCTCGCAGTTTTACAAGGGCAAGGCGGACTGGCGGGCAATCCGGCAGGTGCGGGATGTTGTTCCGGATGTGCCGCTGGTGGCCAATGGTGATTGTTGCAAGTTTGAGGATGCCGACGAGATGCTGGCGCAGTCTGGCGCCGATCTGGTGATGGTTGGTCGTGGTGCTTATGGCCGGCCGTGGGTGCCGGGGCGGATTGCACATTATCTGGAAACGGGTGAACGGCTTGCTGATCCACATGGGGAAGAACTGGCCGCGCTTGTTGTGGAGCACTACGACGCCATGCTGGAGCAATACGGCTTTGAGATTGGCGTGCGGGCCTTCCGCAAGCATATGGGCTGGTATCTGGAAGCTGCGGGACGGCTTGATGATGCGCCGCAAGGATTTATGCGAGGGCTTATGACCAGTCTGGATGCTGATCTGGTGCGGAACACCCTTTATGACTGGTTTGTTCAAGTCCCTATGAGGAGTGCTGCCTGATGTTGGAGACGGGAGGAGACACTCTGACGGAAGCCGAGGCTGGTTTGGGCAAAGGCGTGCCGGGACAGGCCGTTTTGGATTCTCTGCCGCACCCTGTTGTGGTGGTTGGAGGAGATGACAAGATTGTTGGGGCAAACAGTGCGGCGGAAGACTTTTTCCATGCCAGTTTGTCGATGTTGAAGCGCCGTGAAGTGTCCTGGTTTGTGCCGTTTGGCAGTCCACTGCTGGGTTTGATTGCACAGGTGCGTGAGCGCGGCGGTGCGGTTAATGAGTATAAGGTGGACATTGGCACGCCGCGCATTGGGCAGGAGAAACTGGTTGATATTCACGCTTCTCCTTTAAGTGATGCTCCGGGCGGCGTTGTGCTGCTGTTTCAGGAGCGCACCATGGCGGAGAAGCTGGATAAGCAGCTGACCAGCCGCGGTGCTGCGCGTACCGTGACGGGCCTTGCCGCCATGCTGGCCCATGAGATCAAAAACCCGCTTTCTGGTATTCGCGGCGCAGCTCAGCTGTTGGAGCAGTCAGCCAGTGAAGATGATCGCACTTTGACCCGTCTCATCATGGAGGAGACGGACCGGATCGTGAAGTTGGTGGACCGGATGGAAGTGTTTTCCGATGAACGCCCGATTGACCGCGAGCCGGTGAATATTCACGTGGTGCTTGATCATGTGAAACGGGTTGCGGAAAATGGCTTTGCCTCCAAAGTGCGGATCGTTGAGGATTATGACCCCTCCTTGCCGCCCGTCTATGCCAACCGTGACCAGTTGGTGCAGATCTTTATCAATCTGATCAAAAACGCGAGCGAAGCGCTGAGCGGCGTGAACGAGCCGGAGATTGTTGTCTCCACGGCCTTCCGTCCCGGTGTGCGTTTGTCTGTGCCCGGCGTGCAGGAGCGTGTGAGCTTGCCGCTTGAATTTTGTGTGCGCGACAACGGCTATGGTGTGCCGGAAGATCTGCGCCCGCATCTGTTTGACCCGTTTATTACGACAAAGACGAATGGCTCTGGCCTTGGGCTGGCGCTGGTTGCCAAGATCGTGGGTGATCATGGCGGCGTGGTGGAGTGCGAGAGCGGCAATCGGGGCACGACCTTCCGCATTCTGATGCCTGCCTTTACCGGGCCTGACGTACATTCTGGAATTGAGGACTAAGAGCATGCCGAGTGGAACCATTCTTGTTGCTGACGACGATTCTGCGATCCGTACCGTTCTCAATCAGGCTCTGTCCCGTGCAGGGTATACTGTTCGGCTGACGTCCAACGCCACCACGTTGTGGCGCTGGGTGAGTTCGGGCGAAGGGGATCTGGTGATCTCCGATGTGGTGATGCCGGATGAGAACGCGTTTGATGTGCTGCCGCGCATCCGCAAGCTGCGTCCGGAATTGCCTGTGATCATCATGAGTGCGCAAAACACCTTCATGACGGCGATTAAGGCCTCTGAGCAAGGGGCCTATGAGTATCTGCCCAAGCCGTTTGATCTGAAAGAGCTGACGGGTATTGTGGGCCGTGCGCTCGCTGAGCCTAAAGGGCGGCAGTTTGATATGAGCGGCGAGGGGAATGACAATATTCCACTTGTGGGTCGTTCTCCTGCCATGCAGGAAATCTACCGCGTGCTTGCCCGCTTGATGCAGACTGATCTGACCGTGATGATCAACGGTGAAAGTGGCACTGGTAAAGAGGTTGTTGCGCGGGCGCTGCATGATTATGGCAAACGCCGGAATGGTCCGTTTGTTGCGGTCAACATGGCGGCGATCCCAAAGGATTTGATTGAATCTGAGCTGTTTGGGCATGAGAAGGGTTCGTTTACTGGCGCTCAGGCGCGTTCTTCTGGTCGGTTTGAGCAGGCTGATGGTGGTACGCTGCTGCTGGATGAAATCGGTGATATGCCGATGGAAGCGCAGACCCGTTTGCTGCGTGTGTTACAGCAGGGCGAGTATACCTCTGTAGGTGGTCGTACGCCGATCCAGACAGATGTGCGGATTATTGCGGCGACGAACAAAGACCTGCGTCAGCTGATCAATCAGGGGCTGTTCCGTGAAGATTTGTATTTCCGTCTGAATGTTGTGCCAATTCGCCTTCCGCCTTTGCGGGAACGGACTGAGGATATTCCTGATCTTGTGCGCCACTTCTTCTCTATTGCAGAGAGCGAAGGTTTGCCTGCCAAGCAGATTGAGGTGGCAGCACTTGATAAGCTGCGCCGTTATCGCTGGCCGGGCAACGTACGTGAGTTGGAAAACCTTGTGCGCCGTCTGGCAGCGCTCTATCCGCAAGATGACATAACCGCCAGCTTGATCGATCTGGAACTTTCTCAGCCTTCTACGGCTGTGAACGACATGGATGCGCCGTCTGTTCAGGATCTTGGTGGGTCTGTGGAGCGGTATCTGGGGGATTACTTCGGCGGATTTGGTGAAGATCTGCCGCCTCCGGGCCTTTACCACCGTATCCTGCGTGAGGTGGAGTACCCCTTGATCTGCGCAGTGCTGGCAGCCACCCGTGGCAACCAGATCAAGGCTGCTGAACTTTTAGGTGTGAACCGCAACACACTGCGCAAGAAAATCCGCGATCTGGACGTTCAGGTGATCCGCAGCTCCAGATAATCGATTTTTATCGAGTGAAGCTTTCAAAATGGCGCGATCTCTTGTGCCATTTTGCGTTTAATGGGGTGAGAATGCGTTTGAGTTGTGCACTGCATGCTTATTCTGACCTGTGGACTTTTCGGTTTTCCCCATCAAGAGTGTGACTAATAAAACCCATTGTCGCATTTTGGCAACAATTCGTGCTAATAGTCTGTTTCCAATATTAATAAAGTTATCGCAGGTGCGCAGGTTCGCGTTTCATGATTTTCAAGTCAAAAGCAGAAGAACATACCCCAAAACTTGATGCGAAAGGCCGCAAGTCTCGCATGTTTGGCCTTTCCGTGGTCTTGCTGGCGCTGTGTTCCATCGGGGTTTCCTTTCTGGTGCTGATGGGCGTGACGCCTATCGTTCCTTCTGAAACGGTTGTTTACATTGCGCTTGGATTTAATGGCGCACTGGTGTTCCTGCTTATCGGCTTGATCATCTTTGAGCTTGTGAAGCTGTTGCAGGCGCGGCGCCGTGGGCGTGCTGCGGCCCGGCTTCATGTGCGCATTGTGACTATGTTCTCGCTGGTGGCTGCACTGCCTGCGTTTATTGTTGCTGTGGTGGCAACGATTACGCTGGATCAGGGGCTTGATCGCTGGTTTGAGACAAGAACGCGCAATATCATCACCAACGCCCAGTCGGTTGCGGCCGCTTATGTTCAGGAGCACGGAAACTCGCTGCGGTCCACGCTGATTGGCATGGCCAGTGATGTGGATCTGAACCGTAACTCTTATTTTTATGACCCCACTCGGTTTGACCGCTTTTTTGAGACCCAGACCTGGGTCCGTGGCTTGCTGGGGGCTTATGTTCTGAAAAATGACGGCACCGTCGTGATGCGTGTGTTGCGCGATCCGAAGGTGGAGCCTTTGCTGCCACCGCAGGTGGCGATGAACCAGGCTAAGGATGGGGCTCCTGTGCTGATTGCACCGGGCGTTTCCAACCTTGTGGGCGGCGTGATTAAGCTGTCCGCTTTTGATGACCTCTATCTTTATGTGACGCGTGCGCTTGATCCCCGGGTGGTTGAATATCAGCGTCTGGCGGAAGCTGGCGTCAATGAGTATGCGGAGCTGGAACAGCGCCGCTTTGGTGTTCAGCTGGCGTTTGCCCTTGTTTACGTGGGTGTGGCGCTTGTACTGCTGCTCTCCTCCATCTGGGTGGGCTTTGGGTTTGCCAACCAGCTTGTGTTGCCGATCCGTAACCTTATTGGCGCTGCAGATCAGGTTTCCAAAGGCAATTATTATGTTGAGGTTGAAGCTGCGAAGGCGAGCGGTGACCTTGAGAGCCTTGGGCGGACCTTCAACAATATGACGGGTCAGTTGCGTGGGCAAAGGGATGCGCTGCTGGCTGCAAATGACCAGATTGACCGCCGCCGCCGCTTCAGTGAAGCCGTGCTATCTGGGGTGTCCTCTGGCGTAATCGGGATTGATGATGAGGGTGATGTGACCATGGTCAATCGCTCAGCAACACGTCTTCTCAGTCAGGATGAAAACGAGCTTCTGGAAAAACCGATCTACGACAATCTTCCAGAGGTGCAAGAGGTTGTGTCTAAGGCGCTTGAAGAAAGCTCCAGTGGCTCGCAGGTGGCACAGGTTGCCATTATGCGTAAGGGGCGTGAGCGCACTGTGAATGTACGTGTGACGACTGAGGAAGCGACCCGTTCTGAGCATGGTTTTGTGGTGACGCTGGACGACATCACGGACCTTGTTGCAGCTCAACGTAACTCGGCCTGGGCGGATGTTGCCCGCCGTATTGCGCATGAGATTAAGAACCCGCTGACACCGATCCAGCTTTCTGCTGAGCGTATCCGTCGCCGCTATGGCAAGCGTATTGAAGATGATGACCGTAAGGTGTTTGACCAGTGCGTGGATACGATCATTCGTCAGGTGGGGGATATTGGCCGTATGGTTGATGAATTCTCCTCGTTTGCGCGTATGCCAAAACCAAAGATGGAAGAGGCCGATCTGCGCTCCGTGGTGCGCGAGTCCACCTTTATGGTGTCTGTTGCCAATTCTCAGGTTCATTTTGAAACCGATGTGCCGGATGAGGCTGTACGGGCAACATTTGACAGCCGTCTGGTTGGGCAGGCTGTTGGTAATGTGATCAAGAATGCGTCGGAAGCTGTTGAGGCTTATCTGGCGAGCGAAGAAAACCCGGAGCAGGGCTCTGTTCTGGTGAAACTTTATAGGGAAGGTCCGGTTCTCACGATTGATGTGATTGATAACGGGATTGGCCTTCCAACTGAGCACCGCACGCGGCTTTTGGAGCCGTATATGACGACCCGTGAAAAGGGCACCGGCCTTGGGCTCGCGATTGTGCGGAAAATTATGGAAGATCATGGGGGTGGAATTGAACTGCTGGATGCGCCATCTGTTGCCGAGGGCGGGCATGGTGCCATGGTTCGGCTGACTTTGCGCAGTTTTGATGTTCCTTCCTTCACTGAAAATGTAACGTAAGAATGGTGGTGATAAGCCGTGGCAAGTGACATTCTGATTGTTGATGATGAAGCAGATATTCGTGAGCTGATCGCCGGAATTTTAGAGGATGACGGCTATAATACCCGCACCGCTGGCAACAGTGATGCGGCGTTGGCTGCGATTGCGGACCGTCGTCCTTCTCTGATTATTCTTGATATCTGGCTCATGGGCAGCAAGCTTGACGGGCTTGAAGTGCTTGAGGTGATCAAGAAAGAAAACCCTGACCTACCTGTTGTGATCATTTCTGGTCACGGCAACGTGGAGACAGCGGTTTCTGCGATCAAAAAAGGCGCCTACGATTACATCGAGAAGCCGTTTAAGGCAGACAAGCTGGTTCTGATCACCGAGCGCGCGCTGGAAGCTTCTTCCATGAAGCGCGAGATCAAGGAACTGAAGCAGCGTGCTGGCGACGTTTCCAATCTGGTGGGCAGTTCGTCCTCCATTAACAACCTGCGCATGACGATTGAGCGTATTTGTCTGACCAACAGCCGCGTGATGATCACCGGGCCGTCTGGTTCTGGCAAGGAGACCGTTGCGCGGACGATCCATGAAGCGTCTCCTCGCTCCAAATCGCCGTTTGTGGTGCTTTCTGCTGCGAACATCACGCCGGAGCGGATGGAAGAGGAGCTCTTCGGCATTGAAGAGACTAACTCCACACCGCGCAAGGTGGGCGCGCTTGAAGAGGCGCATGGCGGGACCATCTATCTGGATGAGATTGCCGATATGCCGCTGGAGACGCAGAATAAAATTCTGCGTGTGCTGGTGGATCAGACCTTTACCCGTCTGGGTGGCCACAACAAAGTGAAAGTGGATGTGCGTCTCTTGTCTTCCAGTGGCTACAATCTGGAAAACAGGATTGCGGAAGGTTTGTTCCGTGAGGATCTCTATCACCGTCTGGCTGTTGTGCCGCTGCGAGTGCCTGCGCTTGAAGAGCGCCGTGAGGATATTCCTCAGCTGATCCATTTCTTCATGAAGCAGATTTCCAACTCCACCGGCCTGCCAATGCGCCGGATTGGTGAAGATGCGATGGCCGTGCTGCAAACGCATGACTGGCCGGGGAACCTGCGCCAGCTGCGCAATAATGTTGAACGTTTGATGATCCTGACACGGGCTGATTCAGAAGCTGTGATTACAGCGGATCTTCTGCCTGCTGAGGTGGCGTCGACTGTGCCAAGCATGCCGGGGTCTTCTGGCGGTGAAGAGCTGATGTCCTTGCCACTTCGTGAAGCGCGGGAACAGTTTGAACGTGAATATCTGCAAGCACAGGTTAAGCGTTTTGGCGGTAATATCTCGCGTACCTCTGAATATATTGGTATGGAACGGTCAGCATTGCACCGAAAGCTCAAGTCTCTTGGTCTCACCTGATCGGTGAGCTTTGAGGTGGAGCAAAGGACTGAATTATGAAGGTTGTAATTTGTGGCGCCGGACAGGTTGGGTACGGCATTGCCGAAAAACTTGCAGCGGAGCAGAACGACGTTTCTGTGATTGATACCAGCCCACAGCTGGTTCATGCCATTCGTGACACACTGGATGTGCGCGGCTTTATTGGCCATGGTGCGCATCCGGATGTGCTGGCGCAGGCTGGTGCTGATCAGGCTGACATGATTATTGCCGTGACCTTGTATGACGAGATCAACATGGTTGCATGTCAGGTGGCGCACTCTTTGTTTAACGTGCCGATCAAGGTTTCGCGTGTGCGTGCGCAAAGCTATTTGCAATCCCATTACCGCAATCTGTTTTCGCGCGATAACATGCCAATTGACGTGATCATTTCTCCTGAAATCGAAGTGGGTGAGATGATCCTGCGGCGCTTGTCGCTGCCAGGTGCCATGGAAACGGTGCGCTTTGCAGATGATAACATGATCATTGTCGGGATCGACTGCGGTGGTGATTGTCCGGTGCTGGATACGCCACTGCGCCAGTTGACCGAGTTGTTCCCGGATCTGTCAGCCGTAGTTGTTGGTATCGCACGTGAAGGCAAGGTTTTTGTTCCGCACAGCTCTGATATGATGCGGGAAGGGGATCTGGTTTATGTGTGCTGCGAGCGCGGTCAGGTGCGTCGTACGCTGAGCATCTTCGGTCATGAAGAACCTGAGGCCAAGCGTGTTCTTATCGCTGGTGGTGGTAACATTGGTGCTTACGTTGCTCGCCGTCTTGAGGAAAAGCAAAGCAGAACCAAAGTAAAAATTATCGAGCATTCGCGTGATCGCGCTATTCGTATTGCGGATGAGCTGCGCAGAACTGTGGTGTTGCATGGCAGTGCGCTGGATCAAGTGATGTTGCAGGAAGCGGATGTCGAAGATTCCGACATGATGGTGGCGCTGACCAATGAGGATGAGGTGAACATCCTGTCCTGCGTCATGGCTAAGAAAATGGGCTGTGAGCGGAACCTTTCCCTGCTGAACAACACCAGTTATCCAGCCTTTGCGCATGCTTTGGGCATTGATGCCTTTGTGAACCCGCGTCAGGTGACGATTTCCAAGATTTTGCAGCATGTGCGCCGTGGCCGTATTCGGGCAGTTCATGCGCTGCAAAATGGTGCTGCTGAGGTGATTGAGGCTGAGGCGCTGGATACTTCGCCGCTTGTTGGCCGTCCCCTACGTGAAGTTGAGCTTGCTGAAGGCATTCGCATCGGTGGAATTTTACGTGATGGCAAGGTGGTGACACCGTGCGGTGATGAGCGTATTCAGGCCCATGACCGCGTTGTGATTTTTGCTATTGCAGATAAGGTGCGTCAGGTGGAGCAGATGTTCCGCGTGTCACTGGAATTCTTTTAGAGCCAGTTTTGCTACATGGTTCCGGCGCTCTCGTATGAAAGTGCCGGAACATCAAGTCGTTAAGCCTGAAACGCGAGTGTTCGCGACTGGCCAGCCAAGGTGTCGTGGCCTTTGTTTTTTCTTCCCGTCTATAAACCTGTGATTTTAAGTATTTCTGGCTTAAACGCCCGGATAGTAGGTTGGTTTTAGCTTCCCAAAACGGAAGCTCAGGTTTTCTCAGTGATCCCACCCGGAAATATCTAGTTTTATCTGCTGTTAGCCACTTGATAGTATTCAGTAAATGCCCTTAGATGTAACCTGTTGAATGTTCCTGAACAGGAGAGGCTGATGAGCCGTGTTGCCTACGTAAATGGACAATATGTGCCACATTCTCATGCAGCCGTGCATGTGGAAGACCGGGGTTACCAGTTCTCTGATGGCGTTTATGAGGTGTGTGAGGTCTGGAGAGGCCAGATTGTGGACATGAGCGCCCATCTGGACCGGCTGGATCGGTCGCTGAGTGAGTTGCAGATTTCCGCCCCTATGTCACGCGGGGCCTTGACGCGGGTGATGAAGGAAGTGATTTCGCTCAACCGGGTGAAAAACGGCTTGATCTACATGCAGGTTACGCGCGGCGTGGCTCCGCGCGATCATTATTTCCCGCCAGCTGGGACTCCACCGTCTATTGTGATGACTGCAAAATCGGTGCCGTCACACAAAATGGACCAAATTGCGGCCAAGGGTGTTGGGGTCATTATGGTAGAAGAGAATCGTTGGGATCGGGTCGATATCAAGACTGTTGGTCTTTTGCCTAATGTCCTTGCTAAACAAAAGGCTAAGGAGTCTGGTGCCCGAGAAGCATGGTTTGTGGATAAAAAAGGTCTGATAACTGAAGGCGGTTCAACCAATGCTTGGATAATTCTAAAGAACGGCACTTTGGTGACGCGACCTGCTACCCACGGAATCTTAAAAGGAATTACCAGAGCGGGCGTTCTAAAACTGGCGGAAATGAAAGGATTTTCCGTAGAAGAACGCGGCTTTTCTCTGGAAGAGGCAAAAAGTGCGCAAGAGGCATTTTTAACAAGTGCATCGGGACTTGTCATGCCCGTCGTGAATGTAAATGGAACAATTTTGGGTGATGGTAAGCCCGGTCCAATCGTTCAAGACTTAAGAAAATCATTCCATGAAGCGTCAGAGTTGATTAAACTGACGGTTGCCGGGGGTTAAGTGCCTCCGGTGTTTGCTGAAGGGAACTTAGGAAAGACGGCGCACCTTATTAGTGTTGGGGCATCTCTCTTGTGTTTGTGAGTGTCACTTGGCCGTTTCGAGGATGGGAACAGTAAATGGTGGATGCCGCGGCCGTGTCCACTGAGAACAGGAAAAAAATAGTTATGGCTGACCGCGCTCAAAATCTTCAAGATACATTTTTAAATCATGTCAGGAAGCAGAAGACGCCACTGACAATCTTTTTGATCAATGGTGTAAAACTGCAAGGCGTAGTTACTTGGTTCGATAATTTCTGCGTATTATTGCGTCGTGACGGGCACTCCCAGCTCGTTTACAAGCACGCTATTTCAACAATCATGCCAAATAGCCCTATACAGCTGTTCGAACCAGCTGAAGAAGAAGGCGAAAAAGCAGGAGGCTGATGAAGCCCCAATCTAAAAAAGAGGCCGGTCTGAACCGCAAGCAACGCGATGCGAATGTTGAGGCCGGCGAAGACGAAGTGACCCGGGGAACCCGGTCACTCGTCATCGTACCGATCATTCAAAGCAGAGCTCTGGCGAGAGGAAAAGGTGCTCCTGAGCGTCCCTTTGGTGCCGAGCGTAGCCCCCAAGCCAGACTGGAAGAAGCTGTTGGACTAGCAGCTGCAATCGAGTTGGAGATTGTCTCCTCAAGTCTGGTGCGATTGGCAAATGTAAAACCGGGAAGTCTGTTCGGCTCAGGCAAAGTGGAAGAAATCCGCTTGCGTATTGATGTCGAAGAGATTGAGCTGGTTGTTGTTGATCATCCGCTCACCCCAATCCAGCAGAGAAATCTGGAACGAGACTGGAACACCAAGGTTATTGACCGGACGGGTCTTATTCTGGAGATTTTCGGTGAACGTGCGCAGACCAAGGAAGGTCGCCTGCAGGTCGAGCTTGCTCACCTGAGTTGGCAGAAATCCCGTCTGGTGCGGTCCTGGACCCACCTTGAGCGTCAGCGCGGCGGTCTTGGTTTTGTTGGTGGCCCGGGTGAGACCCAGATTGAGGCCGACAGGCGTATCATTCAGGATCGTATCACGCTGCTGAAAGGTCATCTGGAGCAGGTTCAGCGCACCCGTAAGCTTCACCGTAAAGCACGTAAGAAAGTGCCGCATCCGGTCATCGCTTTTGTTGGCTACACCAATGCGGGCAAATCTACGCTGTTTAACCGCATGACCAATGCGGAGGTGTTTGCCAAGGATCTGCTGTTTGCGACGCTCGATCCTACGCTTCGCCGTTTGAAGCTGCCGCATGGCCGTGAAGTCATTCTGTCAGACACGGTTGGCTTCATTTCCGAGTTGCCGCACAATCTGGTGGCTGCCTTCAGGGCGACGCTGGAAGAGGTTATTCAGGCTGATATTGTGCTTCATGTGCGTGATATTGCTCATGAGGACACCAAAGCGCAGTCTCAGGATGTGAATGAAACGCTTGAGATGCTTGGTCTTAAAGTGTCTGAGAGTGATCGTGTCATTGAGGTCTATAACAAGATCGACATGTTGGACGAGGCACATCGCGCCAAGTTGCTGGAAAGTAACTCGGTTGATGAGGGACCGGTTGCGGTTTCTGCGCTGAGTGGTGATGGGATCGAGGATCTGATTGCCCGCATCGAGACGCGTCTGGCTGAGCAGCTGGATACCGTGACGATGGTTCTGCCGCACAGCGACGGGCAGGGGCATGCATGGCTCTATCAGAACTGCGAGATCCTCTCGCGTGACGATACAGAGGGCGGCATTCGCTTGTCTGTTCGCGTCCCTGATGCCCATCGATCTCGCGTCCGGGAACGTTTCGCAAAATACTTCGTGACCGGGCTGGAGCTGGCTGAAGAGCCAACTGCAGAAGGCGGTGATGAGGATGATGACGGTGGTTACTCACCGATTTGATTGCCTCTGAGAGACGAATGAAAACAAGAAAGCCCTGCTCATGCGAGTGGGGCTTTTTTGTTGGTGGGCTGGGATTATGCCGTAGGCACCCGCGTTATGCGCAGTCTTCCAGCCTTTCTGCTTGTGAGGGATTTGAAGGAGTATTGTTTGGTGTAGCGTTGCTGGTTGTTGTTTTGGCCGTTAGTCTGGTTATGTCATGACCTGCGCAGCCAATTCACATCTGAAGCTTACACCTCAACTGATTGCTGAGATTGATCGGTATCTGCTTGTCAGAACCGAGATCCGAAAGGCTGATCTGTGTTTGCTGTTTGGCTCACACAGAAGTGCTGGCGCGCGGGTTCAGGTCACAGCGCAATTGTGGCGTGATGGGCTTGTTGGGCGAGTTCTGATTACTGGTGGTGAGTACACAGCGTCAGGGCAACTTGAGGCGCATGAGATGTGTGAGGCGCTTGTCGCTGGCGGAGTGCCAAGGCACCACATGATTTTGGAAACCCGCGCGACGAATACGGGTGAGAATGTAGCGTTCTCACTTGAGCGTTTGAAGGAGCTTGGGCTTTTTGAGTTCATTGGCTCCGTGATTGCCGTTGGTAGTGTGAGTGCGTCCCGTCGCTATTTGATGACGTTGGAGCGGCATTGGCCAGGGGTGATTAAGATGATTGCACCTGCACATAAGTATCCGGTGGGTGTGGCGGATTGGCCTGCTCATCCAGAGTTTGCAGCTGAGGTTTTGGAGGAGTGGGGCAAGGTGCAGCCTTATCTTGAGGCTGGTTACCTGCGGGAATTGAATTCAGATACGTGCCCGTTGCTCTAATGCACACATTGCTGATCAGGCGAGGTGTTGTCCGCTCGCCTGACAGTGCTTTTAGCTTGCTGGATCAAACTTCTTAGCTGCTTGCCAGTGAGCTTCCATCTCGTCGAGGGAGAGGTCTTTAAGCGGGCGTTGTTCGGCTGTTGCTGCGTCTTCTATGTGGGCGAAGCGACGGCGGAATTTGGCGTTTGTGCGTTTGAGGGCGGCTTCTGGCTGGATTTCCAGATGACGAGCGAGGTTGGCGATGGCGAACAGGACGTCGCCGAGTTCATCTTCGATTTTTCTGCGGTCTGGCGTGTTGGCTGTGACTTCAACGGTGAGTTCTTCCACTTCCTCTTTGATCTTGTCGAGGACGGGCTCTGCAGCACCCCAATCAAACCCAACTTTGGAGGCGCGGTGCTGGAGTTTTTCGGCTTCTGTCAGAGCCGGGAATGCGGATGGCACTTCATCCAAAAAGTGTGGCATCTGATCAATGAGGCCCATTGCAGCGCGTTGTTGTTTGCGCTCCTGCTTTTCCTCTTCCTTGATGCGATCCCATGTGCCTTTCGGGAAGCCCGCTGCTTTTTGCTCGTCATCTCCGAACACATGCGGGTGGCGGCGGATTATCTTTTTGGTGATGGCTTCAACCACGTCGCCAAAGGCGAAGGCGTCTTCTTCTTCGGCCATGCGGGAGTGGTAGATGACCTGAAGGAGCAGGTCTCCCAGTTCTTCTTTCAGATCGCTCAGGTCTTCACGCTCGATTGCATCGGCAACTTCATAGGCCTCTTCGATGGTGTAGGGCGAAATGGTTTTGAAGTTCTGCTCCAGATCCCAAGGGCAGCCGGTCTCAGGTGTTCTGAGGGCTTTCATGATTTCGATGAGGCGGGAAATGTCGCGGGAAGGTAGCATGGGAGTCCTGATGCATGAGAGCTTTTGTAATTCGGGCGGCACATTATCAGCCTCGTGGTTTCATGGCGAGGGGCTTTGTTATGCATGCTGGGATATGTGGTGAATTGCTGCTCAGGAACTGGTTAAAGTTAATAAGGATTAACTTTAGAATGTGCGTGTAAGTTACTTATAACGTTGCGGTATATAAAAAGAGGCGCTGGGGCGCCTCTTTGAAATTCCATGCTGAAACAGGAGCTTAATCCAGATTCTTAAGGACATCGCGTAGTGTGCCAACCAGTACGTCGATCTCGCTTTCTGAGATGACGAGTGGTGGAGACATTGCGATTGTGTCGCCTGTGGTGCGGATGAGAATGTTCTTCTCATAAGCTTTCAGGAAGGCTGTGAATGCGCGCTTGGTCGGCTCATCTGCAATCGGCTCCAGCTCGATCGCACCAATCAGCCCGATGTTACGGATGTCGATCACATTCGGGCAATCACGCAGGGAGTGAAGTGCGTCCTGCCAATACGCGGCCATCTTGGCGCCGCGTGTGAGCAGCTCCTCTTCAGCGTAGACATCCAGCGTTGCCAGAGCAGCTGCACAGGCAAGTGGATGAGCTGAGTAGGTGTAGCCGTGGAACAGCTCTATCAGATGCTCAGGTCCGGTCATGAATGCGTCATAGACCTTGGAGCTGGCAAACACCGCACCCATTGGCACAACGCCGCTGGTGAGGCCTTTGGCCGTGGTGACGAGGTCCGGGATGACGTCAAAGTAATCGACACCGAACGGAGTGCCCAGGCGACCAAAGCCAGTGATGACTTCGTCGAAGATCAACAGGATGCCATGCTCATCACAGATGTCGCGCAGGCGCTTCAGGTAGCCTTCTGGTGGAAGGATCACACCAGCGGAGCCCGCAACTGGTTCCACAATCACTGCTGCAATGGTGGATGGGTCGTGGAGCTGGATGAGACGCATGAGGTCTTCAGCGTACTCAATGCCGTTTTTCGGTACGCCCTTGCTGAACTCATTGCCTGCAATACCATGGGTGTGACGTATATGATCAACACCAGCGAGCATCGCACCAAACTGCTTGCGGTTGGCTACCATGCCGCCAACAGAAATGCCGCCGAAGTTGACACCGTGATAGCCGCGTTCACGCCCAATCAGGCGGGTCCGTGAGCCTTCTCCCTTAGCCTTGTGATAGGCCAGTGCCATTTTGAGGGCGGTTTCAACGCTCTCAGAACCGGAGTTGGTGTAGAACACGTGGTTCAGCGGGTCTGGCATGAGAGCTGCTAGACGGGCCGCGAGCTCGAAGGACTTTGGATGTGCCATCTGGAAGGCAGGTGCGTAATCCAGCTCGGCGACTTGCTTCTGCACAGCTTCGACGATCTTCTGGCGTCCATGGCCAGCATTACAGCACCACAAGCCTGCTGTGCCGTCCAGAATCTGACGGCCATCGGCGGCGGTGTAATGCATGTCCTTGGCCTTCACGAGAAGGCGTGGATCTTTCTTGAACTGCCGGTTTGCCGTGAATGGCATCCAGTAGGCATCAAGGTTGTTTGTAGTCAGGCCGGTGATCTCTTGGATCTCGTCCCGCGCCAATATGTTAGTCTCTGTCATTTCCCCTCCAGTAACGCTTGAGACGAATATTGCTTGTTCGGCTGAGCGCCTTAATTATTTTACCCTCTGGCAGGATATGGATTCGAGACTAGGTAGAAGAACTGACTAAATCAAGCGATATCAAACATATACGTGCATTATACGTTCGCCTATACCTGCGGTGGAGCGTGGCTATGTTGCGTAAAACTTTGCAAATCTGAGGGGCTGGTATTATAGCGTGCACTGTTGCTTTACTGGTTGTTTTTTGACCAAAGAGTAAAATTTCTTATTTCAATCAATGCTATGCATGCGTGATGTAACGGGCGGGCCAGATGAGCGAGCGCAAAAAAATAAAGGTGAATGAGCGCTACTCAATTGAGGAACGCGACATCAAAGAAGACTTCATCAGGGCGTCCGGACCGGGCGGTCAAAACGTGAATAAAGTGTCTTCTGCCGTGCAATTGCGATTCAATCTGGATGGAAATGCGACTCTCCCGGATGACTTAAAGACTCGTTTGCGCAAGATCGCAGGCTCACGCCTGACGCTGAAGGGCGAGGTCGTTTTGACAGCTGATCGCTTCCGCACGCAGGAGCGCAACCGAGAAGATGCGTTGGAGCGGTTGCTGGAGCTTATTCGCAAAGCAGCTTATGTGCCCAAGACGCGCAAAGCCACACGGCCAACGCTGGCCTCCAAGCGCCGGCGAATGGAAGGGAAGAAGCAGCGCGGCAACATCAAGAAGCTGCGTAGTTCCAAGAATTACGACTGATTTGAAGGCTTGGCTCCTCCGGTAAGGCTAATCGCCCATATGCTTATGAGTGCGAGGGTGAGCCTGTCGCGCCCCACGGGACGACCAAAAAACAACAGCGCATCCAAACTGTCTGACAAAAATACAAAGAGATATTTATCAAGCAACGTAAGTCTTCATCATGTTTTTTTTGATCTAGTCCTTTTATGAAAAACACCTTGTTTGCTTTAGGCAGAGGCATGTCACGATGATGAACATCAATTTCAATTCAGACGATGAAGACAATCCAATACATGCTGCGCTCAAAAAGTTCTTGATCGACTGCCAGGTGCAGGATCTTAAAGAGGCAGGTAAGACCGAAGAAGCTGAGCAGCTTGCTTTAAAAAATGTAGAGCAGGATTTAAGCGCTATCGAGCAAGAGCAGTTGGCATCTGGATCGAACGATGAGAATTACACACCTGACACAGTGCCTGAGCAGTGTGTGAGCAAGACTTTTGACAATTATGCAGACAACTTTGATCAGCACCTGACGAAACAGCTCAACTATGCGGTGCCTCTGATTATTCAGGAGATGGTCAGCAAGTTCACAGAGGGCAGGTTTAAACGCCTTTTGGATTTAGGGTGTGGCACTGGTTTGTGCACTGAGGTAATCGGCGATCTTGTACTGCATAAGACGGGAGTAGACCTTTCTGAAGGGATGCTTGAGAAGGCCGATCAGAAAAGTCTTTATGACGATCTTTATTTGAATGATCTGACTGAATTCCTGCAGAACGACTGGGATGAACGCTGGGACTTAATCATCTCTGGCGATACATTTATTTATCTTGGGGCACTGGAGGAGGCTGTCGCTGGCCTTGCGAAGAACATTGAGCTTAATGGCAAGGTCATTTTCACAACGGAAACAGCGGCAGACGAGGCTTTTTCAGAAAAACCATATGTGATGAGCAATCGTGGAAGGTTTGCCCATTCTGCTGATTATCTACGCAAGGTGCTGGCGGATAACGACTTTACACTTATTGAACTGGATGAAATTACGCCGCGTTTTGAGGATGGAAAGCCCGTTCTGGGGCTTGTTGTTGTTGCACAGTATAACGGCAAATGAACTCATAGAGCGCTTGAGTTTTCTGAGTTCGCCCGATGAGACAAAGTGGCTGAGCCGAACTGTTGCTTAGTCTTCTTCTTCCAAAATTCGAAGTGCAGCGTCCATGGCAAGTGTGTAACCGTGCGCGCCGAGACCGCAGATCATTCCGTTTGCGACCTTGGAGATGTAGGAAGTGTGGCGGAACTCTTCTCGCTGGTGGATGTTTGATAGGTGGAGTTCGATCACCGGGCGTTCCACACTGGCGATTGCATCCATGATTGCAATTGAGGTGTGGGTATAAGCGCCTGCATTGAGCACGATTGCGGTCCGCGTCTGGCGGGTCTGGTGAATCCAGTCGATCAGCTCGCCTTCGTGGTTGGACTGCTTGCATTCCAGGTCTACACCCAGCTGTTTTGCGTGGGCGCGGCACTGATCTTCAATCTCTGCAAGCGTGGTGGAGCCATAAACTTCTGGCTGGCGCATTCCAAGCAAGTTCAGGTTCGGTCCGTTGAGGATGAGGATCTTCTTCATGAAAGCTCTCTGAAGTTGTGCGGTGATCAAGTCTCACCTTAATGGCTCGAAAGCAGCTGAGACGCAAGGTCTTTGCTGTCGAGGCCGAGTGTTGACTTCAGTTCGTCCTTAAGGATCTGGACGGCCATGTCTGGTGTCAGATCTGTGTCGGGCAGATTGGACACGTCATAAAGATTGAAAGCCAATGACATGAGTTTCCATGCAACAAGTTCAGCGGGCAGGGTGAGGGTATACTCGCCAGACCGGACACCTTCCTTGAGGTTGTTGCAGATCCATTCATGGCTTTTGTTGGTTTCTTCACCGTAGACACGCGCAAACTCCGGGTCTCTGTTGGCTTCATCTGCTGCACTGATCCATATGCTGGTCTCTGCCTTTTCCTGAGGAGTTGCATTGAAGCTGATGAGACGGAGCAGGGCTTGTGTTGGAGGAAGGTCTTTGGAGACCGAGATGCAATTGTCGCCGTTTTTTTGAGACAGGTAGCGCAGGGCTTCGCACTTTAAATCTGTGAGTGATTTAAAGTGGTGGTGAAGAATGCCGGTTGCGGCTCCAAGTTGCTTGGCGACTGCCCGGGTGGTGATGCCAGCAAACCCATTTTCCTTCACAACATCCAGTGTTGCCAGAATGATTGCTTTGCGGCGTTCTTCCTTCGCCAGATAGGCCATATAGCGTTCCAGATTATCTCTTTAAATTGGTCAATCTTGACATAGCACGAAATTGAGCGTATGTCCAAGTTGATCAATCGTTCAAATTCAAATTCTTCTCAATTTTGATCGGAAATGCGGGAGGGCGCTCTCGAAGGCAAAGGGGAAAGCATGTCAGTGGCAATGGCAAACGAGCAGATGATCAGGGGACATCCGGCGAAAGAGTTTTTCCGGTTTGCGGTTCCTGCTGTGCTTGGCATGATTTCCATTGCGTCTGCCAGTATTGTTGATGGCATCTTTGTCGGAAACTTTGTTGGCGCGACGGCTTTGGCTGCGATTAGCCTGATCACGCCTATGTTTGCACTCTACTTTGGCGTGGTGGTAATGCTGACCGTTGGCGCTGCCGTGATGGCAGGCAAATTCATCGGTGAGAAACGGGAAAGAGATGCCTCCAACATCTTTATGAAGGCACTGATCAGCGTCCTGGCCTTTTCCGTGGTGTTTGCGGCATTGCTGCTTATCTTTACACCAACAGCAGCACGGATGCTTGGTGCAAACACGGAGACTGCTGAGATGGTGGAGACGTATATCTTCACCGTTGCCTGGTTCTTTCCTGGTTTGAGCCTTGCGGTTGCGCTGTCGCATTTCGTCCGCGTTGACGGGCGCCCCAACTTTTCCCTTGCCGGCATGGTGATGATCACTGCGGTCAACATTGTGCTGGATGCCTGGATGATTGGGTATCTGGGATGGGGCGTTTGGGGTGCTGCGCTGGCAACGGGGCTGGCCAGTCAGGCTGGCATGCTGTTTCTGCTTTTGCATTTCGCCAATAAAAGCGCCAAGTTGCGGTTTCTACGGCCCTTTGGATCCTGGCGGGTGATGTACACGGCTGCCTATAATGGTCTGTCTGAGTTCATCAATGAAAGCTCTGGCGGTGTTGTCGTGTTCCTGTTCAACTGGATCCTGATCACCGAAATCGGTGCGCAAGGCGTGGCTGCTTTCACCATTGTGAACTATCTGTTCTTCAGCGGTATCATGGTGTTTTATGGCGTGGGTGAGGGGCTTGGGCCTCTGGTGAGTGTCAATTTTGGTGCACGAAAACCGCGGCGGATTTATCAGTTTCTGTCGCTTGGGGTCGGGACCAACTTCGTTGTTGGCTTGTTACTGGCGTGCCTTTTGATTTTCCAACCCATGTTGCTGGCAAGTGCCTTTGTTGGAGATGCAGATCAGTCGACAGTTGAGCTGACGATTGAGATCATTGGTGTGATCTGGCCTGTCTTCCTGTTCAACGGGGTTAACATCGCGTTTTCCGGCTATTTTACAGGTATGCATTGTGCGACCCAGTCGGCACTGATTGCTGTGTCCCGGTCACTGGTAATGCCGCTGCTGCTGATCGTTGTCCTGTGGTTTGTGATTGGGCCGATGAGCGTGTTTTACGCACTGCCTGTGGCTGAAGCGCTGACGCTGGTCATGACGCTTTTGATGTTTTCGCAGAAAAAGCCACACTGGATACTTCGCCAGACACGGCGTACGGCTTCGGGCGTGCTCTAGGTCGTTCAGATTTTACTGAGTGAGTCTTTCGGCGACTAAGTAACTTTCACGTAAGCTGCACGGGGTTTTGCGTAGTTGGGTGTGGCTCCGTCTAATTTTATTGCCGGAATTTGTAGTAAAATATCTCAACTGTCTTTTGTGCGGGTGTCTCCGATCACAATCTGGAGATATTTCATAGTTTTTTATGGACAAGTACTTTGACGTAGGCAATGTGGTGCCTGTGCAAAATGTCACGCGTAGTTTTGCGTGTCTATGGACGGTCAATCGAACAACAGAGCTACAGCCCGGAGGCTGTAAAATGAGCCACATCTTTCCTAGAAATACCCGTGTAACACTACCAACAGCTGCTAAAGGCGACGGGTGCTACCTTATTGATTCCACTGGTAAGAGATACCTTGACGCCTGTGGGGGCGCCGCGGTTTCCTGCCTTGGTCACTCTAATGAACAAGTGATCGACGCGATTAAGGACCAGCTGGATAAGTTTTCGTTCGCTCACACTGGCTTTTTTGGCAGTGAGCCGGCGGAAGAGCTTGCCGATAAACTGGTGGCCCAAGCTCCTGAAGGCATTGACCGTGTCTATCTGGTTTCAGGTGGATCGGAGGCAATGGAGTCTGCTGTTAAACTTGTACGGCAGTACTTTGTTGAAAAGGGAGAACACCAACGTTCGCATATGATTGCGCGTTGGCAGAGCTATCACGGAAATACGCTGGGAGCGCTTTCCGCTGGTGGCAACAAGTGGCGCCGTGAAATGTTCGGTCCATTATTGATCGAAATGTCTCATATCGATCCTTGTTACGCTTATCGCTACAAGGAAGAGAGTGAAACGCTCGAAGAATACGGGCAGCGTTCCGCCAACCTTCTTGAAGAAGAGATTTTGCGTGTTGGACCGGAGAAGGTTGCTGCGTTCTTTGCTGAGCCTGTTGTTGGTGCAACCATGGGTGCGGTACCGGCTGTTAAGGGCTACCTGAAACGTATTCGCGAGATCTGTGACAAGTACGGCATCCTGCTTGTGTTGGATGAAGTGATGTGTGGCATGGGCCGCACCGGTCATATCTTCGCGTGTAACGAAGATGAGGTTCGCCCGGACATCGTTGCTGTTGCGAAGGGTATTGGTGCTGGTTATCAGCCACTTGGCGCGATGCTGTGCTCTAAAGAGATCTATGACACTATCGCGACGGGCTCTGGCTTCTTCCAGCATGGTCATACCTACATGGGGCATTCGCTGGCTGCTGCTGCTGGTGCTGCTGTGATGGACCAGTTGACGGCTCCAGGCCGTATGGAACATGTGCGCACCATGGGTGAGAAGCTGTCTGCTGCTCTGCATGATGAGTTTGGTCAGCACCCATATGTGGCTGACATTCGTGGCCGTGGTCTGTTCCGTGCTCTTGAGCTGGTGAAAGATCGGGATACGAAAGAGCCGCTTGATCCGTCCTTAAAGCTTCATGCGAAAGTGAAGCAGAATGCAATGAAGGCCGGTCTGATGTGCTACCCGATGGGTGGTACGGTTGATGGTAAAACGGGGGATCACATTCTTCTTGCTCCTCCATTCATCATTGATGACAGTCATATCACTGAGATCGTTGAGAAGCTAAGCCTTGCAATGAAAGAGAGTTTCACGCAGGCTGGAGTTTCTATCTGATGACAAAGCGGCTCATCATGAGTGCGCCAAATGGTGCGCGTCGTGGCAAAGCGGATCATCCGCAGCTGCCGGTGACGATTGAAGACGTCGTTGCCTGTGCAGTGAGCGTGGAAGCGGAGGGCGCGGATGCCCTCCATGCCCATGTGCGCGGTGCTGAGGGACAGCATGTTCTGGATGCTGGCCTTTACAAGGAGCTTATCCTTGAAGTGACGGCCAAGTGCCCTGAACTGGCTGTTCAGATCACCACTGAAGCGGTTGGCCGGTACAGTGCACAGGAACAGTATGATGTTGTTGCTGCTGTAGAGCCTGAGGCTGTTTCTGTTGCCATGCGTGAAATGGCGCCGGAAGGCGGTGATATGGATCTGGCGCGCCGGTTCTATCATGAAGCGAAGGAAGCGGGCCGTGCGGTTCAGCATATCCTGTATGCTCCGGAAGATGTAGCTCGTCTCGATCTGCTGATGGGTGAGGGCATTGTTCCTGCCGGGTATGGCAGCCAGCTTTATGTGCTTGGCCGTTATGCTAAGGATCAGGAGAGCGATCCGCGTGACCTGCTTGGTTTCCTTAGCGCCCGCGATGCTTCAGCTCATATTGCGCAGGATAACCCGTTTATGCTTTGCGCGTTTGGGCGGGCTGAGACGGCGTGTGGTGCTTTGGCGTTTGGTCATGGTGGACATGCGCGGATTGGCTTTGAGAACAGCTTGTGGCACGGTACCGGCAAACTTGCCAGGGACAATGCGGAGCGTATTCAGGTGGTCTCTCATATCCGCAGTGAAATGGGCTATGAAGGCGCTGTTTCCAAGGGTGACGTGCTGAGAGTGCTTGGAAAACCGCAGTAAAGTGGGATTTCGAGACTGAGAATTCAATAGGCTGCTATCACACCGATAGCAGCCTTTTTCAAAAATAAGAACTTTCATGGGTGCAATCTATAGTTGCGACTCACATGCGCTCCACATAAAGATGCGGTCTGCATCCTTTGATCGTGGTGAAGTTCTATTAATGTTGAAATTGAAATTTTTTCTTATCCCGTTGGCATGTCTGTTCGCATTCATCTTGCAATCAAGTTATTCAATTGGGCAAGCTGCTATCTATGGTGATGGTGTTCGACGACTTGAGTTGACTAGGGGGACCTGGGGAGTGCCAGATAATGAAACCAAAATTTTGCAATCAGCTCTTGTTTGTGACTACTTGAGGTCGAGGATACTCTCACCGAACTGTTATGGTGTTGATGCTGTAATCCTCAAGCCTCTAAGCGGTATTGCTGATCTGGTTGTTTCGTCTGCCAAGTCTTCAGGCTTTGTTGAGTTTGGGGATTGGGATAGCCAGACTGCTCCAAAACTAATTGTACAAATTGAAGCAAGCCTACGAAGACAAGTAAAAAAAGCTTGTTTTGCCATTGGGAAGAATTGCGCATTTTCAGAATGGATTGTGCACCCAAAACTGCTGAAAAATAAACAGTACTTTGTCCTATCATATAATTTCAAAATGGCAGATCAGCTCATAAACAAGGCTCAGGTAATTGTATATGATCGAAAGGGGTATGTCGCCTTCGATGCGGGAGTAGATAGTTCCTTTGAGGCTAGTGAAGAGCAGCCTGTATTTGATTTGCTTATAGAGATTGCAGATCGCTATAAGCAAGCCGATGATTATCGCTATGCAGATTTTAACTACAGGGATAAAGCATTCTTTATCCAGTTTACTGAAATGCTTACCGAGCATTTCGATCTTACGCGAAAAACGCCAATGGACAGTGTCGAGGAAGGATATGCGATAGCGGGTTATGTGGCTATCGGACTTCTCACACTTATTATTCTGTTAGTGTTTCTTCAAGGGGTAGTATCATCTGATGCTCGTCCTAAAGAAAAGTGCGGGAAGGAGAGCTAGTAGCCAAAGAGCTAACTACTAGCTAATCCTATTATTTGCAGTTTTTGCTGTGTTCTTCGATCAGGTCTTCGCGGTGGTCTGGGTCGGCTTCCAGAATGGCGGAGATCTTGCCGGAGCCGTAGCCCAGGGCGTAGATGGCTTCCTGCTTCTTCATGCCTTTGGCATAGGCCATGGCTGTGATGACGCCTCTGGCGATGTCCTGCTTGCTGCTCTGGTTCGTCAAGCCGTAGAGGTAGTAGCAGATGATATGTTTTTCGTTTTTCCTGGCGAATTTTTCCGCTCTGCTTTGATTAAAGCCTGCATCTGCAACTGATGCGCTTGCGGTGAGCATAGCCAGCCCACCGAGGATAACTCGTTTACTCATGAAAAAGCCCCCATGTTTTCGAGGGCTAGTCTGAGTATGTATTGTGGCGACTTTTTCCTGAAAATCAGGAGAACCTATGTAATCGACAGGTATCTTTGGGGCGCCTGTGGCCTAAGCATGGCAGATGTTCAGTGTACGTCCAATCCGTACTTGCGGAAGGTTTCTTTGGCAGCTTCCGTTTCTTCGGCTGATGGCTCGCGGGTGTCTTTGAGCTGGTAGGCTTTGCCCATGGACTGCCATTTGTGTTCGCCCATTTTGTGGAAGGGCAGCACATCAACGCGCTTTACGTTGCCAAGCTCGGAGACGAACTTTGCGACGCCTTCAACGTTTTCAGTGGCGTCTGTGAGGCCCGGTACCAGCACGAAGCGGATCCAGACGTCTTTTCCCATCTTTTCCAGACGCTTTGCGAACTCAAGGGTTGGGCCAACTTCAACACCGGTGACCTTCTTGTAGGTTTCTGGCACCCAGGACTTGATGTCGAGCAGGTAGAGGTCTGCCATGTCGATGGTTTCGTCATCAAGGTTGGCGTGCAAGTAGCCGGACGTGTCCACGGTGGTGTGAACGCCCATCTGGTTACAGCCCCAAAGAAGCGTTTTGAGGAACTCTTTTTGTGCCATAGGTTCACCGCCACTCACGGTCAGGCCGCCGCCACCGGTTTCAAAGTAGGTGCGGTAGGTGGAGATGTCCTTCAAAAGCTCATAGGCGGAGGATTGTTTGCCAGCTTTCAGTTTCAAAGTGTCCGGGTTGTGGCAGTACAGGCAACGCAGCGGACAGCCAGAGGTGAACACAATGTAGCGCAGGCCCGGACCGTCTACCGTTCCGCCTGTTTCTACTGAGTGAACATAGCCCATGGTGTCTTGCATGGCTGGCGTCCTTTATCATTGTTTGCGAGCGGCCTGTTTTTGATAGGGAGTGAGGATTTTTCCTCTGGCCGCTTCTGCTTTTTATAATGCTTTAAAAGTAAGGCCTTTGACCTTGTTTTTAAAGATGAAATTGTGCAACGCAGCCATTCATTTTAGGTGCATGTGCGCTCCTGTCGCACTCATTTTGAGCAATTGGAGCACGTTTCAGCGGATTTGTCGCAGCAAAGAAGGCGCGGGACTGAGTCCCGCGCCTTGTCTTGGAGATTGAGAGGTTAGCGTTATCAGCGCTGACCGTTGGCCCAGTGCTGTTAGCGCTGACCGTGGAATGTACGGTTGATCACATCCATCTGCTGTTCACGGGTCAGCTTGATGAAGTTCACTGCGTAACCGGAGACACGAACGGTGAGCTGTGGGTACAGTTCAGGATGTTCCATTGCGTCTTCCAGGGTCTTGCGGTCGAACACGTTCACGTTGATGTGGTGACCCATGTCATGCATGTAACCGTCGAGCAGGTGGGACAGGTTGTCGATCCGTTCAGCTTCGTCCTTGCCCAGTGCGCCCGGGATGATGGAGAAGGTGTAGGAGATGCCGTCCTGGCTGTCTTCGTAAGGAAGTTTGCAGAGAGACTTCATGGAAGCCACTGCGCCCTTCTGGTCACGGCCATGCATTGGGTTTGCGCCCGGTGCAAATGGTTCACCTGCTTTACGTCCATCCGGAGTAGAGCCAGTCTTCTTACCGTACACCACGTTGGATGTGATGGTCAGAACAGACTGTGTCGGTGTCGCATTGCGGTACATTGGCTGATTGCGGATTTTGCCCATGAATTTCTTCATGATGTCTTCTGCAATCACATCAACGCTGTCATCGTTGTTACCGAAGCAAGGGAAATCACCCTCAATTTCGTAATCAACTGCGAGACCTTCGTCGTTACGGATGATGTTGACCTTCGCGTTTTTGATTGCGGAGATACTGTCAGCAACAACGGACAGGCCAGCAATACCACATGCCATGGTGCGCAGGATGTCGCGGTCATGCAGCGCCATTTCAACACGCTCGTAGTTGTACTTGTCGTGGCTGAAGTGGATGCAGTTCAATGCTTGAACGTAAACCTTTGCAATCCAGTCGAGCATCTGGTCGTAAAGTGGTTCCAGCTCATCCCATTCCAGCACGTCACCGGTGATTGGGTGTGCTTTTGGACCAACTTGCTTGCCAGTTTTTTCGTCGATGCCGCCGTTGATTGCGTAAAGCATTGCTTTTGCAAGGTTGGCACGGGCGCCGAAGAACTGCATCTGCTTGCCAATGCGCATTGCAGATACACAGCAAGCGATACCGTAGTCATCACCCCAGTAACGACGCATCAGGTCATCATTTTCGTACTGAACAGAAGATGTCTCGATGGAGATCTTTGAGCAGTAGTCTTTGAAGCCCTTAGGCATATGCTCGGACCACAGAACGGTCAGGTTTGGTTCTGGTGCAGGGCCGAGGTTCACAAGGGTCTGCAGAACACGGAAGGAGCTTTTGGTGACCAGTGTGCGGCCATCGACGCCCATGCCACCGATGGATTCAGTTACCCATACCGGATCGCCAGAGAACAGCGCGTTGTAATCTGGAGTACGCATGAAGCGAACCATACGGAGCTTCATAACGAAGTGATCCATCAGTTCCTGTGCTTCATCTTCCGTGATGATGCCTTTGTCCAGATCGCGCTGGATGTATACGTCAAGGAAGGTGGTTGTGCGGCCCAGAGACATGGCTGCACCGTTCTGCTCTTTGATCGCAGCAAGGTAGCCGAGGTAAAGCCACTGAATAGCTTCTTGAGCATTTTCTGCAGGGCGGCTGATGTCGCAGCCGTGTGCAGCGCCCATTTCCTTCAGTTCAGCGAGGGAGCGGTACTGTTCTGAGATTTCTTCACGAAGGCGTAGCGTTTCTTCGTTCAGGACGTTGCCGTCCAGAGAAGCATGCTGTGCTTTCTTGTCTTCCATCAGCTTGTCGATGCCGTACAGCGCAACGCGGCGGTAATCGCCGATGATGCGGCCACGGCCATAAGCATCTGGAAGGCCGGTTACGATGCCAGCGGAACGAGCGCGGCGAATTTCCGGAGTGTAGAGATCGAACACACCGTCATTGTGTGTTTTGCGGTGCTTAGAGAAGACCTCAGCGGTTTTTTCTGAAAGTTTGTAACCATTGCTCTCCAGAGCGGCTGCTGCCATTTTCAGGCCGCCGTAAGGCATCAAAGCGCGCTTCAATGGGGCATCGGTCTGCAAACCAACGATCTTTTCGAGGTCTTTGTTGATGTAGCCTGGTGCGTGAGAAACGATAGAAGAAACAACTTCAGTATCAGCGTCGAGAACGCCTTTCTTGTTTTCTTCTTTCATCAACTCAAGAACGTTGTCCCAGAGTTTGGTTGTTGCAGCGGTTGGGCCAGCAAGGAAGTCGTCAGCACCTTCATAAGGGGTGTAGTTGAGCTGAATGAAATTGCGCACGTCAATTTCTTTGTTCCAGTCACCCTTTTTGAAACCTGCGTAAGCCTTGGGTCCGTCGTCTTTCAGAAAAGGAAGAGTGTCGGCGGTAGCTTTATCGATGTTCTGGTGAACGCCCATTTTTAGGTCCTTCATCATTTGAGCAATTTAGCGTGGTGCTACAAGTAAATTCCAAAGGCTTGCAGAGAGTTACGCTTCCTTGCGTCCAGTGCTTGTTGACATTGACTGTACGCTTCAAGTGGGGCCGCATCTTGATTTATGTCAATTCCGAAATGGCTGGCAGACCTGCAAAAAATGCAAGGCAGAATTATACAAATGCATACATTTTGGATATTGGGCGGCCAATTGTGGGTAGTGATATAACTCGCTCAAGTTGTGTGCGTTGCGAAGAGGTCTGGAATGGTTCTAGTCCTATGAATTTACTTATGAAATTGCGTGTTTAGAGGCGCGAATTTTGTGCGTTTGCGAAACAGTGCAACAGGGCGCCCGCATTTTCACTTAGGCGCGCTCTAAGTACATTATAGTAAGTATAATGTAGGTAGGTCAATTTTGCATAGCTGATATGCGATGTTTGAAATATTAGTGCTGGGCGTGGAAAATCGACTTTTGCAGTTCAAGGCAGCACCTAGAGGTGGCCAAAAAGACTCAATTTCACCACAAATCTTGATTGGTAAACGGTGATATCCACGGGAGATTCAGAGTACCGCAATTGGAAAAAACTTTTGCCAATCAATTTCCTAGTGCGACAATCTGTAGGGCTCAATGAGAAGTGACCGATATAATTGATTGAATGGGTTGACCTACCACCTGTTACAGCGCGGCCACCACTCTCCTTCATGGTCTCCGTCGATCATATTGTACCCCTCATAGGCGGCGACAGTCATGCAAGAATGGTTGGGCAGAACACGGAGCTGTGATCCCAGAGGGTATAGTTCGAAGGGAAGAGGGCTTCCGTCTCTGGTGGTGATGTAGCCATGCTCCTGGCTGACACCTTGCACGTAGAGCAGCGGGTCGATGTGTCCATCTGCATCACTTAGCAGGCCGAAACCGCAGTCATTGCTTTGGCTTGCGCTCGAGCGGTCTTTGGAGAGTGCCAGTCCGCCAGCATCTACAACGATGCGGTTGAGGTGTGGGGCATGGCTGATGATGCTGGTGAGTACAGTTGCAGCCACATCTTCCATGGCGCACATGCCAAGGTTGGCCTGAAACACATCCTGAAACACGTAAACCCCTGCACGAACATCAGAAACTCCATCAAATGATGTTCCGAAGAGGGCTGTTGGTGTGGAGCCGATGCTGACGTGCGGGCAGGGCAGGCCTGCTTCCAGAATGGCGCTTTTGACTGCAAGTGTTGCTGTGCGCTCCTGTTCCGCAGCGGCTTCCAGTTCCTGCTTGCCGTTTGCTGCATAACTCACGCCGCCGCCGTGGGCCATAACGCCGGCGAACTCCACGTTAGATGCGTTTGCAAGTAATCTGGCGACATCTACCGCGCGCTGTTGATCTGCCTTTACGCCAGTGCGGTGACCGTCTACATCGACCTCCAGATAGACGCGGGGCTTTGGGCCGTCCAGTGTCATGGTAGCAAGGTGTTTTGCCATCTCGGTACTGTCCAGACAAATGGACATTTGAGCGCCTGTGCGGTTGAGGTGCATGATGCGCTCCATCTTCTGCGGGATGATGGAGACGGCATAGAGGATATCTTGGAGGCCAAAGGAGGAAAAGTACTCTGCTTCCTTCAGCGTTGAGACGGTCCAGCGGTCTGCACCGTGCTCTTGCAGTATCCGGGCGACATCGATGGATTTGGCTGTCTTGAGGTGTGGGCGCAGCGGAACGCCGATCTGTTTGAACCTGTCTGCCATGCCTTTGATGTTTCGGCGCATTGCGGTTTCATCAAGCAAAAGGCAAGGGGTTTGAAGGTCTTCAAGCATTCAGCGGCTCCGCAGTCCAGTGTGTTCCTCGTAAAAATGCCTAGCAGATCTGAGGCGGAATAAACAGTAGGTGTTGCCGGTTTTGTAAGGGGGCTCTCTTTTCTCACAATTTCAGCTCCTTAGATGGTCTGGCGAGCCCAAGGTACAGGCTGGACTGAAGGTGCTGCAGCGCGAGTATTTGCGGCAATCACCTCAACTTCTCGGTGATTAACACACCGATTTTCAAGAGGAGGCAGGTAGGCAAGACTGACCGGTGGTTGTTTATGGCTTGAGGAGACTGGCTTATGAATGCGGAGAAAGTCCTGAGTATTTTAAATCCCGAACTGAAGAAGAAGCTTGCTGATAAATATGATGCTGCGGTGCCCGGTATGTCTGAAAGTGTGGTGGACTGGGCCTACGACAAGCACTATGGCCGGGAAGGGGTTGACCTGAAGACCCGGCAGTTGTGCAGCATTGCGGCTTTGACAGCGATGGGTGGGCATACAGGGCCGCAACTGGTCATGAATATCGAGCACACGCTGAACTCAGGGGCACGCCCCTCCGAGATCCTTGAAGTCATCTGGCAAATGGCGGTCTATGCAGGCGTACCCGCCGCCCTGAACGGCCTGAACACAGCAATCGCGTATTTTGAAGAGAGGGGGCTGGATCCGCGGTCTTGAAGGAATTTCCTCGACCTCTCATCTGGAGTGCGAACCTGACGCCCGCACTCCATTTGTCTTTGTAGGCTTTTACTAGTTCTTCGCGGGGCGGGACGGGCCTTCGCGTTCGGAAGATTGGGCCCAGAGGTTGATGTTGGCTTCTGTGGCGTACTGATCGATGGCGGTCAGTTCTTCCTCTGTGAACTCCAGATTGTTGATGGTGGCTGCGCAGTCGATTACCTGCTCCTTGCGGCTTGCGCCGATCAGAGCTGAGGTGACGCGGCCTTTGCGCAGAACCCATGCCAGCGCCATTTGGGCCAGTGTCTGCCCACGGTTCTCGGCAATCTCGTTCAGCGAGCGAATATGGGTCAGCGTGGTCTCGTTAAGGAAGCTTTCCTGGAAAGAGCCGACGTGTTTGCCCGCGCGGCTGTCCTGCGGAACGCCGCCCAGGTATTTGTTGGTCAGCATGCCTTGCGCCAGAGGGGAAAAGACGATGGAGCCGATGCCTTCTTCTTCCAGCGTGTCAAGCAGGCCGTCCTCTTCCACCCAGCGGTTGAGCATGGAATAGCTTGGCTGATGGATCAGGCATGGGGTGCCCAGTTCCTTCAGGATCTTCGCTGCTTCCCTAGTGCGCTTGGAGTTGTAGGAGGAGATGCCAACATAAAGCGCTTTGCCCTGACGGACGATCTGGTCGAGGGCCATCATGGTCTCTTCCAGTGGTGTGTCCGGATCGAAGCGGTGGGAATAAAAGATGTCGACGTAGTCCAGCCCCATACGCTTCAGGGACTGATCGCAGCTGGCCATGAGGTATTTGCGGCTGCCCCATTCGCCATATGGTCCCGGCCACATGTCATAACCTGCTTTGGAAGAGATGACGAGCTCGTCGCGGTATCCGGCAAAGTCGGTGCGCAGGATCTCGCCAAAGGCGGTTTCTGCACTGCCTGGAGGCGGGCCGTAGTTGTTTGCCAGATCGAAGTGGGTGATGCCCAGATCAAACGCCGTGCGGCACATCTCGCGTTTGGTCTGGTGTGGGGTGGTTTCACCGAAGTTGTGCCAGAGACCGAGGGAGATGGCAGGTAGCTTGAGGCCACTCTTCCCGCAGCGGTTGTACTTCATGGTGTCATAGCGATTTTCAGCTGGTTGCCAAGCCATCAGATGTCCTCCCAGACTTCTGTTTATTTGTTTTGGATGGAAAAATTGAGGAGGGCTGGTGGCGCGGTCGCCACCAGAATTTTTGGAGGGTACGCTCAAAATGAGCGCGGTATTTAAGCGGAGAGTTCGACCCAGACCGGGACGTGGTCTGATGGTTTTTCCCAGCCGCGGACGTGTTTGTCGATGCCGACGCCCTGCATGATGCGGGCGGCTTCCGGTGAGAGCAGCAGGTGGTCGATGCGGATGCCGTTATCGCGTTGCCATGCGCCCGCCTGATAATCCCAGAACGTGTAGGTTCCGGCAGTGCTGTTGGTGGCGCGGACGGCTTCGGTGAAGCCGAGGTTGAGCAGGGCGCGGAAGCGCTGGCGGCTTTCCGGACGGAAGAGAGCATCACCAACCCAAGCCTCTGGTTTCTTTGCGTCTTCCGGCTCAGGAATGACGTTGTAATCGCCAACCAGCAGGAAGGCTTCTTCCTTTTCCAGCTGCTTAACGGCGTGTTTGTGAAGGCGATCCATCCAGCGCAGTTTATAGGGGAATTTCTCGGTCTCTACTGGATTGCCGTTTGGCAGGTAAAGGCAGCCCACGCGGATCGGCTCGCTGTCGCCGGCGATAACGGCCTCGATATAGCGGGCTTGCTCGTCTTCATCTTCACCCGGCAGGCGGCGGTTAACCTCCTCAAACGGGCGTTTGGAGAGGATTGCGACGCCGTTGAAACCTTTTTGGCCGTGGGTTTCCAGATTGTATCCCAGCTCCTCAAACGGAGCGCGTGGGAAATTCTCATCAACCGATTTAATTTCCTGAAAACAGGCGACATCCGGTTGTTCTTCTTCGAGCCATTTGAGAACCGTTTCTAACCGCGCTTTGACGCCATTAATGTTCCAGCTTGCGATTTTCATCGGGTTTCCTCTCAATAAGGCCTGATAGCCATATTCTGTGTGGTCCTGCGCACTGTTTAGCCCAGTGCGGAGTTTCGCTTATGAAAACTCAGATAAGGGGTGTTGTAGACTCTCAGCTTTGGGTGCGTGCATCAACTAGGCGCTTTAAGTAATCAACGACAAACGCCAGAGCAATTAACTGTCCGCTCCCCCACATAGTTGCTCCAAGGTAATAGAGCATCACAGGAAGGGAGTTGTTGCTGTTATTAAAGAAACCTCCGAAGCCTTGGAGAAAAATAGGCGTAACGATATTTAAGTAAATTTCACCAACGAGCTTGATGGCGCCGAATGCTAAAAGCCCGATTACGACGACTTTGTGGTACTTGTCGAGTTGATGCATTAAATCCTCTGAAATACGTGTAATTCTGAGTGCAATGAGTTCGGGCACCGAATTAAATTGTATGGGGGGCAACCTCCTTTGATTAGGAGGATAACTTGTTTGCGTTGATATGTGCGTTGGTTTGAAAGGAAAGCGGGAAAGTTGCGTTCCTATGGGGCGGGGCTTTGAGGCTGGTAGGGCGTGGTTGCTTTGGGATGCATTCACGCCCGCTTTTTAACTTATTCCCCTGATGTGCGACTGGCTTATCTTAGATGGAGAAGCTTGTGCCGCATCCGCAGCCGGCGGCGGCCTGAGGATTTGAGATCTGGAAGGACTGGCCCATGAGATCTGTTACGAAATCAATTTGCGAGCCTGCCATATATTGCAGGGAGATGCTGTCGATGAGAACCGTTGCGCCGAGTTTGGCGAGGACGAGGTCGTCATCTTCCTGTTCTTTTACGATGTCATACTTGTATTGAAAACCGGAGCAGCCGCCACCTTCGACAGAAATGCGGAGCATGCTGCCATTGGTTTCTGTTTCCAGTATCTGGGCGACGCGTTTTGCGGCCTTGTCGGTCAAGCCGACGGTATTTTCAGGGGTCTGGGTCATAAGCTCAGTCTTGTTTCGGCTTGCGTACTTTCTTTAAAGCTGTTTGCTTTTGGTTTGGGCTGCTTAAACAGCTTTAAAGATTATTTATCTGCGTATTCTTATCCGAAAACCGGTAGCCACTTTTCGGGAATGCGCTTTGCCTTTTAATTTAGGTGGTCTCCATGGTAATTTCCATAGTATTTTATTGCTAAATTACATTTGGCTTGGGAAAGCGGTTGTTTACAGGGCTTTTACATCTGTTATGTCTTTGCTGTGATACGAAAATCGCAGGGAATGACCTGGGCATTTTCTGATTGTAAGGGGCGGGGGATAAAGAATGGTCAAGACGTTAGGATACGGTGCTCAGCCACGGGCGGAGTATGCTGTTGATCCGGAAGTCAGCCGTGGCCGACTTTTTCCAGAACCGGAGAGCCCGACACGTACGCCGTTTCAGCGTGATCGAGATCGTATTATTCATAGTGCAGCTTTCCGCCGCCTCAAGCACAAGACGCAGGTCTTTGTGTACCATGAGGGCGATCACTTCCGCACACGCCTGACGCACACCATTGAGGTCTCCCAGATTGCGCGTTCGCTTGCACGTGCGCTGCGGCTGGATGAGGATCTGGCCGAGTGTCTGGCGCTGGCGCATGATCTTGGACACACTCCGTTTGGGCATGAGGGCGAGGACGTGATGCATGAATGCATGGCGGACTATGGCGGTTTTGACCACAACGCCCAGTCTCTGCGCATTGTGACGGATCTTGAGCGCCGGTATGCGGAGTTTGATGGCCTCAATCTGGCGTGGGAAACGCTGGAAGGGCTTGTGAAGCACAATGGGCCGCTGACGGATCGATCCGGTGCGCCTTGTGGCAAGCTTGAAGGCAAGCATCTGCCGTTTGCTGTGAGCGAATATGCCAAGCATCAGGATTTGCTGCTCTGGTCGTGGCCGAGTGCAGAAGCGCAGGTTGCAGCGATTGCAGATGATATTGCTTATGATGCGCATGATCTGGATGACGGACTGCGGGCCGGGTTGCTCAGCTTTGAGGCCATGAAAGAGGTGCCGTATCTGAAGCGTATTTTAGACGAGGTGGATGGGAAATATCCCGGTCTTGAGGATGCGCGGCGTATTCATGAGATCGGGCGCAGATGTATCACCGGCATGGTCGAGGACGTGATTGCGGAGAGTATTTCGCGAATTAATCAGGTTTCTCCCAAGAAATGCGGGGATATTCGTGATGCAAATGGTCCTGTTATTGCCTTTTCAACTGAAATGGCGCGAGAAGAGCGCGAGTTGAAAGAGTTTTTGTTTGCCAATCTGTACCGACACGAAAGTGTTCTGGCGGTTCGCAGGAAGGTTGCCAAAGTGGTGCGGGATTTATTCCATGCCTACTTTAAGGCACCGGAAAGAATGCCAGAACCGTGGTGTACGGGATTGAAAGGCGAGGGTGATGATGTGAAGGCCCGCAGGGTTTGTGACTTCATTGCAGGCATGACGGACCGTTATGCCATAGACGAACACCGACGATTATTTGACGATACCCCGGAACTGGGGTAATGCGCCAATTCAAACACTATTAATTCATGGAGTTTATGTGGGGCTGCGGCTTCGCAAAACCCTGTGAGCTGTCAAACTAGGCTATTAAAAATGAACATCTTTGCAGACTTCGCCGAAAGGGTAACCAGTGTAGTCAAGGGTCTCGACCTTGCTGCTGACGCGCCGGAGCTGGATCTGCGACGAGTGACTGTTGAACCTCCTCGGGATGCTGCTCATGGCGATCTGGCGACCAACGCTGCCATGGTGCTGGCTAAACAGCTGAAGATGAAGCCGCGTGATCTTGCCGAAAAGATTGCAGAAGGCCTGCGCGCCGACAGTGAAGTTGATGCTGTTGATATTGCCGGACCTGGCTTCATCAACATCCGCGTAAACAAAGTTATTTGGGAACGCGTGCTGGCAGATGTTGTTGCCAAGGGCAATGCGTTTGGCAGTGGCAGCCGTGGTGCCGGTTTGAAGGTGAACGTGGAGTATGTATCCGCGAACCCGACCGGACCGATGCATGTGGGCCATACACGCGGTGCTGTTGTGGGTGATGCGCTGGCGAGCCTGTTGCAGTTTGCCGGTTATGATGTGACCCGTGAATACGTGATCAACGACGCTGGCTCCCAGATTGATACGCTGGCGAAATCCGCCTTTCTGCGTTACCGCGAAGCACTGGGTGAAGACATTGGTCAGATCCCTGAGGGCTACTATCCGGGCGAATACCTTGTTCCCGTCGGCAAGGCGCTGGCAGAGGAATATGGTGAGCGCCTGAAAGATATGAGTGAGGGCGAGCGTCATGCTATGCTCAAGGGCTATGCCGTTGACAAGATGATGGATCTTATCCGTGAAGATCTGAGTGCTTTGAACGTGAAGCACGACGTGTTCTTTTCAGAAAAGACCATGCACGGTCAGGGGAATGCCATTGATCTGACGCTCGATGCTCTGCGTCAGCGCGATCTGGTTTACACTGGCACTTTGCCACCACCAAAAGGCGAAGTGCCTGATGACTGGGAAGACCGTGAGCAGACCTTGTTCCGCTCCTCCAACTACGGTGATGACAGTGACCGTGCGCTGGTGAAGTCTGATGGTAGTTACACCTACTTTGCCGCTGACGTTGCTTACATGCGCGACAAGATTGAGCGCGGGTTCAAAGAAATCATCTTTGTGCTTGGTGCAGACCATGGCGGCTATGTGAAGCGTCTGGAAGCGATCGGCAATGCGATCTCCGGCGGTGATGTGGATGTGATTGTGCGTCTGTGTCAGCTTGTGAAGCTCTTTAAGGGCGGCGCTGAGTTCAAAATGTCCAAGCGCTCTGGTAATTTCATCACCCTTCGCGATGTGGTTGATGAAGTGGGTGTAGATGCGGTACGCTTTATGATGCTCTATCGTAAGAACGATGCGCAGCTGGATTTCGATTTTGACAAGGTGAAAGAGCAGTCAAAAGACAATCCAGTGTTTTATGTTCAGTACGGTCACGCTCGGTGTCATTCTGTGCTGCGTCAGGCTGCTGGAGAGCTAGATTGGTTCTCTAATACAGCTGAAGAGTTGCAGTCTGCAGATTTTGCACAACTTGAAGATGAGGGTGAACTTGCACTGGTCGCGAAGATGGCTCAGTGGCCTCGAATTGTAGACGGAGCCTCAGAAAATCACGAGCCGCACCGCATTGCGTTCTATCTGTATGAGCTTGCAAGCGCCCTGCATGGACACTGGTCCAGAGGCAAGGAAAAGCCGCAATTACGCTTTATTAATGATAAAACGCCAGAATTAACCAAAGCTCGACTCGCGTTAGTTTACGCTGTTTCACAGGTAATAGCTTCTGGCCTCAATGTTTTGGGTGTCACAGCACCAAATGAAATGCGCTAGCGCCTGAGCATAGTTGATAGAGTACTGGAGGTTCGCGGTGGGGATTGCGAGCCTCTTATTTAAGGGAAAACACCGCTGCAATGACCAATCGCTCCAAGTATCCGGGTCCGGGTGAGGTTTCTGCTAGGCAAACGGCAGGCGATGAACCGCAACAGTGGGCAGGCGATCAAGATCCGCTCGTAGAACTTGCCAGAATTGTCGGGGAGAGCGCTGCTCAGTACCGTCCTAGTTCTCGCGTAGAAAGCGAAGTCTCTGACCGTCCGCTGTTTCCAAAGACTGATGAGCGCAGTGTAACTGCCGATCATGCTCCTCAGCATGGCTCTCAGGACGCCACGTTGGCCGATGATTATTCAGTGGGTGCAGCTGAAGTGAATGAGCCTGCATCAACTCAAGATTCATTTGCGGCTCTGGATGCTGTTTTTGCATCTCCAAATACCTCCGCGTCACCTGCACATGCTGATCCGTTTGCGGATTTGAGCGCTGCTGCGTTGTCTGCTGGTGCGCCGAGTGAGGCTGTTGACTATGTCAGCGATCTTCCTCCGGTTCCAAAAGCGGCAGCTGTGCCTGAAGCAAAGCCAGTTCCTACGCCTGCACCTGTGCGCCAGTCTGTGACTGCTGCTGATGTGACTGCAGAGCCAGAAATGGATGATATTCTTTCGCGCGATCTTGAAGAGAGCCTTGTTGCTTCTCTCAATCAGTCTCAGGTGGAGCGTGAGCAGACGTCTCGTCCTCAGCGGTCCGTGAGCCGTGCGACACCGACACTGGATGCTGTTGGTGCACGGGATGTACGCCCTGAGCAAACTTTGCGTGAGCGTCTTGAACGCCGCACAGCGGATGCTCCACGTGCGGTTGAAACACCGCGCGTTGCCGAGCCTGCTGCGCCTGTACAAAATGTGGCGTCTGCTTCGCCAAGAGCTCTGGATGAGCTTTCCCAGAGTGATTATGACAGCTGGCGCGCCGAGCGTGCTGCAGAACGTGCAACTGCAGCAGCAGCTGCCAAGCCTGTTCAGCCTGCACCAACGCCTGCGATTGAAGAAGCTTCTGCCGCGCCTCAGTTGCGCGGCACGCATGATGATGTGGCACCTGCTGCTGACCCTGTTTCATTTGAACCGGATATGACAGCGTTTGCGATGGACACCGGTGCTGAGCTTGAAGGGGAGCACATCAGCGCTCCTGAAGTGTCTGCACAGGAAACGGTTATTCCTGCCAAGCATCTTGAAGAAGCTTTGTTGGCTGAGTTCAGTCTTGACGAGGAAGCGCAGCCAAGCGTTGTTGCTGAACCTGTTGCGCCTCAGCCTGTGCGAAATGTTGCGCAGGACATTGAAGCGAGCGTTGATGACATCTTTGCAGATGAAATTGCGCAGGAGCCGCAGCCAGAACCAGAGCCTGAAGTTGAAATCGGCCCTGAAGTGGCTGCAGAGCTGAATGAATTTGAGCGCATGAGTGCCGGTTTTGAACAGGTTGCTCAGGAAATCGATCCATTTGCCGTTGAAGGTGATGATGCCTGGCAGCTGGACGAAAGCGTTGCCAACGATACGTCTTTGGATGAAATGTCCTGGCCTGCTGCTGCTGAAAAGCTGGCGCAGACGGAAGCTGCTCATCAAGAGGCGATGAACGCAGCGAAAAAGCCTGGTGAAGAGCAATCTCCTCCTCCTGGCGGATATGATCTTGATGCTGTGGCGCAGGCTATGCGCAAAGAAGACCCGAGCCTTGATGGCGGCGTTCTTCCGCAAGCTGTGCCGCGTGTTTCTGTTGATGTTCCGATTGAAGCAGAAGAGAACCGCAGTGGCGGTATGCGCAAAGGCCTGATGGCTGCGTCGCTCATTGGCGGTATTGTTGTGGTTGGCGGTGCCGGTCTGTTCCTGTTCGACTTCGGTGGAACAGGCGGAGATGCAACTCCACCACCGATTATTCGAGCTGATGCCTCTCCAATGAAGGAGGTTCCATCTCCTTCTGCGCAGCCTAAGAACGACACAGCAAAAGTCTTTTCTCCGGAGGAAGCGTCTCAGCCAGTCACTGGCGAGAAGATGATTCAGCGTGAAGATGCAGCTGTTACACCATTGCCGCCAGCGTCCAGCGAAACGGATACTGCAAAGTCCAGCGTGTTTGATGTGAACCCGACGAAGAAGGTGCGGACCGTTATTGTTCGTCCTGACGGGACCATCGTTCAGCGGGCTGGTGCAGAGGCCAATGTGTCTGCGCAGCCTCGTGTTGTCACAAGCAGCACTGTGCGCAACAGCAATCCGCAAAATACGGGTAGCACGACACCAGCGGCAACGTCTGGTCAGTGGGACCCACTTCCGGGTGAAACCCAGAGTGCAAACCAGCAGGCTGCAGCTGTACCAACAACCACCAGCTTGCAGGATGCGTTTGCGAATGCTCCGGTGGCAACGCGGACCGAGACGCGCAATACGCTTCTGGGTGTGAGTGTTGTGCCTCAGTCCAAGCCATTTGTTGTGGCCTCTGCCAATACAGGCAGCGGTACTGTTCGCTCCAACACACTGACGCCGCTGCAGCCGCAGCCAACGTCTCGTGCCAGCAACGCACCGCTGAACCTGACTGGAAACCAGAATACGCAAACAGCTGCTGTAAACCCGCAGGCAATTGCTCCAACTCCGACACCTACCGAAGGTGTTGTTGGTGAGATTCCAGGTGGGACTTACATTGTGCAGGTGGCGTCTGTGCGCACTGTTGAGGATGCTCGTGGTCAGATCCGCCGCTACAACAGCCGCTATCCAAACCTGATGGCTTTGGTGACACCGGTGATTACGCGTGCTGATCTTGGCGACAAAGGCATTTACTACCGCATTCAGGTGCCGTTTGATGGTCCGACCAGTGCAAACACCTTCTGCGGTGAGTTTAAATCTGCTGGTGGTGACTGTTACGTTCGCCGCAACTAAATACGCTTTCCCTTTTCAGGGACTACGCTTTGGAGCTTGACGCCGTACCAGCGTCAAGCTACCAGCTTTACTCATGTTTTTAAAATCGTTCATTTCCGGATGCCTTGGACCTGAGCTCAGGGCTGAGGACAAAGCCTTTTTTCGCGACCAGCAGCCGTTTGGTCTGATCCTTTTTGCTAGAAACATGGAAACGCCGGCGCAGATCCGCCGACTTTGCGCTGATTTTCGCGAGGCTGTTGGCCGTGCGGATGCGCCTGTTTTTATTGATCAGGAAGGTGGGCGTGTGCAACGCTTTGGTGCGCCGCATGTGCCAGTCTATCCAGCGGCAGGGACCATCGGGCGGCTTTATGCGCAGGACGTTGAGGCGGCGAAACGAGCTGCTTATTTGCATGCCTTGCTGATTGGGCTGGATCTGCGTGATCTTGGGTTGAACGCCAACTGTATTCCGTGTCTTGATATGCCCATTGAAGGTGCGAGCAACATTATTGGTCTGCGGGCCTACGGATCTGATGTTGCGCTTGTGAGTGATCTGGGCCGCGCTGCGATGGATGGCTGTCTTGCTGCTGGTGTGATGCCGGTTATGAAGCATATGCCGGGCCATGGCCGGGCGCTGGTTGATAGTCATCTTTCCTTGCCTGAAGTGACAAGCCCTCTTGAGGAGCTTGAAGCGCGGGACTTTTTGCCGTTCAAATCCTTGCGGGACTGTCCGATGGGGATGACCGCTCACATCGTGTTTAAAGAGATTGATGGAGATCATCCTGTTACGCAATCTTCCTATGCTATTCAGAAGGTTATCCGGGAAGCGATTGGTTTTGATGGCGTCCTGATCAGTGATGACATCTCCATGAAAGCGCTCGGGGGTGATCTGAAGAGCCGGGTTGAGAAAATTGTTGCTGCGGGGTGTGATCTTGTTCTGCATTGCAATGGCGAGCTGGATGAGATGAAGACGGTTGCTTCGGCAGTGCCGGAGATAGATGGCAAACGCGCTGAGCGCATCAAGGCAGCTATGCAGCGAAATACCCAAGTGTTTGATGGGGATGAAACGGCACTGCGCGCGGAGTTTGATGAGCTGTGTGCGAAAGTTTGAGAAGGTGTCTTCTTACCGGAGTGCAGGACATGCTCTTCGGGGATACGCTTTAAAGGGATTGATGTTTGAGCGACGTTGAGGCCACAGAGCAGATAGAGGAAGCGTTGGCAGGCGCAGCGGCTGTGGAGCAGCCTGCGACTGGCGACCCGAACCTGCTTGTGGATGTGGACGGATTTGAAGGCCCGCTTGATGTTTTGCTCACACTGGCCCGCAGCCAGAAGGTTGATATCACCAAGATCTCCATTCTGGCGCTGACAGAGCAGTATCTTGAGTTTGTAAAAGAAGCGCGCCGTTTGCGGCTGGAGCTGGCTGCAGATTATCTGGTGATGGCGGCGTGGTTGGCTTATCTGAAATCCCGTTTGCTTATTCCGCAGCAAAAAGACAGCGACGAGCCGACGGGTGAAGAACTGGCAGCGGCGCTGGCGTTTCGTCTGCAACGATTAGAAGCCATGCGGGATGCTTCTGCAAAGTTGATGAACCGGTCGCGTCTTGGACGGGATCTGTTTGCGCGCGGTGCTCCTGAAACTGTGTCGGTGGAACGGCGCAGTGTCTGGACTGCCACGCTCTATGATTTGCTGATGGCGTATGCGTCTCAGCGCCAGCGCCACTCGGTGACGTCCGTGCATGTGAAGCGGCGTCAGGTCTGGTCGCTTCAGGATGCACGGGATATTCTGACCCGTCTTGTGGGGCAAGTTGCAGTATGGACGCCGATTGAGCGGTTTTTGACGGCTTATCTGGAAGACCCGCAGGAGCGGGCGACGGCTATGGCTTCGGCGTTTTCGGCCAGTCTGGAGCTGGTGCGTGAAGGGGTGATCGATATTCAGCAGTCCGGGCCGTTCGAGACGATCTATGTGCGTGCCTCACAGCGGACGCCGGAAGAGATTGGTGCGGGTGAGCCAGCTGAAGAGCTTCAGGAAAAAGAGGTTGAGTTGTCATGAGTAAAACGCCAGACCTGCTCGACACAGTCTCAGACAATGAGGCTATTGAAGTTGCGGATGCCGGGGAGCTTTTAGAAACGGAGCGCATGGTTGAGGCTTTGATCTTTGCCAGTGCGGAGCCTCTCAGCTTTACCGAGCTGACAAAGCGTATTCCCGGTGATCGGGATATTCGCGGCGCCCTTAGCCGCCTGCGCTCGTTTTATCGCAAGCGCGGTGTGCAGCTGCGGTCTACGGAGGACCGCTGGTCGTTTCGGACTGCGGAAGATCTGTCGTTCATTTTGCACCGTGAAGCGGTTGAACAGCGGCGCTTGTCGCGGGCTGCACTGGAAACATTAGCTATTATTGCCTTTCACCAACCTGTGACCCGTGCAGAGATTGAAGATATTCGCGGCGTTTCTACATCTAAGGGCACGCTTGATGTGCTACTGGAAACGGGCTGGGTGCGCATGCGAGGTCGACGCAGAACACCAGGACGTCCTGTAACTTATGGAACGAGCTTTGATTTTCTTGATCATTTTGGTCTTGAGAACATCAAGGATTTGCCGGGACTGGAAGAGCTGAAAGGGGCAGGGCTGCTTGATAGTGCGATCCCTGCCAGCTTCCATGTGCCAGCACCGGATGACAGTATTGATCTGACAGAAGATGAAGATCCTCTGGAAGAAAGTGAAATGTTTGCAACTGGCGCACTTGAAGAAGACGCCGGAGAAAAATAAACACATGCAAGGGGCGCGATGTTGTGTTCGCCGCCTTGCAAGTTTTATGAGGGACGAATGGAGCCAGGGAAGGTTGCAGCATCAGAACGGCTGGTGTTTGACAATATCTACCATCATTATGGGGACTTACCTGCGGTTCGCGGTGTTTCGCTTTCATTGAAAAGCGGAGAAGTGCTGTGTTTGCTAGGGCATTCTGGTTGCGGAAAGACGACGGTGCTGCGTATTGCAGCTGGTGTTGTGCGCCAGCAGCAGGGAAGCGTCCGGATCAATGGTTCTGTGGTTGCTGATGAGCGGACTTTTCTGCCGCCGGAAAAGCGCGGTGTGGGGCTTATGTTCCAGGACTATGCGCTGTTTCCGCATCTAACGATTCTTGAGAATGTGAAGTTTGGTCTTTCCGACCTTTCTTCTGAAGTGGCCGAGCGCCGTGCGCGTGATGCGCTGCACATGGTTGGTCTTGGTCAGTATCTGGATGATTATCCGCATGGATTGTCTGGAGGTGAGCAGCAACGTGCTGCGCTGGCGCGTGCAATGGCACCGCGGCCTCATACACTGTTGATGGATGAGCCATTTTCAGGATTGGACAGTCGCTTGCGTGATGATGTGCGCACGCAGACGCTGGATATGATCAAAATGCAAGGCGCGACAGCGGTTGTGGTGACCCATGATCCTGAAGAAGCCTTGCGCGTGGGTGACCGGATTGCGCTGATGCGTAATGGGGAGGTGGTACAGCTGGCGACGCCAGAGGATATCTACTTCCGCCCGAATAGTTTGTTTGCCGCCAAATTCTTTTCCGATCTCAATGAGATACCCGGAAAAGTTGTTGGTGGCCGTGTGGTCACGCCTATCGGGAATTTTTCCTCTAATGGCCTTGAAGAAGGGGCTCATGCGACCTTATGTGTAAGACCACATCACTTAAAGGTATGCCATGGTGAGGGACAGTTCAAAGGCAGAGTAATTTCTCGCGCAATGGCAGGTGAAACAGATCTTCTGGACGTACAAGTTGATGGAATTGAGCGTCTTCTACGTATTCGTACGAGGGATGTATTACAATTCTACCCAGAAAATGTCATAGACTTGTGTATAAATGCAGAGAATGTTTTGGTTTTTGGGCGAGAGACGTCAGTAAATCATAGTGGGTAATTCTTCTGGATACTACCTATTAGTATCTGGGGGATGTAGTGTCTCTCAAAACACAGTTCAGGGTTCTTAAGGAGTTTGGTTGATGGGCTCAATTGGTATTTGGCAAATTGTCATCATCGCGGTTGTCGTAGTTCTGCTGTTTGGTCGCGGAAAGATTTCCGAGCTGATGGGCGATGTTGCAAAGGGCATCAACAGCTTCAAAAAGGGGCTGAATGATGATGCTGCGGAAGCAAAAGAAAAAGAAGAAGATCCTAAAGTGATCGACCATGCGCCGGGTGACACCGTGAATGCGCAGGAAAAAACTGAAGACACCGCGAAAAAGGACTAAGTCTCCTTTAAGGTAGTCTGTGTAAATTACCTAGGGAAAGTCGGCGTTTTCTGGCTTAGAGTTTGTGATCTACGCCTTTCCCTAGTGAATGTGCCGTTTGCGGCACGACATGTCTATGATGAGAGCCTGGCAACGGGCTGTCATTGAGACACTAACGAAACGGCTTCTTTATGTTCGATATCGCATGGACAGAGCTGCTGCTTGTTGCTGTGGTTGCCATTTTGGTGGTTGGCCCCAAAGAACTGCCGGGCATGTTGCGCACAATTGGGCGCACAATCGGCAGTGTGCGGCGTATGGCTGGCGAGTTTCAGTCTAGTTTGAATGACGCTGTCAAAGAAGCGGAGAAGCAGACCGGCATTGATGAAATGCGGAAGCAGGCTGATGCCGCACAAAACTTCAATCCACTTGATGACTTGAAAAAGACATTGGCGGACGAGAAGAAAAAGCTTCAGGACAGCATGAAAACTGCGGAGAGCGATGTGAAAAGCTCGCTGAACGGTGAGGGCTCTTCGGAGAGTAAACCGGACAGTGCGCCAGAAGCTGCGCCTGTGAAAGCAGAGGTTCCGACGCAGAAAGTTGTTTCTTCAGCTGAGCTGGCTTCCACGCAAAAAGCAAAAGAAAGTGCCGCAAGCACTCCTTCCAGCAAAGATGAAAGCTAGGGCGGCTATTTTATGAGTGATAACGAAATTGAAGATTCGCGTGCGCCACTGATTGAGCACCTGATCGAATTGCGTTCCCGCCTGATGAAGTCGGTGATTGCGATCGCTATTGCCTTTGCGGTTTGCTTTTACTTCTCAAATGACATCTTCAACTTCCTGATCGAGCCGTTTTCGGCAGCGGCCGGGGAAAGCATTGAAGTCAAGCTGATCTACACCGCACCGCACGAATGGTTCTTCACCCAGATGAAGCTGGCTTTGTTTGGAGCGCTGTTTATTGCCTTCCCGGTTCTTGCCAGTCAGATTTACATGTTCATGGCACCCGGGCTTTATAAGCATGAGCGCAGTGCGTTTATTCCGTATCTGATCGCGACACCTGTTTTGTTCGTGATTGGTGGATCGCTGGTGTATTACCTCGTGTTGCCAATGGCGATGGGCTTCTTCCTGGCCATGCAGCAGATGGGTATGGACGGGCAAGCGTCCATTGAGATGCTTCCGCGTGTGAGTGAGTACCTGAGCTTTGTGATGGTTCTGATCTTCGCGTTCGGTCTGGTTTTTCAGCTTCCGGTTGTTTTGACGCTTATGGGACGCGCGGGTCTTGTGACCTCTGAGTCTTTGAAGGGTAAGCGGAAATATGCCGTTGTTGCTGCGTTTGCAGCTGCGGCAATTTTAACACCTCCTGATCCGATTTCGCAGATCGGTCTTGCACTTCCTACTCTGCTTCTCTACGAAGTCTCCATCTATTGTGTAAGGCTCGTCGAGAAGAAACGTAAAGAGAAGGAAGCGGAAGAAGAGGCCTAGTCTCACTTCCATCCTGATTTATGAGTTTCCCGGCGGGTTATTTGAAGGCAAACCTGCCGGGGTTACTAAGTTATGCTTGATATCAAGTGGATTCGTGAAAATCAGGAGAGCTTTGATACAGCTCTCGCTAAACGCGGCCAAGAGCCACGCGCTGCGCTGCTCGTTGAACTGGACGATGCGCGCCGTTCCCACACCACCAAGCTTCAGGAGGCGCAGCAGCGCCGTAACTCGGCATCCAAAGAAATCGGCATGGCCATGGGCCAGGGCGACAAGGAAAAAGCAGAGGCCCTGAAGGCTGAAGTTGCCGAAATTAAAAGCTTTATCCAGAACGGCGAAGAGGAACAGCGCAAGCTGAACGCTGCGCTTGAGGATGCTTTGGCTGTTATCCCCAATATTCCTCATGAGGATGTTCCGCTTGGTGCGGATGAGGCTGACAACGTTTTGCTTCACACGCATGGCGATAAGCCGCGTAACAACTTTGAGCAGAAAGAACATTACGAGCTGGGTGAGCAACTTGGCGGCATGGACTTTGAAACCGCTGCTAAAATGTCTGGCTCCCGTTTTGTGTTGCTGAAAGGTCAGATTGCGCGTCTGGAACGTGCGATCGGTCAGTTCATGATTGACCTGCACACGCAGGAAAACGGCTACACCGAAGTTTCTCCTCCGCTGTTGGTGCGTGATAACGCGCTGCACGGCACGGGGCAGCTGCCAAAGTTTGCTGAAGACCTGTTCCGTACGACAAATGATCACTGGCTTATTCCGACAGCAGAAGTTCCGCTGACGAATATAGTTTCTGGTGAGACGCTGGCTGAGGCTGACTTGCCACTGCGTGTGACAGCTTTGACCTATTGTTTCCGGTCTGAGGCCGGGTCTGCTGGTCGTGATACGGCTGGTATGCTGCGTCAGCACCAGTTCCAGAAGTGTGAGCTTGTTTCTATCACGGATGAGAACAGCTCTCTGGAAGAGCTGGAGCGGATGCGCGAGTCTGCTGAAAAGGTTCTGAAGCTGCTTGGCTTGCACTACCGTGTTGTCACACTGTGTGTTGGTGATATGGGCTTTGGTGCTCGTAAAACCTACGATATTGAAGTTTGGCTGCCAGGTCAGGATGCTTATCGCGAGATCTCTTCCTGTTCTGTTTGTGGTGACTTCCAGGGCCGCCGCATGAATGCACGCTACCGCGTGGAAGGCGAGAAGGCTCTGAAATTCGTTCATACTTTGAACGGCTCCGGCCTTGCTGTTGGGCGCTGCCTGATCGCAGTGATGGAAAACTATCAGAATGCAGACGGAACAATTACGGTTCCTGAGGTTCTTCGCCCGTACATGAATGGCCTTGAAGTCATTGGCGCTTAACAATTGATGTAAGCGTATTTTCAGCAGAAGAGCGGTTGCGTTCTTCTGCTGCACTGCGCGACTTATATGAGGAATTGCTGCGATATGCGTATCTTACTAACCAACGATGACGGGATCCACGCTGAGGGTCTTGAGGTTTTGGAGCGCATTGCGCGGCAAATTTCAGATGATGTTTGGGTTGTTGCACCAGAAACCGACCAGAGCGGTGTGGCGCACTCCCTGTCTTTGAATGATCCTTTACGCGTTCGTGAAATTGACAGCCGCCACTTCGCGGTTCGCGGTACTCCAACTGATTGTGTGATCATGGCGGTTCGTTCCATCATGGATACACCTCCTGATCTGGTTCTTTCCGGTATTAACCGGGGTGCAAACATTGCAGATGATGTGACGTATTCCGGCACCATTGCTGCGGCTATGGAAGGCACTTTGATGGGCGTTCGTTCCATTGCGTTGTCTCAGGCCTATGCTTTTGGGTCCGAATTCGGACCGAGCTACGATACGGCTGAAGCGCATGCCGTGGGTGTGATCCGCAGCCTGCTGGAGTTCAATCTGCCATCTGATACGCTGCTGAACGTGAACTTCCCGAAAGACGCGCCTGACATGGTTAAAGGTGTTAAGGTTGTGCGTCAGGGCAAGCGCGATGCGGGTTCGCTCTACATTGAAAGCCGCAAGGATGGCCGTGGTAATCCATATCACTGGCTTGCTTTCCAAAATCGTGTACCAAGTGCGCGTGAAGGGACTGACATCAATGCTTTGAAAGAGGGCTATATTTCAGTCACGCCTTTGCATCTGAACCTGACAGCTGATGAGTTGATGGGGCAGTTGGAAAAGACACTCGAAAAGTCCTGATTTGATGTGAACCTACCGAGGCCCTTCGGGTTCACGTCAGGTTCTTAGGTTATATGTGCGTTTCCTTCAAAGGGCAGAAGTGGCCTTTGAAGGTGCGCTCTTTTGAGCTTGCTGGTCCGCCAGCAGGCTTTGCACTGCAGATAGACGGAGTGTTTTAAAATGGAAGACAGTCTGTTTGCTGATGAAGATGGTCGCTTTGATGAGAACCTTGCCAGGCAAGCGGCATGGGTTATGAAGCTGCGATCTGAGGGTGTGCGGAATATTGTGGTTCTGGGCGCACTTGAAGCTATTCCTCGTAAAATATTTTTGTCAGCTAGCCAACAATTTCTGGCTTTTGAAGATCGTTCGTTCCCAATTGATTGCGGGCAGATGAGCACACAGCCATCCTTGATTGGGAAGGTTGCCGATTTTCTGCAAATGAAGCCGGATCATTCCCTGTTGGAGATTGGCAGTGGATCCGGGTATCAGTGCGCGGTTCTTTCTAAAATCTGTGATCGCATTGTCTCACTGGAGCGCTACCGGACACTCGCTGATCTGGCGCGTGAGCGACTTCGGTCCTGCAAGATCAACAATGTAGATGTGATTCATGCGGATGGTCTTGTGGCGCCTGTTGATGAAGAGGATGATGGCGGCCCGTTTGATCGTATCATTTTGAATGGTGCGCTGGACCGTGTGCCGGGCTTCTTGTTTGACCGTCTTGCACCCGGGGGGCGTTTGTTGGCGCCAATCAAGCATGAAAGCGGTATTTGCCGCCTGATTCAGTATGACAAAGGTGGCCGCGGTCTTGATGAGACTGACCTTGGTGGCTTCCGCTATCTTTCTCTCACACCGGGAATAGCTGCGAAACTGTAGGGGAATGAGGCTTTAATTAAGTCTTTATCAACTCTGTTGTCAGTAAACTTACGCCAGTTAGCCTTTTATTTGTATTGGGTAGGGCGGATATGCAGTTTCATTCCCGTGAGAAAGCCAGATTGCGGCGCGGTGTAGCCTTGTTTTTGCTGTCAGCAGGTATTGCTGGTTGTAGTGGCAATGTGGATCGGTTTGGCAAATCTGAATATGTTGATGAACCAACGTCTCCGGCTCGAACTGCCGTTGTGGTGACGCCCGGACTTCCATCATCAAACACAAAATCTGTTGTTCAGCGCGGCGTCTTGTTGCCTGCGCCAACATCAAGCAATGCTCCTATTGTGACCGGATCTGCGCAATCGCGCGGGTATCCGCAGCAGACATGGCAGCCGACATTTTCTAAACAGCCTGTTGCGGTGAGCCAGCGCACGCGCGCGAGCGCCCGAGTTCCTGCTGCACTTGCCAAAGCACCGAATGATGGCACGCTTGGGTGGACAGCTGTTGGTGGCCGCGTTGTCACGCTGAAAGCCAACGAGAATGTTGATAGTCTTGCCTGGCAATACCGTGTGCCGGCTAACGAAATTCTTCATGCCAATCGCGTGACTGTGAGTTCTGCGCTGCAGCCCGGTGATTCCGTTGTTATTCCGGTGAAGATGGTTCGTAAACCGAACCGCTTGCCGAAAGCCAGCGCTCGTGTGTTGCCGTCCAATAGCCAGCAGCCTCAGACGACAGCCTCCATTCCTTCGCAGTATGTTACGCCTTTGAATGCCAATGGCTCTGCTTCCAGGCAGTCTCGTGATGTGTTTGCGACCAAGATTGCGGCTGCGTTGCTTCCTCCGGGCAATGTGGGAGAACGATCGCGTCCTGTTTACAGTGATGCGCCTCCTGCCGCTTATCCGGTGCAAAGGCGGGCACCAGCAGCAGCTGTGCCTGCGTCTTCGCTTCAGCCAATCCAGCAGCCTGCACCTTCTCAGGTCTATCGTGCACAGCAACAGCCAACGACCTATCGCAGTCAGTCTTTGACGCCGATTGTTGCTCCGCAGTCTGCGACTGCGCAGCCATCTTATGGGGTGCCTGTTACGGGACAGGCAGCGCGCAGCGTTGCTCCTCTGCGCGTTTCAGCAGTGCCCAAGAGCAAGCCTAGGGCTTCTGTTGCTCAGCGTCCGGCATCGGTTGCCAGTGTTAAAGCGACACAAGCGGTGCCGAAGCCGAAGAGAATCGCTTTGGCAGGGTTGAACCCGCAACGCGTGGCCGCTCCGGTTGCGACACAGCGCACGCTTGCCAATTCTCTTGCGCCGACCCCAGTTCACACCGCAAGTGTGCAGAAGCCGCAAAAACCGATTGTTCCGGTTATCTCTGAAGCTGAGACGGATGTTGTTCGTTTGCAGCCGACAGAAGTTTCCAAGCCAGCGCCTGTGCAGCCAGTTGCGACAGCGAAGGCACCAAAGGTTGCTGTGGCAGATGAGGCAACGTTCCGCTGGCCGGTGCGTGGGCGGATTATCTCTGACTTTGGCGTGAAGCCGGGTGGGTCTAAAAACGACGGCATTAATCTGGCGGTTCCATCAGGGACAGACATTAAAGCTGCGGAAGACGGAACCATCGTTTACGCCGGTAACGAGCTGAAAGGCTTTGGAAATCTGGTGCTTATCCGCCATGATAATGGCTGGGTTTCAGCTTATGCGCACAACAAAGAGCTGAAGGTGCGCCGTGGTGATGCCGTACGCCGTGGACAGACTATTGCCATGGCTGGTGCGACCGGGTCTGTGACACAGCCTCAGCTGCATTTTGAGCTGCGTAAGGATAACAAGCCGGTAGATCCTATGAACCATCTACCGCGTTCCTAATAAAAAGGGGGAGGGTTCTTCTTGGAACTCTTTTCATAGGTAGAGCACGCCGCGTTGGTGACCTTCACGCGGCGTGCTTTTTTATGAGCGCTTTTGCTTGTCAGGACAGCGTTTGGCTGAGGCGGCCTGCCAGATCCTGAATAAATTGCCATGCGACACGACCAGAGCGAGCGCCGCGTGTGGTGGACCATTCCAGAGCCTGCGCGCGGAGCTGCTCCTGCTCGACCTTTAAGCCAAAATGCTCAGTGTAGCCGTAGATCATATCCAGATACTCATCCTGAGAGCATTTGTGGAAGCCGATCCAAAGGCCGAATCGATCAGAAAGTGAAACCTTCTCTTCCACCGCTTCGCTTGCATGGATCGCGGTTGACCGCTCGTTCTCCATCATATCGCGTGGCAGAAGGTGTCTGCGGTTGGATGTGGCGTAAAACAGGACATTTGCTGGTCGACCTTCAATGCCGCCGTCCAGAGCTGCTTTCAGGCTCTTGTAGCTGGTGTCGTCGCCATCAAAGGAGAGGTCGTCGCAAAAGATGATGAAGTTGTAAGGCTTGCCGCGCAGCTCGTTCATCAGCGCGGGGAGGGCTTCGATGTCCTCGCGGTGAATCTCAATGAGAACAAGTTTGCGGACGCCTTCGGAGTTTGCGTGTGCTGCGTTGATCGCAGCATGAGCAGATTTCACCAAAGACGACTTGCCCATGCCTCTGGCACCCCACAACAGCACGTTATTGGCCGGAAAACCTTCTGCGAACCTATTTGTATTCTCCATCAGCATTTTCTTGGAGTGATCGACGCCTTTGAGCAGGCTAATATCAACCCGATTGACTTTGGGTACAGGCGCAAGCTCAAACGGGGAAGGGTGGAATACAAAGGCATCGGCTTCGTCGAAATTGACAGTAACCGGAGGCTTGGGAAGGGAGCTGACCAACAGGGCGACAATCTCGTCCAGTTTGGATGTAAGAAGGGCGACTTCAGAGGTATTTTCTTTAGCGGTCATGTGTATCTACGTGATTAACTCAGGTGCGCTGGCATAGGCTTTACGCAAAATGCACTAGGTGAAAATTGTCTCAGCGGCGGTTCTGCTATTTGATCTGCGGCCAAGTATCCCTATTTACAGCTGTATCATGTCCAATACTCTTGGGGAAAGTCCCAGTTAGCATGTCAATGCCTTGAAAAGGTTGGAGTGGACTGTATAGTCCAGCGCAAAATCCTTGTTCTTTCGGGCCAAGGTCAATTTTGGAGGGGTTCACCTCGCCAATTGTTTAATGAACGCCATCAGGTTCCTCGGGAATTTGTGGTAAGGAGAAACTAATGTTTATTACCCCTGCCTATGCACAGGCCGCAGGCGGCGTGCCAGACGTTGTAATGTCTATTGTGCCGTTCGTCCTGATCTTCGTGATCATGTGGTTCCTGATCATTCGCCCTCAGCGCCAGAAAATGAAGTCTCATCAGGAAATGGTGAGCAATCTGCGTCGCGGCGACACCGTTGTGACCTCTGGTGGTCTGATTGGTAAAGTTGCTAAGATCGTTGATGATGCTGAACTGCAGGTGGACATTGCTGAAGGTACGCGTGTGCGTATTGCTCGTGCCATGATCCAGGAAGTTCGCTCCAAAGGTGAACCTGTTAAGGACGGCGAATAATCGCGCCTTGATACCTGTAGTTTCAGACCGCTTTCCTGTTTCGGCAATTGCCGCAGTGAGAGCGGTCTGCCTATTCTAGGACCGGGCATATACTCATGCTTCATTTCGCGCGTTGGAAAATCGCCCTGATTATCGTCGTGGTGCTGGGCGGTATCTTTACAACATTGCCGAACTTCTTCCCGGCAAGTACCGTTCAATCCTGGCCGGATTTTATGCCTAAGCGCCAGATTGTTCTCGGTCTTGACCTTCAGGGCGGTGCTTATCTGCTCTATGAGGTTGATAAAGAAGATTACAAAGAAAAACAGTTCCGTCAGCTGGTTGGAAATATCCGCCGGGCCCTGCGCGAGAACCCACGTATCGGCTACACCGGTCTGGGTATTCAGGGAGACGGTGTTCAGGTTCGCATTCGTGATAATGCACGCTTCGATGAGGCCGAACAGCGCCTTGCAGAACTGGTAAACCCGCTTAACTCCGGCGTTTTCGGCGGTGCAGCGGTTAACGAATTTGTTCTTGAACCTCAAGGTGACGGCCTGTTCCGCATGGTTTTCTCCGAGGAAGGTCTGGACATGCGCCTCGCTTCCGTTGTGAGGCAGTCCATTGAGGTTATCCGTCGCCGTGTTGATGAACTCGGCACGACTGAGCCTTCCATTCAGCGTCAGGGCACTGACCGTATCCTTGTTGAAGCGCCGGGTGAATCCAACCCTCAGCGCCTGAAGGATATCATTGGTGCTACTGCGCAGCTAACGTTCCATCTTGTTAGTCAGGAAATGAGTGCGTCACAGGCACTTCAAGGCCGTCCGCCAGCAGGCACGATGGTTGTTGAGGGTTCTGATGGCCAGCCATACCTGTTGGATGAAAACCCGCTGCTGACGGGTGAAGAGCTGCAGGATGCTTCTGTTGCGTTTGACCAGCAGACAAACGAGCCTGTTGTGAACTTCCGCTTCAACACTGCCGGTGCCCGCGTCTTTGCGGATGTGACCCGCGCAAATGTTGGTCGTCCGTTTGCGATTGTGCTTGATGACGAAGTGATCACCGCTCCGGTTATCCGTCAGCCGATCACAGGCGGTTCCGGTCAGATCTCCGGCAGCTTCACTGTTGATGGTGCGAATGATCTTGCTGTTCTGCTGCGTGCTGGTGCGCTTCCTGCGCGTCTGGATGTAGTTGAAGAGCGGTCTGTTGGTCCGGGCCTTGGTCAGGATTCCATTGATAGCGGTAAGGTTGCTTCCATCGTTGCAGCGGCAGCGGTGGTGATCTTCATGCTGCTGGCTTATGGCCAGTTCGGGATCATTGCGAACCTTGCGCTCGCTTCCAACGTGTTCCTGATCTTTGGTGTGCTCACCACACTTCAGGCAACGCTGACCCTGCCGGGTATTGCGGGTGTCGTTTTGACAATTGGTATGGCGGTTGATGCCAACGTGCTGATTTATGAGCGCATTCGTGAAGAGGCACGCGCTGGTCGTTCCGCTATTGGTTCGATTGATGCGGGCTTTAAGCGTGCACTTGGCACCATTTTGGATGCAAACATCACAACGCTGATTGTGGCTGTGATCCTGTTCTTCATCGGTTCCGGTCCTGTTAAAGGGTTCGCCGTAACGCTGATGATCGGTATCTTCACCACAGTGTTCTCTGCGTTTACTATCTCACGTTTCCTCATCTCTGTATGGGTGAAGCGTAAGCGTCCATCCAAACTGCCAATCTAATTCGGAGCATGAACCTATGAAACTTCTTAGACTTGTTCCGGAGCAGACCAACTTCCGCTTTATGCATTGGCGGGTGTTGAGTTTTCCGTTTTCTGGAATTACGGCAGTTCTTTCCATTGTACTGTTCCTGACAATCGGCCTGAACTACGGCATCGATTTTAAGGGCGGAACGCTGATCGAGCTGCAGTCCACAAGCGGTCCTGCAAACCTTTCTGAAATTCGCCGGACCCTTGGTGGTCTTGATCTGGGTGATGTGCAGGTACAGGAATTCGGTAGTCCTACCGAAGTTCTGATCCGCATTGAATCTCAGGGCGAAGGTGAGAGTGCGCAGCAGGATGTGGTTGAGAATGTCCGTGGTGCCTTTACCGATGGATACGAATTCCGCAGAACTGAAGTGGTTGGACCTCGTGTTTCCGGCGAGCTTGCTTATGCAGGAACGCTGGCGGTCGGGTCTGCCTTGCTGATGATCATGTTTTACATCTGGTTCCGCTTTGAATGGCAGTTCGCAGTTGGCGCGATCATCACCACCTTCAATGATATCCTGCTGACAGTTGGATTGTTTGCGGTGTTGCAGCTGGACTTTACGCTGTCCAGTATTGCGGCGGTGCTGACGATTATCGGTTACTCGCTCAACGATACGGTGGTTGTTTATGACCGTATTCGTGAGAACCTGCGTCGTTACAAGCGTCTTTCCCTGGAAGAGCTGCTTGATAAGTCCATCAACGAGACCCTGTCCCGTACAACAATGACGTCTGTGACCACTTTGCTGGCGCTGTTTGCGTTGTACTTCCTGGGCGGTGAAGTGATCCAGTCCTTCGTGCTGGCGATGATCTTCGGTATCGTGATCGGGACTTACTCTTCTATCTTCCTTGCCTCTCCGTTGCTGATGCTCATGAAGCTTCGCACCAGCGTGTTTGACAAGAAAGACGATGAAACATCTCCTGCAAAATCTGCTTAACCAGCGGAAACAGCTAATGTTTTAGATGGGGCTGACTACAATTGTGGTCAGCCCCATTTTCTATTGGACATTCTTTCGCGTGTAATTAAACAGAGGCTATCAATTTGCGCGTATACTGGGCGAAAATAGCCATTGGAGGACACTATGGGAAAACGTGGAGAGCCTTTGGAAGTGCGGGATGCGCATTATCCAAGCATGGTTCAAATCGACGCCTACGGAAATGGCGGCTTTCGATTTGCCGATATGTCTCATCGTGGATCGCTGATGTGTGTGCCATCTGGTGTTTATGGTTGGGCGCCAACCAGCTTTGATGAAGTTACGGATGAGGCACTGGCGCAAATCCTTGCAGAGTCTGACGATATTGAAGTGCTGTTGATTGGTGCTGGTGACGAGTTGAAGCCATTTCCAGAGGCTCGGAAGGGACCGTTTCGTGAGAAGGGCATTATGGTCGATAGCATGTCCACAGGTGCTGCTGTGCGCACATACAATGTGCTTCTTGGTGAAGACAGAGCTGTGGCAGCCGTGTTTATTGCAGTTGAAGACGTTTAAAAAGAAGCGTGGAACCCAGCTATGAGCCAGGCCTATGACCACTGTAATGATTTCGTAAAACGCTTCTCCTACGAGCGTTACCTGAGCACATTGTATGCTCCGATTATTGCGCGTCCGAGTTTGATTGCCCTTTACGCCTTTGCCTGTGAGATTGCGCGTATCCGAGAGTTGGTCAATGAGCCGATGCCCGGAGAAATTCGCCTGCAATGGTGGCATGATGCGCTGAGTGGAACTGATCATGGCGATGTGATGCACAACCCGGTTGCGCAGGCGATCATTGAGACGATTGAGCATCATAAATTGCCAAGAGAGCCGTTCCTCAACCTGATTTCTGCGCGCCGGTTTGACCTTTATTCCGATCCAATGCCAACCATCAATGATCTGGAGGGGTATTGCGGGGAGACCAACTCTACAGTGGTTTTGCTGGCCTCTATGATATTGAGCGGAAAACCTGCTGATCGCCAGCTTTCTGACGCCAGCGGGCATGGTGGTGTGGCGTATGCGCTCTCTGGCTTGATGCAGACGCTTGCGTGGCAGGCCTCGCGGCACCAGCAGTTCCTTCCAAAAGATGTGATGGAACGACACGGTGTGGATGCCAATGCCTTGCGAGGGAACCGTTCAAATGATGCTGTCTGGGCGGCTTTTGAAGAAATGGTGGAGCTGAGCAAAAAGCATCTCGATGATTGTGAGAGTGCACTGGAAGGGATTGATCCGTCTGTGCTGCCTGCATTTTTGCCCGTGTTTCAGGTGGAGCTGTTCTTCAATGAGGCGGACAAAGATAGTTTTGAGCCGCTGCAGGTTTGCGGTGGGGCGCCGCATATGCGCCGTGTCTGGCATATGTGGCGGACATCCCGCCGCCTTACCAAACTCTCGCGGAAATAGAAAAAGGCCGGAATATCCGGCCTTTCTGTCTCTAATTGTATGTTGCGTGCGGGTTAGACGTTCGCGACCCATGCTTTAAAGTCATCCAGACCACGCTTGGCCATAACCTGCTTTTTAAGGCGAGTCTTTTCTTTGCCGCGCAGGCGCTTGCCTTCTGGATGCTTCGGCATTTCGTCCAGGGGAGGCAGGAGGCCGAAGTTGATGTTCATTGGCTGGAAGGAACGCGGGCCGGAGCCATCTTCGCGATCGATGTGACCACCCGTGATATGGTTGACGATTGCACCGCATGCAGTTGTGACTGGCGGAGGTGCGATGTCGGTTCCAAGTGCCTGATGAGCTGCAAACAGACCTGTCAAACATCCAACAGCGGTGGATTCCACATAGCCTTCACAGCCGGTGATCTGACCTGCAAAACGCACGTGTGGCAGAGCTTTGAGGCGCATTTGATCATCGAGAAGACGCGGTGAATTGAGGAAGGTGTTGCGATGCAGGCCGCCGAGGCGGGCAAACTGAGCTTCTTCCAGGCCCGGGATCATGCGGAGAGTTTCTGCCTGTGCGCCGTACTTCAGTTTGGTCTGAAAACCAACCATGTTGTAAAGCGTGCCAAGGGCATTGTCCTGACGCAGCTGCACCACAGCGTAGGCCTTAATGTCTGGCTGATGGGCATTGGTCAGGCCCATTGGTTTCATTGGGCCGTGGCGCAGAGTTTCGCGGCCACGTTCTGCCATCACTTCAATTGGAAGGCAGCCATCAAAGTAAGGCGTGTTTTCTTCCCATTCCTTGAAGGAGGTCTTTTCGCCGCCGATCAGTGCATCGATAAAGGCTTCGTATTGCTCTTTATCCATTGGGCAGTTGATGTAATCTTTCCCTGTCCCGCCCGGGCCGACTTTGTCGTAGCGAGACTGAAACCATGCCTTGTCCATATTGATGGATTCAGTGTGGATGATCGGTGCAATCGCATCAAAAAAGGCGAGGGAGTCTTCGCCGGTTGCTTGCAGGATCTGCTCGGAAAGAGCTGGAGATGTGAGCGGGCCGGTTGCAAGAATGACCTGACCGTTTTCTGCTGATGGAATTTCAGTCACTTCTTCGCGGAGGATCTCTACGTTCTCGTGGCCTTCCAGCGCGGCTTGTACAGCTTGGGAAAATCCATCGCGGTCCACGGCCAGTGCGCCGCCAGCAGGCACTTTGTTGGCATCTGCGCATCTCATGATCAGGGAGCCAGCGGTGCGCAGCTCAGCATGAAGCAGGCCAACAGCGTTGTTTTCAGCGTCGTCAGAACGGAATGAGTTGGAGCACACCAGTTCTGCAAGGCCATCTGTTTTGTGTGCATCGGTCTCACGTGTTGGGCGCATTTCGTGCAGAACGACCTTCAGGCCTTTTTCTGCGATCTGCCATGCTGCTTCGGAGCCTGCCAGGCCGCCGCCAACCACGTGTATGGGCTGCTTCGTCATTTCCTATCCAATCGACTGGGCTTCTGTTGCGCCAAAGCGTCTGATGAAGCCTAAGTGTTTATCGCTTGCGAATTGCTTAGCCTCTGAACTTGCTCAGTTCAATCATTTAGGCCATCAATCTTCCATGGTTGTGCAAAGTGATTCACAAAAACACATGTATTTTTCAAATAAGAAACTGAAGACAATTTCTAGAGCTCTCGTGATTGCATTTGGCGCAATTGGGCTAACTGCGTGCATGAGCCAAATTAATAGAAAACCAAGCACCTGGTATACTCAGATGGGTGGCATCGAAAACAAAGGTGACACATTATACATCTGTCATGGTTTCGGCTGCGAATATCGCACGGCTGTGACGTTTAGCCAGAAAGACAAACAGCGATTACGCACGATTTTGAAGCGAGGGCATCGAAGCCCTGAAGCTGAGCGTGCCGCAATTTCCAAAGCGGTGCAGTGGCAAGAAAAGCGTGTTGGACCTGTGGTTGGGTCATCCAATGATATTGGTGGGCTGGATATGGGTAATGGCAACGTTAAAGGGCAGATGGACTGCATTGATGAGGCGACCAATACAACAAGCCTGCTGGTTTATGCGGGTTCTCAGGGTTGGCTTAAATACCACCGTGCGGCGCGGCCTGCCTCTCGCGGTTTTTTCCTTGATGGCAAATATCCGCATGCTTCAGCTGTTGTGGTGGATACGACCACAGAGATTCCATGGGTGGTAGACAGCTGGCGCCTGAGTAATGGCAAGCCGCCGGATATTTTGCACATGACTAAGTGGCTGACTATGACCAGCGCTGATTTGGAAAACCCATCAGGCGGGTGAGCTGGTGATGAGAATTGCGCAGTGATGTGCGTAAAGTAGTGATGATTTGGAGAGCGTATCAGCGAGGCTGGTGCGTTTTTCTTTTGCGTGATTGCTTTGCTGAGGACGATGGGTAGTTTTGAGAGAAATAGGCCTTTAAAACAGCTAACGCCCGTCGATGGGAGGAACGACGGGCGAAGCTAGTAAACAGAGAACTGGGAGGAAATCTCTGTTTAGAACCATCAAGCAGCTTGGGAGGAGGTGCTGCTTGAGGATTGTATGTTAGGCTGCCGAGGTTTAATTGGGAGGAGTTCCTCAGCGGCCTTGAGTTGGTTTATACAAAAGACTTTCCAATTGTGCATCACATCATTTCGCATGTCCGATATGCAAAAAACGCATGGCATTATGGCAAATGATGGCGCTACCATTCTTCAAAACGACATAAATGCCAAAATTAACGATTGTGCAGTGCGGTAATTTTGTGATTTAGGGCACAAATCTGCATACCTGAGGGGCTGGGAGTGCTGTTTTTAGGCAGTTGGTGCTGAAAACTTAATCATATTTCAATGTGTCGCCGGCTTTGAGCAGGTTTTGTAATAGAGCGGCGCCAACTGGTATTTTGTGTTGTTTTCGCGGAAAGAGGCCATTGGGGGCGGTGATTTTTGCAAAAAAATGACCGGGACAGTGCCCGGCCATTTGGTTTTTATTCTGCTGCGTCCAGCTTGTTGGCGCTTCGCCTTTCAAACAATTCCTTGAGGAAGTGTCCCGTATAGCTCTCTGGTACCTCTGCCACATCCTCTGGGCGGCCAGTTGCGACGATGGTTCCGCCGCCGTCCCCGCCTTCAGGGCCAAGGTCAAGGATCCAGTCTGCGGTTCTGATCACTTCCAGATTGTGTTCGATCACGAGGACTGTGTTGCCCTGATCGACCAGCTCATGAAGGACATCGAGCAGCTTGGCGACATCGTGGAAATGGAGACCGGTTGTCGGTTCGTCCAGAATATAGAGCGTACGGCCAGTTGAGCGCTTGGAAAGCTCCTTTGCCAGTTTCACGCGTTGTGCTTCACCGCCCGATAAAGTGGTGGCCTGCTGGCCGACCTTGATGTAGCCGAGGCCCACACGGGCGAGGGTTTCCATTTTGTCGCGGATGGATGGCACGGCAGAGAAGAAGCTTGCTGCTTCTTCAACGGTCATGTCCAATACATCTGCAATGGATTTGCCCTTGAACTGAACTTCCAGTGTCTCGCGATTGTAGCGCTTGCCCTTACACACATCACAGGTGACATATACATCTGGCAGGAAGTGCATCTCGATCTTGATAACACCATCACCCTGACAGGCTTCGCAGCGTCCGCCTTTTACGTTGAAGGAGAAGCGGCCCGGCGCGTAGCCGCGTGTTTTCGCTTCCGGCATACCTGCAAACCACTCCCGGATTGGAGTGAAGGCGCCTGTATAGGTTGCCGGGTTGGAGCGCGGCGTTCTGCCAATTGGGGACTGATCAATGTCGATGACTTTGTCCAGACGCTCCAGACCTTCAATCCGGTCATGCGGGGCAGGGTTGTCGCGTGCGCCATTGAGGCGACGAGCGGTCGCTTTATAGACGGTATCGATCAGGAATGTAGATTTGCCGCCACCAGATACACCTGTCACACAAGTGAATGTGCCAAGCGGAATGGTGGCATTCACGTCTTTGAGGTTGTTGCCGCGTGCGCCGAACACCTTGATTTGACGGTTCTTGTCAATCTTGCGCGGCTCATCTGGTTGCGGGATGCTCATTTTGCCGGAAAGATACTTGCCAGTAAGGGAGGCCGGATTGGCCATCACTTCATCCGGCGTGCCTTTGGCAACTACTTGTCCGCCATGGATACCTGCGCCCGGACCCACATCCACCACGTAATCTGCGGTGAGGACGGCGTCTTCGTCGTGTTCTACCACGATAACAGTGTTACCCAGATTGCGCAGGTGTTTCAGGGTTTCCAGAAGACGAGCATTGTCGCGCTGGTGCAGGCCGATTGATGGTTCATCCAGAACGTAAAGTACACCGGTCAGGCCGGAACCGATCTGGGAGGCCAGGCGAATACGTTGGCTCTCACCACCAGACAGGGTTCCGGAAGAGCGGTCCATGGAAAGGTATTCCAAGCCAACATCGTTGAGGAACTTCAAGCGCTCACGGATTTCCTTGAGGATGCGATATGCGATTTCGTTCTGTTTATCAGAGAGCTTTTCATCAATGCTGGAGAACCAGTCATGTGCAGTTTTGATGGAAAGGGCTGTGATCTCGCCTATATGGCGATCTGCTATTTTGACGCAAAGGGCTTCAGGCTTGAGGCGGTAGCCTTTACAAGCGTCGCAAGCATGATCTGACTGGTAGCGTGAAAGTTCATCGCGCACCATCTGAGAATCTGTTTCACGCCAGCGCCGCTCGATGTTGCCGACAACGCCTTCGAATGGCTTTTCGGTTTTGTAAGAGCGAGTGCCGTCATCATAAACAAACTGAACTTTTGTGTTGCCGGTTCCGAACAGCACCGCATTGCGGAAGTCTTCTGGAAGGTCTTTCCAGGCTTTGGTCATTGGCTGCTTATGATGCTTGGCCAATGCTTCCAGTGTTTGGGTGTAATAAGGAGAGGTTGAACCGGTTTTTGACCATGGCAGGATCGCGCCCCCCCGAAGGGAAAGAGATTGGTCCGGTACAACGAGCTCGGCTTCAAACGCCAGTTTTGTGCCGAGACCATCGCAGGTCGGGCATGCGCCAAACGGATTGTTGAACGAGAACAGGCGCGGTTCTATTTCCGGGATCGTGAAGCCGGAGACCGGGCAGGCGAACTTTTCTGAGAAAATGAGCTGCTTTGCTTTGCCTTTCTCATTCTGCTGATCTGCAAACTCAACGGTAGCGAGGCCTTCGGCCAGCTCCAGTGCGGTTTCCAGAGAATCTGCCAGGCGGCCAGCCATGTCTTCGCGCACAACGATACGGTCAACAACGACATCAATATCGTGTTTAAACTTCTTATCCAGAGCGGGCGCATCGGCGATTTCATAATACTCGCCGTCAACTTTTACGCGCTGGAAGCCCTTTTTCATGAGCTCAGCGAGTTCTTTTCTATACTCACCTTTGCGGCCACGCACGATTGGGGCCAGCAGGTATAAGCGAGTGCCTTCTTCCAGTGTCAGAATGCGGTCTACCATTTGGGAGACTGTCTGACTTTCAATTGGAAGGCCCGTTGCCGGAGAGTATGGAATGCCTACGCGCGCGAATAGGAGGCGCATGTAGTCATAGATTTCTGTGACTGTGCCGACTGTGGAGCGTGGGTTTTTTGAGGTGGTTTTCTGTTCAATGGAGATTGCAGGTGACAGGCCGTCGATCTGATCTACGTCTGGTTTCTGCATCATTTCAAGGAACTGGCGGGCGTAAGCGCTCAGGCTTTCAACGTAGCGGCGCTGCCCTTCAGCGTAAATCGTATCGAAGGCAAGAGAGGATTTGCCTGAGCCGGATAGGCCAGTCATGACGATCAGGCTGTCTCGTGGAAGATCCAGGTCCACATTCTTCAAGTTATGTTCGCGAGCGCCACGTACAGTGATCTGCTTCATAAGGTCTGCGCGCGCGGGAGTATTTTGTGTGTCATGTGTTGGCGACTTCGCCATGGAACTGTCCTTTATCACGGATACCGAGTTCGCATATAAAAAGCAAAACAGGTCTGGGCGCGATCCTCAAAATGCAGGAGAATGAGCGCTGGAAATCAGGTGGAACATAAACGGAACAATTTTAAGGAGCAAGCCTTTTTGAGTTTGCTCGCGTAAAATTGTCTTTTAGAAAAATTGAGAGTTGAACTTGGCAGTTTTGCAAGGCAATGTGTCGGAACAAAAATAGAACGAGCAGAGAGCCTTGCTTGCGGGTGCCTGATATTCCGACTGAAAGCCTAGGAAATGTGGACAACCACTGCGGCTTTGAGAAAGTCTGTTTGAATTGTAGAGCGCGGAGCATAGGTTACTTGCCAACTTAACTCGCTTAAACTTTGGGCGAGTTCAGACTTAGGAGTAATTCAATGGCCGGTAGCGTCAATAAAGTCATTTTGGTTGGAAATTTGGGCGCAGATCCGGAAATTCGCCGTACGCAGGACGGTCGTCCGATCGTCAACTTGCGTATCGCTACTTCGGAGAGCTGGCGTGACCGTAACAGCGGCGAGCGCCGTGAGCGGACTGAATGGCACCGTGTTGTTGTGTTTAACGAAGGCCTTGCAAAGGTTGCCGAGCAATTCCTGCGCAAAGGCTCCAAGGTTTACATCGAAGGTCAGTTGCAAACTCGCAAATGGCAGGACCAGAGCGGCCAGGATAAATACTCCACCGAGATTGTTCTGCAGGGCTTCAACTCTACGCTGACTATGCTTGATGGTCGCGGCGAAGGCGGTGGTGCAGGCGGCCAGGGTGGCCAGTCCGGAGGCTTCGGCGGCAGCGGCGGCGGTGGCGGCGGATACGACCAGGGCGGTGGCTTTGGTGGTGGTGGCTCCAGCAATCAGGGCGGCGGCTTCGGCGGTGGCGGCGGTGGTGGCCAAGCACCATCTGGCGGCTTCGGCGGTGGAATGGACGACGAAATTCCGTTCTAAGCCAAGCATGTAATTCAAGATGGCCCGGAGTGAGCGCAGGTTCACTACCGGGCTTTTTTGTGTTCCGGCGTGAGGTCCTGATCAGAGGGTGATGCGGGTAAGGGTCTTACCTTGCGACTTTACTCGGGCTTAAATGGATTGGTTGCAGCTATGGGGATTGGAGAGCTTGTTTGCAGAGATGTGTCGTCAGTGCTTGCTCTCAAAATAATAGAGAAACAGCTCATAAAGATGCGATGCTAGCAAAACAAATAAATTTAAGGAGAGAATTGGTACGCCCAAGGGGAATCGAACCCCTGTTTCCGCCGTGAAAGGGCGGCGTCCTAACCGCTAGACGATGGGCGCACACTACAGCATTTGCGCAATGTGGCGCGCTGTGAGGAGGCTTATAAGTTTTCAGTAGGATATTGTCTAGTGCTTAAAATTTTATAATTCAAACAATCCACAAATATGGATTTAGTCTATTCTTTTCTTAATTATTGTTAGATTTCAGCGCCTCAATTGAAATTGAGGCGCTGAAATGCTTGTGCTGAAATTACCAGCTGCCGGTGTTGCCCATGGAGAGCCATGGCTCAGCTGGCTCAAGGCTTCCACCTTTTTGCAGAAGCTCAATGGAAATTCCATCTGGAGAAACAATGAATGCCATACGGCCGTCGCGTGGTGGTCGGTTGATTGTGATCCCAGAGGCTTGGAGTTTTTCGCAGGTCTCATAGATATTGTCGACTTCATAGGCGAGGTGGCCGAAGTTGCGACCTCCGGCGTACTCTTCCGGATCCCAGTTGTATGTTAGCTCGAGTGCTGGTGCGGAAGATGCGCTGAAGCTTTCTTTGTCTTCAGGCGCAGCTAGGAAGACAAGTGTGAAACGGCCAGCTTCGCTTTCGTGACGGCGAACTTCTTCCAGCCCAAAGATACTGCAATAAAACTTCAGGGATTCATCAAGATCTTTAACGCGGACCATGGTGTGTAGATAACGCATGTCGAACTCTTTCTTTTATGGGATTGGCTCTGTGAAGTGGGAACCAGCAGAGGTTGAAGTTGGCCGAAGCTAGCGCGAAAAAAGCTAGGAGGGAAGGGTGCCTAGTATTTCTGAATTCTGAATATGCAAGGTATGCTCCGCAATAGTGTGTATCTGATGACGAGCGGAGACTTTGAAAGTAACGCGGGGATTCATGGGATAAAATCTTCAGTAGTGTTAGCTATACCCCCTCCAAACTTCAGGTAAATGGTGTTGATAGGACAACACTAACCAAATCAATGGGGGATCATTTAGCTCTTTGTTAATTTTTTACCTTTTTGCCGTCGGGCGTAATGATATTCTTTTTGTGGAATCAAGTGGTGTTCGGTTTTGATCGAGCGTTACATTTCAGATGCGGCAAATTTCGGGGCATTCATCATGGTGGTAAAAACGGCGCCTCAGTTAGGCTCTGTCGAGGACCTGGTTGACGATACAGCCTTAGATGTTCTTCAAGTGGCAGGAACAATCAAGTGGTTTGATATTGGTAAAGGCTATGGTTTTGTAGAGCCGGAAGACGATCTGCCTGACGTCTTGTTGCATGTTACATGCTTGCGCAGGGACGGCTATCAGACAGCGTATGAAGGCGCGCGTGTTGTTTGCGAGGTGCTTAATCGTCCGCGCGGATTGCAGGCGATGCGCATTCTTTCCATGGATGAGAGTTATGCGGTTCATCCTTCTCAGCTACCACCTTCTCGGACGCACGTGCAGGTGACGCCAGAGGGTAGCTTTATCGACGCGGAAGTGAAGTGGTTTAACCGGGTCAAGGGCTTTGGTTTCCTAACGCGCGGCGAGGGAACGGAAGATATCTTTATTCATATGGAAACATTGCGCCGTTTCGGTATTACGGAGTTGCGGCCCGGCCAAAAGGTACAGGTGCGCTTTGGTGACGGGCCGAAAGGCAAGATGGCTGCGGAAGTTCGGCCTGTCGGGAGTGGTACTCACATTCCGGCATCTCACTGACGAGAGGCTGATCGTTTTCAGATCACATTCCTGAGATTTGCTAGTTTTAAGCCCTTGGTGACTTGCCAAGGGTTTTTCTTTGGCTCAAAGCTAAAGAAAACGAGGTTTAGGGCTATATGACGGTTCTTCGAATTGCATTCATTTTTGTTTTGCTGGGTATGACATCGACGGTTGCTGCAGGTATGAGAACTGAAATTCTTGAAGTGCGTAGTGCCAATGGAACGCATGAGTTTCAGGTTGAAGTCGCTGAAACGCCTGATGACAGGGCTCAAGGTTTGATGGGCCGAACGGATCTGACGGCTGATCAAGGGATGCTGTTCATTTTCCCGCAGTCAGGTCTTCAGTACTTCTGGATGAAAAATACGCCGACTTCGCTTGATATCATCTTCATCGGGTCTGATTATAAAGTGAAAAGTATTGCTGCAAACACAGTGCCGTACTCGGAAGAGATTATTCCTTCCGGTTTGCCTGCTCAATATGTTTTAGAGGTGGTGGCTGGGCGCGCGGCTGAATTGGGTATTCAGCCTGGAGATCGCGTTATCCGTATCCCATAGATGAAGCGTTTTGTGGTTCGCAGGAAAGTGTGCTGACTGAGGAGTTCAGTCAGCACAATAGCGGTTAAAGGCTGTTTTTGAATTGGAGCTTTTTCTCCCAATCCAGCGCATGTTTTACGATTGTTGGCAGGTCATCAAAGCGTGGCTTCCATTCCAGATTGCTCATGATTCTGGAGTTGTCTGCGACAACTTTTGGAGAGTCGCCAGCACGGCGCGGCTCTTTTTTCACCTCAAAATCAATATCTGATACGGCTTTCACAGCGTCGATGACCTGAAGGACTGAGTAGCCGTCACCGTAGCCTGCGTTCATGATAATGCTATCTCCGCCATCGCGCAGGCGTTTTAGGGCAAGGTAATGTGCGCTTGCAAGGTCGGAAACGTGGATGTAATCGCGCACACCGGTCCCATCTGGTGTGTCGAAATCATCGCCAAAAATGCCGAGATGGGTGCGTTTGCCGAGAGCAGCTTCGCAGGCTACTTTGATCAGATGCGTCGCATTCTTGGTGGATTGGCCAGTGCGACCTTCGGGGTCAGCGCCTGCCACATTGAAATAGCGTAGAGCCGTGTATTTGAACTCGTGGGCGGCGGCGGTGTCGCGCAGCATAAATTCTGTCATAAGCTTTGAGGTGCCGTAAGGGCTTAAGGGGGTTAGAGGTGTATCTTCAGAAACTGGGATAACTTCTGGATCACCATAAACTGCTGCGGTTGATGAGAAAATGAAATGCTTGATGCCATTCTTTACGCAGGCTTCAATTAATGTGCGCGAGGCTGCTGTGTTATTCTCATAATATTTCAATGGGTTAGAGACAGATTCTGGGACGATAATTGAGCCGGCGAAGTGAATGACCGCAGAGATGTCGTGGTTGCGGAAGATTGTCTGGAGCAGATCAAGGTCTGTGATTTCGCCTTCGTAAAGCTTGGTGCTCTGCGGGATGGCCCAATCGAAGCCCGTGGACAGGTTGTCTATGACGACAAAATCCTCTCCAGCGTCGTGAAGGCACCACGTCATGTGGCTTCCAATATATCCGCAGCCGCCTGTTACAAGTATGGTCATTGTCTGCTCCAAAATTCTTAGTATGTAAGCTTCTTAAGGGTTTAATCTGTGTGTCACTAGGCGGATAAACTACTCGCCCTCAAGAATCTGATGATCGCGCGCAGCCTGGACTTCAAGGAATACGCGTCCGATCAATGGTTGTGCCCGTTTGATCGTGTCTTCCAGTGAGAAGATGACTTCTTCAACTGCACCTGCTGTCAGAGCGTCTTCGAAATCCAGCGAGGCTGCGAGGAGGACGTCATTCGGACCCAGGTGCAGTGTGCGGATTTCATTCACGCCCTTTACAGCTGCAGGTGCTTGCAGGATTTCTCGCACGGATGCGACTAGCTCGTCTGAAGCGCTTTCGCCGATGAGGAGGCCTTTGGTTTCCAATGCCAGTACAAATGCTGTGCCTGCGAGGATGAGGCCAATTACGACAGAGGCTGCTCCGTCCAGCCATGCAATGCCCAAAGCTTGAGCGCCGTAGATGCCGACAAGTGCTACGAGCAGGCCGAGCATTGCGGCTGTATCTTCGAAAAGCACAGTGAAAACTGTTGGGTCTTTGCTGTCGCGCACAGCGGCAAGGAAAGGGCGCTTGCCTTTGGTTTTTTTGAACTCTTTGTAGGCGACCATCCAGGCCCAGCCTTCAAAAATAAGTGCGAGTCCAAGGACGATGTAAGCGATCAGGGCAGATTCAATCGGGTGAGGATTGAGAATTTTCTGAATGCCTTCGTAAAGCGAAATTCCTGCACCAACGGCGAAAATCATGATGGCGACGACAAATGCCCAGAAGTAAATTTCTGAGCCGTATCCGAACGGGTGTTTTTCATCTGCAGGTTTTTCAGCGCGCTTCATGCCAAGCAGCAGCAGGCCCTGGTTTCCTGTGTCAACGAGCGAGTGAATGCCTTCGGACAGCATTGCGGCAGACCCGGTATAGGCTGCGGCAGCAAATTTGGTGATTGAAATGAGTGTGTTGCCAGCAAGGGCGGCGAAAATCACTTTTTTTGAGCCGTGGGCAGCCATTCGAATCCTCCGTAAAATACAAGGGTGACTTTACGAAGGGGATTTGGGACTGCAAGCTTTAACTCAATTGGAGAGAAGAGCGCCCACAAGAGGTATGGGCGCTCACCTGAATTATGAATGCATCTCGATTAACGAGAAGATGCCGTCTGCAACGAACTGAACGGACAGCGCTGCGAGGATCACACCAAAAAGACGGGTGATGATGAGCTGGACTGTAGAGCCGAGCAGTTTATCGATGCGTGCTGCCAGCAGAAACACGAAGAAGCTGAGTGCGAGCACAGACAGAAGGACTGCGATCAGGCTCATCTGGCCAGCAAAGCCTGGTGCCTGACCGGCGAGCAGGATGATTGCAGAGATAGTTGCCGGACCTGCAATGAGCGGAATAGCCAGCGGAAACACTGCTGTCTGGGACAGGTCTTCCTGTTCGACAACCTTTTCCGCACTTTCAGCTTTACGCTTTTGGCGATGTTCGAACACCATCTCAGTTGCAATGATGAAGAGCAGAAGGCCGCCTGCAACCTTAAATGCAGCTTGAGAGATGCCGAGAACTTCCAGAAGCTGGCGTCCGGCAAAGAAAAATGCCAGGAGCGTGATGCCAGAAATGACTATGGCTTTAATCGCGATCTGACGGCGCTCAACACTGCTTGCCCCGGCGGTTACGGCCAGAAAAATTGGTGCCAGACCAATCGGGTCGATGGTGACAAACAGCATGGCAAATGCATTGATGAGGAACTCAATGAGCATTGCGCTTTACCTTGTATGTGGTTTAGCCCATCTTTGGGCGCTTTTACCCGCATTTCTGCGGTTCTTGAGAGGGCGCTACCAGACAATGTTGTATTTGGCAAGAGTTTGATAGGATTTTGCGCTGCCTGCGTATAGCTTAGTATTTTTATGAGGAAGAGCGATGCTTTTGAGCAACGAAACTGTGTAGAAAGGCCTAGTAACCTGCTGCCAATAAGGTCGTGGGGTAAGGTAGTTGTTATTAGGTGTCTTTTCAGGGCTTATGGCGTTTGGTTCTGCGGTTTGAATCGGCTATAAAGGCTAAGAATTCTGACTTAAAATTGATGAGAATAATCCTTGGCAGATCAGGACTTAAGTACACCACCAGGTGGCCTACCCAGCGACATTCGGCCCGTCTCTATCACAGATGAAATGAAGCGCAGCTATCTCGATTATGCAATGAGCGTGATTGTGAGCCGTGCGCTTCCCGATGTTCGTGATGGTTTGAAGCCGGTTCACCGCCGTATTCTGTATTCTATGCATGAAAACGGATATGAGTGGAACAAGCCCTATCGTAAATCAGCCCGCGTCGTTGGTGACGTTATGGGTAAATATCATCCACATGGTGATAGTGCGATTTATGATGCTCTTGTTCGTATGGCGCAAAATTTCTCCATGCGCTTGCCACTCATTAATGGGCAGGGCAACTTTGGCTCGGTTGATGGTGACCGTGCTGCAGCGATGCGTTATACAGAGTGCCGCCTCGAAAAAGTTGCTCAGACACAGCTTTCCGATATCGACAAAGATACCGTGAACTTCAATGAGAACTACGATGGTTCCGAGACGGAACCTGAAGTTCTCCCAGCACGCTATCCGAACCTACTGGTAAACGGTGCTGGCGGTATTGCTGTTGGTATGGCGACCAATATTCCGCCGCATAACATGGGTGAAGTGATTGATGGCACGATCGCAATGATCGAGCGCCCTGAAATCACTCTGCCAGAGCTGATGGAGATTATCCCGGGTCCGGACTTCCCGACCGGTGGTATTATTCTTGGCCGTGCTGGCATCAAATCAGCTTATGAGACCGGACGTGGTTCCGTTCTTATGCGCAGCCGGGTTGAGACGGAAGAAATTCGCTCAGGCCGTATGGCATTGATTGTCACTGAAATCCCTTATCAGGTGAACAAATCCTCTATGATCGAAAAGATCGCAGAGCTTGTTCGTGAAAAGCGGATTGAGGGCATCTCTGACATTCGCGACGAATCAGATCGTCGTGGCATGCGCGTTGTTATTGAGCTGAAGCGTGACGCGGTTCCTGATGTTATCCTGAACCAACTCTATCGTTACTCTCAGCTTCAACAGAGCTTTGGCTGTAACGTGGTGGCTCTGAATGGTGGCCGTCCTGAGCAGCTTGCTCTGCAGGATATGCTGAAAGCGTTCATTGCTTTCCGTGAAGAGGTTATTGGTCGACGGACCCGGTTCCTTCTGAACAAAGCGCGTGATCGTGCTCATGTTCTCGTAGGTTTGGCTGTTGCGACTGCCAACATTGATGATGTTATTCATCTTATTCGCACAGCACCTGATCCTGCGACTGCGCGCCGTCAGCTGATGGAGCGTAACTGGCCAGCGAAAGACATCGAGCCGCTGATCCAGCTGATTGATGATCCACGCTACGCTATTCAGGAAGATGGTACGTTCAAGCTTTCTGAAGATCAGGCTCGCGCCATTCTGGACCTGCGCTTGCAGCGTCTGACTGCTCTGGGCCGCGACGAGATTGGCGATGAACTCGACAAGCTTGCAACGGAGATCAAGGATTATCTTGATATTCTGCGTAGCCGTGAGCGTATTCTTCAGATCGTTCGTACCGAGCTTGAAGAAGTGCGTGATGAGTTTGCGACACCGCGCCGGACAGAAATTACTGATGGTGGTGGAGATCTGGATGATGAAGATCTGATCCAGCGTGAAGATATGGTCGTGACCGTATCTCATACCGGCTACATCAAACGCGTTCCTCTGGACACCTATCGTGCGCAGCGTCGTGGCGGTAAGGGCCGGTCTGGCATGCGGACGAAAGACGAAGATTTTGTAACCCGTCTGTTCGTTGCCAATACGCATACGCCGGTTCTGTTCTTCTCTTCACGCGGTATCGCTTACAAGATGAAAGTCTGGCGCCTGCCTTTGGCTAGTCCTCAGGCACGTGGTAATGCCTTGGTCAATATGCTTCCTTTAGAGCAGGGTGAACGCATCACATCTATTTTGCCGCTTCCTGAGAACGAGGAAACGTGGGCAGAGCTGGACGTGATGTTTGCGACCAAGCGTGGAACCATCCGCCGGAACAAGCTTTCAGACTTCGCTCAGATCAACAAAAACGGCAAGATCGCCATGAAGTTGGAAGAGGGCGATGGCATCGTCAACGTTATGACTTCAACGGAAGACGATGATGTTCTGCTGACGACCTCGTCGGGTATGTGTATTCGCTTCCCGGCAACGGATGTTCGTGTGTTCTCTGGCCGTAACTCCGTTGGTGTTCGTGGGATCAACCTTGCTGAGAGTGATCACGTCATCTCTATGACGATCCTTGGTCACTTTGAGTGCGATTCCGAAGAGCGGACGGCTTATCTGAAGCTTTCCCGTGCTATGCGCGGTGAGGAAGCAGAAGATAATGTGTCCTTTGAGGACGCGGGCATCTCCGAAGAACGCTTTAAAGAGATGGACGAGAGTGAAGAAGTCATTCTTACTGTTTCTGAAAAGGGTTATGGCAAGCGCACCAGCTCGTACGAGTACCGCACTACCGGTCGCGGCGGTAAGGGGATCGCGGCGATGACGGTGAATGATCGTAATGGCCGCCTGGTTGCGTCTTTCCGTAGTGAGGACAGCGACGAGATTATGCTGGTGACCGATGGTGGACAGCTGATCCGTTGCCCGGTTAACGGCATCCGCATTGCAGGTCGTTCGACACAAGGTGTGACCGTGTTCAATACCTCTGCTGAAGAGCAAGTTGTTGCAGTGGAGCGCATTAGCGAAGCTGATGACGATGAAAACGCTGACGTAGAAGGCGCCGTCGAGACCGGTGCAGACACCGAAGGGACAGACGCAGAGAGCGCTGCTCCGACACCTGAGGGTGACGGTAGCGAAGCGCCCAGCACTGAGTAAGTGATGTAGATTCTAGAAAAAGGCGGGGCATGTGCTCCGCCTTTTTTGTTTCTGGTTATTCTGGGAAAGGGAACTGCAATTTTATGAGTGATTTGGATTTTGCGACTTTCATTGTGCTTTTCTAGAAGCACGTCTTGGGTAGATCCAACTATCGATCCAATTCTGCATGATCTGTCCTAAATGGTCTGGCCTTATTGTCAGAAATAGCTTGAAACGCATGGGTAAAATGGGTTCAATCTCGCCAAAGCCCAAAAGGTAAGTGTCATTTGTGATGCTTATGGGGAGAGGCATTTGTGACGCGAGAGATTATATGAAGCGCATTGCACTTTATCCGGGGTCATTTGATCCTATGACACACGGTCATCTGGATATTCTGGAACAATCATTGGTTTTGGCTGATGAAGTGATTGTAGCTATTGGCATTCAGGCTTCCAAGGCTCCGTTGTTTTCCTTTGAAGAACGTGTGGATTTGATCCGCCTTGCTTGTGAAGAGCAGTTTGGTGCAGAAAATGCTGCTCGTATTCGTACAGTCTCCTTCACTGGGCTGGTAGTGGATGCAGCGCGAGAGCATGGCTCTAACATTCTGGTGCGAGGACTTCGAGACTCGACTGATCTCAATTATGAAATGCAGATGGCTGGAATGAATGGGGCGATGGCACCTGACATCAAGACCGTATTTTTTCCAAGCTCACCAGTGATGCGCCCCATTACGGCTACACTGGTGCGCCAGATTGCAAAGATGGGGGGAGATTACAGTTCGTTTGTCCCCAAGTGTGTTGAGGCTGCGCTTAAAAAGCGCTTTGAGATTGCTTAAAAACAACGCAACAGAAAAGACTGCCTATTTGATAGGGTTAGACTTTTTTAGCGCGTCGCGTTTATGTGCAATCACATAACACCCGCTAAATTTTGTTTTGTGTGCGTATCTCTTTTCGAAAGCCAATTGGGAGTTTGAGAGGTACGCCTTGGCTAAGACAAGGACAGAAATCTTGCTACGTATCCTGACAGCATGTGCGATGGTTGTGGGCGCATTTATGATGCCATTCACTGCCAACGCGAAAGATCTTGAAAACACGATTTATCTGGACCTGAAAGACGGACGCGTTGAAATTACGCTGCGTCCTGATCTTGCACCTGAGCATGTGAAGCGTATTAAACAGCTTACACGTGAAGGCTTTTATGATGGCATCGTATTCCATCGTGTGATCGACGGCTTCATGGCACAGACTGGCGACCCAACCGGCACAGGTATGGGCGGCTCTGAAATGCCTGACCTGAAGGCTGAGTTCTCTAAAGCTCCGTTCAAGCGCGGTACTCTTGGCATGGCACGTTCCCGCAGCCCGAACAGTGCGAACTCTCAGTTCTTCATCATGTTCAATGATGGATCCTGGCTTGATGGTCAGTACACCGTATTTGGTGACGTGGTTTCCGGAATGGACGCTGTAGACAAGATCAAACGCGGCGAACCTGTTCGTAACCCTGATAAGATCATCAAAATGCAGGTTGCGGCAGACGCCAAGTAGAGGCTATGTCTGCACTCAGACTTATTCTAAGATAAAGGACAGTCCCGTGGCTGATATCAAAGATCCAGAAAACACACTGCTGCTGGAAACCACTCAGGGTAACGTTGTTATTGAACTGCGTCCTGACCTGGCACCTAACCACGTTGCTCGTATTAAAGAGCTTGCACGTGAAGGCTTTTACGACGGCATCGTGTTCCACCGTGTGATTGACGGCTTCATGGCTCAGACCGGCTGCCCTCAGGGCACAGGTACTGGCGGCTCCGGCAAGAAGCTGAAAGCTGAGTTCAACGATGCGAAACACGTTCGGGGCACATGCTCCATGGCTCGCTCTATGGATCCAAACTCTGGCGACAGCCAGTTCTTCATCTGCTTCGGCGATGCATCCTGGCTCGACGGTCAGTACACCGCATGGGGTCAGGTTGTTGAAGGTATGGACAACGTTGACAAGATCAAACGTGGTGAGCCTGTTTCCAACCCAGATAAGATTGTCTCTTTGAAGGTTGCTGCGGACGCTTAATAGCGAACGCACTGCGAATTATAAAAGGCTCGGCATTTTGCCGGGCCTTTTTGTTAGGGCTATGCAAATGGACGCAGCGCTCTTCTAAACAGGTTGACCTAAATCGCATCAAGGGGTATCTCCCTCTGGCTTCAATCGTTTGACTGCGGGACAGGTGACAGCAAGGCCTGCAGAATACAAACGGATTTGGCAATAATTCCAATAAGACAGCACGGAGATGGCGACCACATACTGTGCGGCGCTGATTTGCTGTTTTGTAAAACTGGATACCCTATGCTGGTTGATGATTTTGATTTTGATCTGCCACCGGAAAACATTGCGCTCCGCCCGGCAGTTCCGCGTGATAGTTCACGGATGTTGGTGGTGCGCCCTGATGGTGAGCAACTGCTGACAGATGATCAGGTGCTGTCTCTGCCTGATCTTTTAGAGCCGGGTGATGCGCTCGTCTTTAATGATACAAAAGTTATTCCGGCACAGCTGCTTGGCTTCCGCTCGCGCGATGGCGTGACGGCAAAAGTTGGTGTGACATTGCACCAGCGTGCCAGCGCGAAGGAATGGCGTGCCTTTGTTCGTCCAGCTAAGAAACTGAAAGTTGGCGATACTGTTCGTTTTGCTTTTGATGAGGAAAGCAAAGATACTGCAGAGTTTTCTGCTGTTGTGACTGAGAAGTCCGAGGCTGGCGATATTCTGTTTAAGTTTGACCGTTCTGCCGGTGAGCTGGATGCTGCGATTGCACAGGTGGGGCACATTCCGTTGCCGCCATACATTGCAGCTAAGCGGGCTGAAGATGATCAGGACCGCAAAGATTATCAAACCATCTACGCAAAATATGAAGGTGCTGTTGCTGCACCCACTGCTGGTTTGCATTTTACAGATCAATTGTTTGCTGCCCTTGAAAAACGCGGTGTTGAGAAGCACTTTGTGACGCTTCATGTGGGCGCTGGCACGTTTTTGCCAGTCAAAGCTGACAAGACTGAAGACCATAAAATGCACTTTGAGTATGGCGAGATCAGCGGTGTGACAGCTGCAGCGCTCAACGCTGTTCGTGCCCGTGGCAACAAAATTGTTTCCGTTGGTACAACTTCACTGCGCATTCTTGAGAGCTCAGTTTCTGAGGACGGCGTGATTAACCCGATTTCTCAGAGCACCGACATTTTTATTACGCCGGGCTATCAGTTCAAAGCCATTGATGCGCTGATGACCAACTTCCATTTACCGCGCTCAACGCTGTTTATGCTTGTGAGTGCGCTGAGTGGTATGGACGAAATGCGCGCTGCTTATGAGCATGCGATCAGCACTGGCTACCGTTTTTACAGTTATGGAGACAGCTCGCTGCTGTTCAAGAAGGCTTCCAAATGACCGAAACATCTCGTGAAACACAGCAGGGCACCAAGCCGTTTTCCTTCAAGCTGCTGAAAACAGATGGCATGGCGCGCCGCGGTGAAATTACAACGCCGCACGGCAAGGTTCGTACGCCTGCGTTTATGCCGGTTGGTACACAGGCGACTGTAAAGGCTATGTATCCGCAGCAGGTGCGTGATCTGGGGGCGGATGTTGTTCTCGGTAACACATACCATTTGATGCTGCGCCCGACTGCTGAGCGGATTGCCAAACTTGGTGGCCTGCACAAATTTATGGGATGGGATCACACGATCCTGACAGACTCTGGTGGGTTTCAGGTGATGTCTCTGTCTGGTCTTCGCAAGATGACCGAAGAAGGCGTAACCTTCTCGTCTCATCATGATGGGTCAAAGCATTTCATGAGCCCGGAGCGTTCTGTTGAAATTCAGGGCCTGCTTGGCTCTGATATCCAGATGCAGCTTGATGAGTGTATTGCTCTTCCTGCTGAGCGGGATGAAGTTGAGCGCGCCATGCAATTGTCTTTGCGTTGGGCTGAACGCTCCCGTGCTCAGTTTGAGAAGATGGGCGGCCCAGAAAAAGGGCAGGGCCTTTACGGTATTGTTCAGGGCGGGGATGTGCCGGATCTGCGTGTTGAATCAGCTCAGCGGCTTGCTGAGCTTCCGATGGAAGGTTATTCCGTTGGTGGTCTGGCCGTTGGTGAGCCTCAGGCCGTCATGCTGAAGATGCTGGAGATCACGACGCCTGCGATGCCAAAGGACAAGCCGCGTTATCTGATGGGTGTTGGCACACCAGAAGATATTCTGGAAAGTGTCGCGCGTGGTATTGATCAGTTTGACTGTGTGATGCCAACCCGTGCTGGCCGTCATGGTTTGGCCTATACCCGATTTGGTAAAGTGAACCTGAAGAATGCGCGCCATTCTGAAGATCCGCGCCCGTTGGATGAGCAATCCAACTGTGAAGCAACTTCCAAATACTCCCGCGCTTACCTACACCATCTGGTGCGTGTGAATGAAGGTCTGGCTGCGATGCTGTTGACCTGGAACAACCTTGCTTACTACCAGTACCTGATGCAGGGCATCCGTGATGCGATTGATGAAGGTCGATTTGAAGAATTCCGCCAGCAGACCAAAGAAGACTGGGCACGTGGTGACAGGGAGCCTTATGTTTGGTCATAGGGTTCAGTGAGTATAAAAACTACGAAGGCTTGGGCGTGTGAATGCCCAAGCCTTTTCTATAGGCGCCATAGAAGCACATGTTCTGGTGTCTTCTCTCTTTCCAAGAGGCCATGAAGATCGGCCACAAAGACTTTTTCTGCACTTAAGTACCGCTCCATCACATGCCAAGGTTCTTCGTTTTCGAAGAAAGCATGATGGGGGACAGCCAGAATAACTGCATCACAGTCACCTGGCGGAGTTTCCTGATAGAGTTCAACGCCAAAGTGCTCTTTCGTGTGTTCCGGATCGGCTAAAGGATCAACAGCGAAGATATGGGCACCGAAGCGCTCCAATTCTCTAATCAGGTCGATTACTTTGGAATTTCGCGTGTCAGGCACGTCTGCCTTGTATGTGATGCCTAAAATGGCAATGCGAGGTGGCATAGGGCGTGCAAGCTTTACGCAGCCTTGAATGACTTCTGTTGCAATGAACCTGCTCATACTTTCATTGGTTCCTCGTCCTGCAAGGATAACCTGAGGGGAGAAGCCAAGCTGATGTGCTTTATCTGTCAGGTAGTAAGGGTCAACGCCGATACAGTGTCCGCCGACCAAACCGGGATGAAATGGCAGGAAGTTCCATTTGGTTGAAGCGCCTTCAAGTACATCGCGTGTATCGATATCCATGGCATGAAACAGCATGGAGAGCTCATTCATGAGCGCTATGTTCAAATCACGCTGTGTATTTTCAATGACCTTTGCAGCTTCAGCGACTTTAATGGATGAGGCTTTGTAAACACCTGCTTTGACAATCTTTCCGTATAGCTCGGCCAGTGTTTCAAGTGCATCCTCTGAACTGGCTGAAACGATTTTGAGCAGATTAGAAAGCGTGTGCTTTTTGTCGCCGGGATTGATCCGCTCGGGTGAGTATCCAATCTGGAAATCCTTCTGAAATCGCAGGCCGGATTCTCGTTGCAAAAGGGGGATCGCGATCTCTTCGGTGGCGCCGGGATAAACTGTAGATTCGAACACTACAATATCGTTGGGCTTCATGAAGGCCCCAACGATTTTTGAGGCTTTTTTTATTGGGCCGAGATCAGGGCGTTTGGAGATGTTTATTGGAGTGGGGACAGCAACAATGTGGATCCGCGCCTGTCTGATATCAGGCGCGGAATACGTGAGCGTTAGGTTTTTGGAAGAAAGAGCCGTCTTGCTGACAGAGGCAGTTCTATCATTTCCCTCGAGAAGTTCTTGGACCCGGTGACGATCTATGTCGTAACCAATGGTTTTGATACCTGCATGCGCCAGCGCACAAGCAACAGGCAAGCCTACATAGCCAAGCCCGACAACTGAGACGATTTCTTCCATAAAATGGCACCTTGGGATGTCCTACACATTGTAGTAATCCCGATACCATTTGACGAAGTTTGCAACCCCTGCCTTTACGGAGGTTTGCGGTTTGAAGCCCGTTGTCTCAATCAGATCCGTAACATCAGCGAAGGTGGCTGCAACGTCTCCAGGCTGGAATGGTAAGAACTCTTTCTTTGCGGTCATGCCCAGCGCGTCTTCGATGGCGGCAAGATAGTCCATTAGCTGAACCGGATCGCTGTTGCCGATGTTGAAGACCTGATACGGTGCGCTGGAGGTCGCTGGATCAGCTGCTTTTCCATCCCAATCATCCGTACGTTTGGGCGGAAGGTTTGCAACCCGCACAATACCTTCCACAATATCATCCACGTATGTGAAATCACGGATCATATTGCCGTGGTTGAACAGCGGTACAGGTTTACCCTCCAATATGGCCTTGGTGAATTTGAACAAAGCCATATCCGGACGTCCCCAAGGACCGTAAACGGTGAAGAACCGTAGACCTGTGCAAGGGATGTCAAAGAGGTGGGCGTAGGAATGGGCCATGGCCTCGTTGGCTTTTTTGGTTGCAGCATAAAATGAAACCGGATGATTGCCGCCGCGATGTGTCGACAACGGCATCGTTTCATCGAGCCCGTAGACAGAGCTGGTGGAAGCATAGACCAGATGCTTTACATCATGCGCGCGAGCGCCTTCCAGTATAGATAAAAAGCCAGTGACGTTTGCATCGATGTAAGACTGAGGACTTTCCAGTGAGTAGCGCACGCCTGCCTGAGCAGCAAGGTGAATGACCTTTGTCGGTGCATGTTGCTTGAAGATGCGCATAACAGCTTCGGCATCTTCAAGCCTGATCCGCTCTTCTGTGAAATGGTTAGAGGATGTGAGGCGTTTCAGTCGCTCTTCCTTCAGCGTCACATCATAGTAGTCTGTGACACAATCCAGGCCGATGACATGATAGCCATCTTGTAACAGACGGAGGGCTACAGCGTTGCCGATAAAGCCGGCAGTGCCTGTTACAAGTACTTTTTCCATTTCACGTTTCCCGATACTCAGCTGGTTTTTACAAGAAGCTTGTCTAGCATTGGGCGTAGCTGAGCAGCCAGCTCCGAATCATCCAATGCATAAGCGACATTTGCCGACAAGAACCCTGAGCGAGAACCACAGTCGTATGTTTCTCCACGGAATTCGACGCCGTGGAAGTCCTGCTGGCCCATCAGTGTGAGCATGGCATCGGTGAGCTGGATTTCACCACCAGCACCGGTGCTCTGGTTTTCGAGAAGTCCAAAAATCTCTGGCTGCAGGATATAGCGGCCATTGATGTAAAGGTTTGATGGCGCGGTTCCTTCTGCTGGCTTTTCAACCATGCCGGTGATGGAGAAGGTGTCGTCAGTGCGTGGAGCATCCCGCTCGATAATACCGTATTTGTGTGTTTGATCCCACGGCACTTCCTCAACTGAGATGATATTGCCGCCATGGTTCTCATAGGCCTCTACCATTTGCGACAGGCAACCTTTTGGTGCTTTCATCAGCATGTCTGGCAGCAAAATAGCGAAGGGTTCATTGCCGATGATGTCGCGTGCACACCAGATCGCATGCCCCAGGCCGAGAGGTTCTTGCTGACGGGTAAAACTGGTTGTACCTGCGGAAGGGCGGATCTTTTCAAGAAGTTCCAACGCATGGTCTTTGTTTCTGCGACGCAGAGTTTCTTCCAGCTCGTAAGCAATATCGAAGTGATCTTCGATCACCTGCTTGTTTCTGCCTGTTACAAATACGATGTGCTCAATCCCGGCAGCGCGAGCTTCATCAACCACGTATTGGATGATAGGCCGATCCAGAATGGTCAGCATTTCTTTTGGAACGGCTTTTGTTGCAGGAAGGAAGCGGGTGCCCAGACCTGCAACCGGGAGAACAGCTTTTCGTATCGCACGTGTCATATATTTGAATTCCTTAGGTCAAGGAGATCGAAACAGTCATTTTCTTAGCACTTATCTGCAGCGAATTAGGCTCGTCAATGGTACCAAATGAATTTGTCCTAGGACATAATGCTTCGATTGCCCGAAATTTGAATTACTCATTCTTTAGAGATGTTCATTCGCAGTCAATTATCGCGAAATTGTGAAGCTCTCTTGTTTCTCCAGAACATGCTGTTTTAAAAGTTACTCCAAGATGAACAGAAAGCTATCAAGGGTGTAATTGTGATTGAAGGTTTTAAGCTTGCAGCGCTGGAAGCAGGGCAACGAATTCTGGGGATTTATGAGGAAGGCTTTCAGTCGGTGACCAAAGGAGATGGTTCTCCGGTCACAATTGCAGACCAGCAAGCTGAAGAAATTATCCTCAATCACCTGTCTGTTCTCTGCCCAGATGTACCTGTGATTGCTGAAGAAGCAATGGCAGCAGGAATTATGCCAGAAATCGGTTCCCGCTTTATTCTTGTAGACCCTCTGGATGGGACGCGAGAGTTCATCAGCCGGAATGGCGAGTTCACAGTCAATATTGCATTGATCGAGAACGGAACTCCCACCAAAGGCGTTATCTTTGCCCCTGTGACTGGTGAGCTGTTTTGGGGAGAGGTTGGGCAAGGTGCTTATCGATCAGAAGCCAAAGGACTTGAGCCGGGAAAAGCTACAGAGATGAGTTGCACGTTTTTTTCTAAAGAACTGCGGGTTCTGGCAAGCCGATCGCATCGCAGTGAACGGACCAATGCTCTATTAGAAAGATTGGAGAACTCATCGATTGTTGCTGCGGGTTCATCTTTGAAATTTTGCCGCCTGGCAGAAGGGAAAGCCGATTTTTATCCACGCATGGAGCCAACGATGGAGTGGGATACTGCTGCCGGGCAAGCGATCCTTTGTGCTGCCGGGGGAGCGGTTGTTGTCGAGGGGGGAGCGCCACTTGCATACGGCAAGCTCAAAACGCCTCAAGACAAGCCTTTCGCAAATCCGTGCTTTTTAGCAGTCGCGGACGAAAAAATTATTTCCCATTATGGCTTAAGGTCGGGTTGGTAAGCTTCGGCGCATCAATGCTCAACCGTTAAACTCTGGATCAAGACTTAACGACACGTCCTTTGGAGACCGTGATGGGCATTGATAGCCAGTCGCATTTGCGACGACTAGAAAACGAGAGCATTCATATTATTCGCGAGGTAGCGGCAGAGTTTGACAACCCTGTGATGCTTTACTCCATTGGTAAAGACAGCGCGGTGATGCTGCACCTTGCTCTTAAAGCCTTCTATCCTTCCAAGCCCCCATTTCCTCTACTGCACGTGGATACCACGTGGAAGTTTCAGGAGATGATCACTTTCCGTGATTACACGGTAGATAAGTATGGACTGGATCTGATCGTTCACACGAACGAAGAGGGCGTCAAAAACAACATCAATCCATTTGATCACGGCAGCTCCAATTATACGCACATCATGAAAACGGAAGCGCTGAAAGAAGCGCTTACGCAATACAAGTTTGATGCAGCTTTCGGTGGTGCGCGGCGTGATGAAGAAAAATCGCGCGCAAAAGAACGCGTTTTTTCGTTCCGTTCTGCGAGCCATGGTTGGGATCCTAAGAACCAGCGCCCGGAACTGTGGTCACTTTATAACGGTCGGATCGCCAAGGGTGAATCTATTCGCGCATTCCCGCTCTCCAATTGGACTGAGCTGGATATCTGGCAGTACATTCTGGCTGAAGGCATCGAAATTGTACCTCTCTACTTCTCTGCCAAGCGACCCGTGGTTGAGCGGGATGGCACTTTGTTGATGTTAGATGATGATCGCTTTCGTCTGGAACCAGGTGAGAAAGTTGAGCAACGGGATGTTCGTTTCAGAACTCTTGGATGTTATCCGCTGACTGGAGCTGTGGAATCCACTGCTGACACTCTTGAAGATATTGTGAGTGAGATGCTCATTGCGCGCACATCTGAGCGCAGTGGTCGCCTGATTGATCATGACAGCTCCGGCTCAATGGAAAAGAAGAAGCGTGAGGGGTATTTCTAAATGAACAAGATCGCGCCAGTGGCAGAAGCATTTGATCTGTCCACCTATATCAACTCACAAGAGTCTAAAAGTTTCCTGCGGTTTTTGACTTGCGGCAGTGTCGATGATGGAAAGTCCACGCTTATTGGTCGCTTGCTCTACGACACCAAGCTGATTTTTGAGGATCAGCTGGCAGCGCTTGAGAAAGATAGCCGCAAGCACGGAACTGTTGCAGACGAAATTGATCTTGCACTACTCGTGGATGGCCTTGAGGCTGAGCGGGAGCAGGGGATCACAATTGATGTTGCTTACCGCTTTTTCTCGACTGAAAAACGGAAGTTTATTGTTGCTGATACACCTGGGCATGAACAGTATACGCGGAACATGGCGACCGGGGCGTCAACGGCAGATCTTGCAATTTTGTTGGTTGATGCGCGCAATGGACTGCTAACGCAGACACGTCGCCATGCGTTTATTGCGTCTTTGTTGGGCGTGCGTCATGTGGTTCTGGCGGTCAACAAGATTGACCTTGTTGACTATGACCAAAAGCGGTTTGAAGAAATCAAGGCGGATTTTGAGAGCTTCTCATCTGGGTTTGATTTTGACAGTAGCGAAGTCATTCCGCTTTCAGCGCGTTTTGGTGACAATGTAACCACCAATAGCGAGAAACTCAGTTGGTTTACTGGTCCGACTTTGCTTGAACACCTTGAAAATGTTGAACTTGGTGAAGAGCACAGTGAAGCAGCGTTCCGTTTTCCAGTTCAGTGGGTGAACCGTCCAAATCTGGATTTTCGCGGATATAGCGGCACTGTTCGTGGCGGATCTGTTAATTTGGGTGATGAAGTTGTCGTTGCCCAGTCTGGCAAAACCAGTCGCGTTGAAAAAATTGTCACCATGGATGGTGATCAGCTGCGAGCTGATGATGGACAGTCGGTTACTCTGACCTTGGCCGATGAGATCGATATTTCTCGTGGCGATGTTCTGGCGCCGGCGCACTCACGACCTGATGTAAGTGACCAGTTTGCCGCTCATCTGATCTGGATGTCTGAAAGTGCAATGCTGCCGGGGCGTCCATACCTTTTGAAGTGTGGTACTAAAACCATCGGGGCAAGTGTTACTGAGATCAAACACAAGGTAGATGTGAACACGTTTGATCATCATGCGGCAAAGCAGCTGGCTCTTAATGAGATCGCATTTTGTAATTTGGCGCTTTCTGAAGCAATTGCCTTTGATCCATATGAAGCAAACCGGGATACTGGCAGCTTTATTCTTATCGACAGAATGACGAATGAGACTGTTGCTGCTGGTCTGATCTGGTTTGGACTGCGACGGGCAACTAATGTCCACCGTCAAGCCCTGGATGTGAACAAGAAAGCGCGTGGCGGTCTTAAAGGGCAGAAGCCTGCAGTTCTCTGGTTTACAGGGCTTTCAGGTTCCGGGAAGTCGACCATCGCGAATGCGGTGGAACAGAAGCTCCTGAGCCTAGGACGGCATACATATTTGCTTGATGGTGATAATGTTCGCCACGGTCTGAATAAAGATCTTGGATTTACCGATGCTGATCGCGTTGAAAACATCCGCCGAGTTGCTGAGACATCGAGACTCTTTGTGGACGCAGGGTTGATCACACTGGTTTCCTTTATCTCGCCATTTAAGGCTGAACGTCAGCTTGCTCGTGATTTGCTGGATACGGATGAGTTCTTTGAAATCTTTGTCGATACAACTCTGGAAGAGTGTGAAACACGTGACCCTAAGGGACTTTATGCCAAGGCCCGGAAAGGTGAGATTTCCAACTTTACCGGGATAGATAGCGCTTATGAAGCCCCTGAGGCTCCGGAACTGCATTTGAAAACCGCAGGGCGCACTGTTGAGGCTCTGGCTGATGAGATCGTCGACCGCTTGCTTAAAGATGGCTATATTGGCTCGGACAATACCTGGGTCATCTAAAGCACCAGTAAGTTTTTGGAATTTGAAGCCGGGGACGAGAGTTCCCGGTTTTTCAGTTTCAAGTGAGTGTTTTATCAGGCATGGTTTATGCTAATCTTTCCGAATTGCTCTAAGAATTTTTTACCAAGGTGAGACCTCGTAATTTTTCGCAGGGTCGATATCAGGTAGTTTCTCGCTGCGTTTGTGCTGTCATGGCAAAACAGTTGGAGGAATAAATGCCAAAGGCTCTCAAAAAATATAAGAATGTCAAAGAGTTCTTGAGCGGTGTGTCTGCTTTCCAGAAAGAAATGGAAAAGAAACATAAGCTCCCGGCTAAAGATGTCGCTAAATACGGCAAGTTGACGAATGATAAAGCGGCTGTCGAAAAGGCCTACATGAAACTCGTCGAGGATGAACCGAAGCTAAAGAAAATTTCTGCTGATATTGAAATAGGTCAGAAAGCCCTCAAATCTCTTGCGAAAGCGCAGGACGACTATATCAAGGCACATAATTTGGTGGAGCAAATCACCAAGGGAATGAAAACTTTGGAAGCTGAAGCTGGTGGAGACAAGAAAAAGCTCATTGGCGTTGAAAAGTATCAAAAACTTCGCCAGCATTTAGATACTGCGAACAAAGGTTATGATGCCGCTGAGAAGAAGATTGCTCAGGTGGCCACGCTCCAAAAGCAAGTTGAGCGGTTTCAGGATACCTATGAGAAAGAGCGAGACAAAATAGCAAAGAGTTATGGAGTTACCTTAACAACAGATGCGAAGAGTTTGATTGTTCTTATGGGGAAGACTGCCGAGATGCCTATGGTTATTGGATGACGCTGTTTTAGCCTGGTGGATGGTTCGCGTGGCTGCACAGTTTCTGATGGATCGCTTTTGTGTTGGCGCTGTTATGTTTCATTTAAGCTCAGTGTGGGCGGCAACGTATAGATTGGCCGGTTGCCACTCTTTCCAATTCAATATGAAGCATCAATGTGCTCATCAAAGAATGTGGTTTGAACCACAGGCTTTGGCTAGTGAAAAGGTCGCCATCCAAGTTGAGGCGCAGCACTCATCTACTCACAGATGAGATGCATTCTATGTAGTGCGTGCTGTTGTTAGATATGCATTGGACCAAGTAAGGCGGTGATTGGTGCTCCCCTATGAGCCTTAGGTATAGCATTCACGGACTTGGATGACTGGTTGCAAGACCAGCGTATGCCAAAGGTCTCTCTGGAACGCATCGCATCGTTCCTGCTCTTGTAATTTGGAGCCAAAGCGCCTAATCAACTTTTGGATTATATTCACGCCTTTAAGGAGATCTCTTCGTGTCTCAACCAAATTCAGAAGTTTCAGTTGGAAACGCTGTCTTTTCAAATGATAAGCCGTTTTCTCTTATTGCTGGACCATGCCAGATGGAGAGCCGCGCACATGCCATGGAAATGGCTCAGGCTGTCAAAGAAATTGCAGAAGAACTGAATATAGGTTTGGTTTTCAAAGCGAGCTACGACAAGGCGAACCGGACTAGTCTGTCTGCCAGCCGCGGTATGGGCATGGCCAAAGGTCTGGAGGTTTTTGCGGAAATCAAAGAAACCTACGGCTTGCCGGTGATTACCGATGTGCATGAGCCAAACCATTGTGCACCAGTTAGTGAAGTTTGCGATATTTTGCAGATTCCAGCTTATCTGTGCCGCCAAACTGACCTTCTTGTTGCTGCCGCTAAAACTGGCAGAGCATTGAACGTGAAGAAGGGGCAGTTTCTCGCGCCCTGGGACATGAAAAACGTCATGACCAAAGTGATTGAGAGTGGCAACTCCAATGTGATGCTGTGCGAGCGTGGCGCAACATTCGGCTACAACACACTTGTTTCAGACATGCGCGCTCTGCCGATTATGGCGGACATGGGTGCCCCTGTGGTGTTTGATGCAACTCACTCTGTACAGCAGCCTGGCGGCCTTGGTGGCACATCTGGTGGGCAGCGCGAGTTTGTTGCAACACTGGCACGTGCGGCTGTTGCCGTTGGCATTGCAGGCCTGTTTGTGGAGACGCATGACGATCCTGACAACACCACGTCATCTGATGGTCCGAATATGATCCCTCTAAACCGACTCAAAGACTTGCTGCTGTGGCTGCAAGAGTTTGACCGGATCGCGAAAAACGGAAGTTTTACGCTTTAGATATTTCACGGCACCTAAGGAAAGTGACACAATACTGCGTTTTTACGTAGAGGTGCGACAAAATACATTCGTTTATTCCCAAGGATTTACAGAAGGGTACGGTCTCTTCTCTTCCTTGGGGGCAGTACCTCGGGTAAAAGCTCTTAGAGCCAAAATTCCACACTCTACAAGTACATTGGAGTACTCTTAGATGACTGCTATCATCGACATTATTGGTCGCGAAATCCTTGACAGCCGCGGCAACCCAACTGTTGAAGTTGATGTGCTTTTGGAAGACGGCTCCTTCGGTCGGGCTGCAGTTCCGTCCGGCGCCTCCACTGGCGCATTTGAAGCTGTTGAACGCCGCGATGGCGGTGAGCGTTACCTTGGCAAGGGTGTTGAGGACGCTGTAGAAGCTGTAAACGGTGAGATCTTTGATGCTGTCGGCGGTATGGACGCCGAAGACCAGATCAAAGTTGACCGTGCTATGATCGAACTTGACGGTACCGAAAACAAAGGCCGTCTTGGTGCAAACGCTATTTTGGGCGTTTCTCTTGCTGTTGCGAAAGCTGCTGCTGAAGCGGCTGCGATGCCACTTTACCGCTATGTGGGCGGTTTTGGTGCACGCACGCTGCCAGTTCCGATGATGAACATCATCAACGGTGGTGAGCATGCTGACAATCCAATCGATTTCCAGGAATTCATGATCATGCCAGTGGGCGCAAGCTCTCTGCGTGAATCTGTTCGCATGGGTTGTGAAATCTTCCATACGCTCAAAAAAGGTCTTTCCGCTGCTGGCCACAACACCAATGTGGGTGATGAAGGCGGTTTTGCTCCTGGTATCGGTTCTACTGATGAAGCGATCGGTTTCGTTCTGAATGCTATTGAGAAAGCTGGTTACACCCCTGGTGACGACGTGATGCTTGCATTTGATGCAGCTTCCACCGAGTTCTACAAGGATGGCAAGTATAACCTGAAGGGCGAAGGCAAAATCCTTGGTTCTGATGAAATGGTTCGCTACCTTGAAGATCTGGTGAGCAAGTACCCAGTATTCTCCATCGAAGACGGTATGGCTGAAGAAGATTGGGATGGCTGGAAGTCTTTGACCCAAGCGATCGGCAACAAGTGTCAGCTGGTAGGTGACGATCTGTTCGTGACCAACTCCGAGCGTCTTGCTCGCGGCATCAAAAACGACACTGCAAACTCCATCCTCGTGAAAGTGAACCAGATCGGTTCCCTGACTGAGACCATGGAAGCTGTCGATATGGCGCACCGTGCAAGCTACACTTCTGTCATGTCTCATCGTTCAGGTGAAACCGAAGACAACACCATTGCTGATCTGGCAGTTGCATTCAACTGTGGCCAGATCAAAACTGGTTCTTTGTCCCGTTCTGACCGTATGGCTAAGTACAACCAGCTTATCCGTATCGAAGAAGAACTGGGCCTCCAGGGCGTGTTTGCTGGTCGTTCTATCCTGCGCGGATAAGACCTTCAGCATTTGCTTGAAATTAAGAAAGCCGGTCCATTTGGGCCGGCTTTTTTGCTTTCTACATCCTGATGAAAATGCCGTACAAAAAGGTTCCGACTTTGAATATGAACCACCCTGCAAACAGATAACCCCACATATACGGGACGGCTAGGAATCCCCATGCCGCCATCAGACCGAGATCATACAAAGAGTGCCCAATATCAATCCCATAAATGATGCAGGGGCTTATACCTTTCGATGAAAATGAACAGTCAGTGCTCGAACTAATCACGAAGAGTGCTGCAATACTTGCAAGCCAAATGGCAATGGGAGTTAGTAGCAGCGCGATGAAAGTCCTAAGGCTCATGCATGCAAGGTTATACCTGCAAGCAAAACAGAGCCACTATTGAAATCCAGCAGTTGAATATGTGGCTTTGTTGTTGCGCTTGGAATTTATCTTCAGAAGCTCGTTGAGCGCATAAAGACGCGGCTACTTCTTTTAATCGCCAGTTTTTGTTTCCTCGGCGTGGCGGATTGCTGCTGCGAGTGTTTCGGGATTTTCTGCTCCTGCCACTGCAAAGCGGCCATCTATGATGAAGAAGGGAACGCCTGTTACGCCAATTTCATGAGCACGGACCACATCTGCTTCAACTTCTTTTACGTCCTGATCTGTATTCAGTAGATCAGAAACGAGTTTGCTGTTGAGGCCTGCGCGTTCGGCGGCGTTGGTCAGGACTTGTTTATCGGTCAGGTCAGCGCCTTCTGTGAAGTAAAGCTTGAACAGCTCTTCGACCATCGCGTCCTGCATGCCTTCAGAACGGGCCCAGCGGATCAGCCGGTGGCTGTCGATTGTGTTTGGGGATTTCGTGATTGCCTCAAACTTGAAGTCAATTTCTTCTGCTGCACCGGCATTGCTTACCTGAGCGTAGATCTCTTTTGCCCGTTCAGCTCCACCAAACTTGTCTTCAAGATATTTTTTGCGATCTTTGCCTTCTTTGGGAAGGGTCGCATCAAGTTGGTAGGGGTGCCATTGAACTTTTACGGTGCTGTCTGGTAGCAGCATCAAGGCTTTCTCCAGTCGGCGTTTGCCGATGAAGCACCATGGGCACATGACATCGGAGATAACATCAATGACAATCGGGGCAGTAGTAGACATCAGTATTCTCAGTTATGGGTTTGTCGCGTTAGCTCTACAATCTATCAGGAATATCCGATAGTTTTCCATGAAAACTCTCACAGTTTCGTGAGGAGGTGGAAGAGCTTATCCGTTGCCCAAGCCTGTGGTGCGTACCATGACGAGCACGCGGTTGGAGAGCTGTTCCATGCCTTTTTTGCTGCGTAGAACGGCGACAGGTCCACGGCCTTCAATGTTAGCAACGAAGTCTTCATCACGGCAAACGGCCATTGCTATGGAAAGGACAGTTCCGCTCCAGTACATTTGATGCTGTGCAAATGCTTGAGGATTGCTGCCAGTGAAACGTTCTATGAGTTCAAGAAGATTAAGTTCGTAGATGGACTCACCACGGCGTTTTGTGGATTCTTCCAAGAGTTTCAGGTAGTTGAGATATTTTTGTTCGGAAAGGAAATCATCATTATCCTGACGTGCAAGCCATTGGCTGGAAACAGTCAGGATTGCATCGGTCAAACGCTGGCGTCTGCCCGCGCGCAAGGCGCTGATGATATGACCCGTGAGCGCTTTATCTGAGACCTCACCGAGCAGGACATCAGTTGCACCTGCTGAATAGAGAAGGTGTGCGGACTCCTCGTCAATGCTATGGGCAAGTATGGGCAAGTTGAAATATCGTGGATCAGCTCGCAGGCGCTCAATCTCTTCGCAAGCTTGCCATGCGGGCATGTCGATCAAGACAGCTTCAAATCGGCGCGCTGTCAGATAATCCTCTGTCATATCGGAGGAGAAACCGCTGACGATTTCTACAGGCATATCCAACAGAGCTTGTGTGCGTCCAAAGTGCTTGCCAAACCCGGCAACGAGTAGTCCCGCAGATTTTAGCGGGCCGAATTCGATCTTATACTCTGGCAATGGACCAAATAGGCCACGGCGCAGGCGCGCTTCCTCAGCTCTGTTGGCAAGACGCCTCAAACCGGCAATGCGTGGCAGCAGAACATCTGGTGGTATTGCATCACTCACAGTTGCGCTTGGCTTTAAATCCAGCGGAACAGGCGCACTGCCACTTGTAATAATAAGAAGTGGAACTTCGACACCGGGACCTTTTCGGAATTGCCTAATGGTTTGCGTGAGTTCATCTAGCTCAGGAGGATTATCTTCCTGCCAGGGCAAAAGAATGCATATGGGAAGAACGTTTGCACCCTGTAGCTCGTCAATAAGCTGTGCGCTGGTTCGAACTGCGACCAGACGATCAGATAGCACGGTCAAAGGCTCCAACATATCAAAGACATGATTTTGCACCGGTGCGATCAGCAGGATTTTGCCCCAACTGGAATCGTGCGTTTCAGTCTCTAATGGTTGGCTATGATCGGCCATTCATCCTCTCAGGCAACCGCTTCCACCGGTTTTGGCTGGGAGCGTCTGGTCAATTTCTGTCGGTCTACAGTACCACCTTCTGTCATTGGCAATGCGCGGAGTGACAGAATTCTATGTGGCATCATTGTCAGGCTGACGCGTGATGCGTCGAGGTAGGCGTAAAAGGCTTCCACATCAACGAGAAGGCCTTCTGACGGTACCACCGCGACCATAAGGCGTGCACCCATTAATTCATCTTCTACCAGAAAAGCAGCCGCTTCTTTTACCCCCGAGAATTCACTGTATATTTCGTCGAGACGTTCCAGCTCCAGCAAACCGGGCGCTTTTTGACCGGGCGTTCCAAAGCCATGAATTGCTCCAGTAACGTTATGTACGCCAACAGGGATCTGAGTAATCAGCCCATGTTCATTTTGCTCGTTGCTGAAGAATGTCAGATGAGATTCGTTGGTCGGCCAATCTGCATCCGGGACCATCGCACCCTTGAGTTTGAGGTGGTATCCGGGCGCTGTTGTCGAAACTCCCTGTGAATATTCCTCATTTATTTCAACGGGATCAATATTAATAAGGCACGGGCCGTGGGTGGATGTGCTTGGGGCAAACTGATTGCCCGGAATGAGCGGGACAGGCTCCTCAGAGGTTCCTCGCAAATGTGCCACCAGTGCATATTCATCCAACACATGGAGGTCTGTTACGATGCCTTTGGCTTTGTATTTGGCAGGTGTTGGAGAGGTGATTGCCCATGTGGCAACGGTGTTTGTTTTCCAGCCTTCCAAGGCCCCATCGATGTGAGACGCAAGCGGTCCAGGGGTTAAAATATAATTTGCCTCAATGGAGCGTGCGTGATCCGTTAATGTGGATAAAGCATGTGGATGGTGGAGATGCAGCGTCCCTTCGCTCAGTAGCCACGGGACCAAACCGGCGCCAATTCCGGTAATTCCGCACAAAATATACGGCAGCAAAATCCGCGCACCCGGCTCTAGTCTTGTCTCAAGAAACGGCATGAGGCCTGTGGAGACCCAGTGGTTATGGCTGCGCGGGATTGGGCTGATTTCGGACCCAGAGTGAACCCAGGTGAGTGTGGCGACGTGATTGGCAGGTGCGCCGCCCCGTTCTACCACCGGCTCCGGGAAGGAATCCCCACTCTCAGCCAGCATGGGTGCCATATCGATGAGGCCGTCGGGAATGTCGCTGCCGAGGCCAAAAACGAAACGCAGAGAGAAAAAGTCAGCGGCAGCGTCGCGCGCTTCTTCGCCGAGCATGCGGGTTTCAACGCGATCTGCTGTGATCAGTGCTTTGGCATCTACTGTGCTGAGTGCGCGTAAAATCTCAGAGTGGCGCCAGTGCAGCGGGAAGGGGGAAACAATCAGGCCAGCTCGCAGTGCTCCAAGAATGCAAAGAACATTATCGACTGTATTGGGAGATTGGAGGCCCAAAATGTGGTCGGGTTCCATCCCTACAGCTGCGAAGAAGCCAGCAATTCTGCTGATTTCCTGCTCTGCTTCGGCATAGGTCAGGTGGCGTGGCTTGCCGCCTGTCCATGTTTCTCTGTCGGGTGCATCGACCAATGCCAAGCGGTTTGGATGTTTTTGCGCAGCACGCCGGAACAGCATATCAAGAGTGATATTGCCCCAAACTCCAGTTGTGCTGTGGTTTGCAATGGCATCGGTATTTGACAGTATCATTTAAGGTAAGTCCGCTAAGCGACTGAGAAATTAGAGATTCGACAAGTTGGTTAATAGACACTTTTGTTGAGTAGGCTGCCTTCATCAAGAACGCAGCCTAATTTTTATGTGTTTATCTACTCTTTAGGTGCATCCCACCAGTTGTCGAACTGCATGCCGTAAAGCGGTGATTGGGCTGGATGCTCAACGGTTGTCCATCGTGCAACCCACTCAGCAGGGGCGTGATAGAGTGGAATTGCGTAAAAGCCCGAGATCAGAACACGGTCAAATGCGCGGACTGCGGCTACAAACTCCTCACGGGTACGGGCCGCGACCATGGCATCGATCAATGCATCGATTACAGGTTCTTTTGCGCCAACGATGTTTCTGGAGCTCTTGGTGTCTGCTGCCTGAGATGACCAGCGCGCATATTGCTCACCACCGGGAGAAAGGGAAGCAAACCAAGTGTTGAAGAGGGCATCAAACCCAAAAGATGCGCGGCGTTCTTCGAACTGGGCGGCGTCGACGGTTCGCACTGAGATTTCGATGCCCAGAAGTTTGGCTGTGCGCTGCAATGCAAGCGCGACTTTCTCTTCGTCCTGAACGCGTACAAGAATTTCAAAGCTGAGCTGCTCGCGGGATTTTGTGTTGATCAGTTTGCCTTGATCAAGTTTGTACCCTGCCTGTTTGAAAAGGCTCAGTGCGTCGCGTAATACCTTGCGGTCACGCCCTGACCCATCAGCCTCGGATGGGCGCCATGTTCCTGCCAGAACCTCGTCTGTGACCACATTCGGGTATGGTTCAAGAAGTTTCTTTTCCAACTCGTTCGCCGGGCGCCCAATGGAGGACAGTTCAGAGTTGTCCCAATATCCGTCTGTACGTTTGTACAGTCCGTTGAAGAGGGTTCTGTTGATCCATTGGAAGTCTAACAGCATGCCAAGAGCTTGGCGGACGCGTTTGTCAGAGAACTTGGGGTGACGGGTGTTGAACGCAATGCCGGTCATGCTCGGTGGCGTGCCACGTTCAAATACGTCTTTGACAACCTTGCCTTCTTCAAATGCAGGAAAGTCACCCGCATTCTCCCAAAGGCTTGGATTGCCATAGATGAGCGCTTCCGTGTCACCTTTGCGGAACGCTTCCTGCAAGGCGTTATAATCTCTGAAGTAATCAACGGTCACTTCATTGAAGTTATCGAAGCCGATTTTCTGTGGCAGATCTTTTGCCCAATAATCGTCGCGGCGTGTGTAGGTGGTGCGTCTACCGGGGTCGATTTCAGAGAAAATGTAAGGGCCGGTTCCGATTGGCGGTGTCAGCGTGGTGTTGCCGAACGTTTCAGGATCAGTTGTGCGGCTGTTGAAAATAGGGGCCAGAGCAATGAGCAGTGGAAGCTCACGGTCGCTGCCATCTTTAAAATGCAGCTTTACGGAATGTGCCCCCGTTTTTTCGAACTTGACGACTTTGCCATACCAGCGTGCATAAGGCGGGCGGCCATGATCGCGGATGGTTTCAAGAGAAAAGATAATATCGTCAACGGTTAACGGGTCACCGTTGGAAAATTTTGCTGCAGGATTCAGACGAAATTCGATCCAGTTCCGCTCTTCTGGCATCCGCACAGCTTCAGCAAGGTGTGCATACAATGTGAATGCTTCGTCATTGGTGCGAAGAAGGAGGCTCTCCAGGATGAAAGAGCCCATCTGACGCTCTTTCATGCCGCGTGCGGATGTCCATGCTCCTTTGAGAGCAAAGGAATTGAGACTATCAAATGTACCTTGAACGCCGAGAGAAAGGCGACCGCCTTTAGGAGCTTCCGGGTTTGCATAGGGCAGGTGAGTATAATCTGCTGGTAACGCAGGTTTCCCATGCATTGCAATAGCATGGCTCCAAGGAACAGTATCCTGAGCCAGTGCAGTTGAACAAGCTAATGTTGCCATACCGGAAATGACAACAAGCCCTTTCGTAAAATTGTTTATTCCATTCACATAGGATCGGAATTTGGTCATTCGAATTTCTCCTAGGGCGTCCGCAGAAACTAGCAATAATACGATTCTGAGGAAATTTCAGCCTACGAGGCTTTGGAAAAGGACAGTAACCACCCCAATCTATAGGTGGAAAAATGGTTCCGAGGCGTTTAAAGAGTACATAAGTAGCATTTAACAGAAGCGTTGCCTTTTTTTCAGCTCTGTTCTGAGTATGCTTGGCGCCGAACAAGCAGTCAAAACACTGTTGAACTTAAAAAATGGTTGCTGCGTAATTGCCGGAGGCATCGTTTTGCACCGGATCAAACTTTGAGGAAATTTGGGATGGCCGTTAATTTTAAGGGCGTTCTGACTGGTGGGATTATTGCAGCAATGGCCGCTGTTGGCTTTGCAGGCACCAGTGTTGCACAGAATGCACAGGCAGACGATGCTTGGGTGAAAGTTTGTAACACTGATCCTAAATCCAAGAAAGAATTTTGCCTTATCACACAAGAACTGCGCACGGACACAGGCCAGTTCCTAGCTCAAGCTGTTGTGCGTGAAGTGACCGGCGAAAGCCGCAAGTTGCTGCACCTTGCTGTTCCTCCAGGAATGCTGATTCAGCCTGGTCTTCGTGTACAGGTTGATGGTGGCAAACAGTCTGAAGCTAAATATACAATTTGTTTTCCAAACGCTTGTATTGCCGAGATGGTTATTGATAACACCTTCATCGGTGGCCTGAAAAAAGGTGGCAAGCTGATCATTACTACGTTGAACCAGCAGGGTAAGGCACGTCCATTCGACCTTACTTTGAAAGGGTTCACCCGTATTTATGATGGTGAAGCTATTAAGCCTGAAGAACTCCAGGCAAAGCAGGAGCGCCTGCAGTCTGAACTTCAGAAGCGTGCTGAAGCCGCTCGTCAGAAGCTGATTGAGCAGCAGCGTCAAGCAAACCAGTAATTTGGTTTTCGCGTTAAGAATTAAAAACCCCGAAGGAATTTTCCTTCGGGGTTTTTATTGATTTGATGACTTTGAAAAGATGCGGTTTCCATGAAGATAATTCAGGAACCTGTTTTAATGAATTTCCACATCCTTGACGATGTAGTCTCCATCGGTGGTCTCATCAAAAAACTCATCGACCTGCGGGTGTCTCACAGGTTCGCCACTGTCGTCTTTTTCCAGATTCTGCTCCGAGACATAAGCAATGTATTCACTCTCAGCGTTTTCAGCGAGAAGGTGATAAAAAGGCTGGTCCTTGCTTGGGCGTGCTTCTTCGGGAATTGACTCCCACCACTCTTCTGTATTGTCAAATGTGGGATCAACGTCGAAGACTATGCCACGGAACGGGTACAGGCGGTGACGTACGACCTGTCCAATTCTGAATTTCGCGGTTCTAATTGTCTCCATAATCCACCAAGCTTTCGAAGATACTGTATCTTGTCAGGGCGCCTTAAAGGTCATGCCATGCGCTTATTGTCAAGCTATATAGCGCAGCAAAGAGGCGAGAGGCAGCACAAACCGATCAAAATGTGACGTTTGGGGATGAATAGCTCCTCACATTTCATTGATATGCACATCCGCATGGTTGAAGAGTGGCGCCGACCACTCTTCAGGATTGATTATTGGAAAGATTCTGCCAAATCCGGGTCTTTTGAGATGACCAGATCAGCTAGGTCACAGATCACCTTTGCCTGTTTCCACGTCGCGTCATCCTGCATTTTCCCGTCCAGCATCACCGCGCCGGTTCCATCCGGCATTGCTTCCAGAATCCTGCGAGCAAATTTCACTTCATCTGGCTCTGGTGAGAAGACTGATTTTGCAATGCCAATCTGGCTTGGGTGCAATGTCCAGGTTCCAAGACAGCCCATGAGGAATGAGTTGCGGAACTGGGCTTCACATGCGGCTGGGTCGCTGAAATCTCCGAAAGGTCCGTAGAAGGGTTTAATGCCTGCAGCAAGGCATGCATCTACCATTTTGGCTACAGTGTAGTGCCATAAGTCTTGCTGGTAGCGTGTGCGTGGCGCGTTGCCGTCGGCATCTGCAAGTACCTGATAGTCAGGATGACCGCCGCCAACGCGAGTTGTCTTCATGCCGCGGGAGGCCGCGAGATCTGCTGGGCCGAGGCTCATGCCATGCATGCGCGGGCTGGCTGTGGCGATGGCTTCTACGTTGTTGACGCCTTCAGCCGTTTCCAAAATGGCGTGGATCTGGATCGGTTTTGTCACACCTGCCTTGGCTTCGAGCTGAGCGAGCAGCTGATCCAGATAGTGAATGTCCCATGGGCCATTCACTTTTGGCAGCATAATCACATCAAGCTTGTCACCGCAGCGGGTCACGATTTCGGTAATATCATCCAGAACCCATGGGCTTTCCAGCGAGTTGATGCGCGTCCAGAGCTTTGTGGTGCCAAAGTCACTGTCGTTGGCCATCTGGATGAAGCCTTCGCGGGCATTGAGCTTTTCGTCGGCTGGGATCGCATCCTCCAGATTGCCGAGAATTACATCTACTTGTGAGATTATCTGCGGGATCTTTGCACGCATCTTTTCGATATGCGGGGGTACGAAGTGGATCATGCGCTCCAGTGCGACAGGCGGCTCAGCAAACGGTGTTGGGGCACCAATGGCCAGAGGCTTATAATAGGAACGATAGGTTTTCATCTGGCTAGCTCCCTCCCGAGCCGAAATTGAAATTCAAAGGGGAGTATACAGAATATTGTGCGGTGCAAAATCAGCTCTTTGGGCTAAGTCCTGAAGCGGTCAGCCTTTCGTTAGAACTGATTGTAGGGCTTTAGCTTTTGCCGGAGCGTGTCTTAAATCTAAACCAGCTCCGGCATTTGTGAGATACACCGTGGGGGAGCTGGCTAAATCCACTTCTTCATGATCCACATCCATTGGGATGGTTCTTCGCGGATCCATTCTTCGAACTGATCGTGTACTGCCTGCGTTGTGGTGATTGCATCTTGTACACGGTCTTTGGTGCGAGCAACTGGGATTTCTTTGGCAATGATGTCGAAGCGGGAGCCTTTTTTGCGGCGAGCAACCACAGCGATGAGGCGCTTGTTCATGGTGCGGGCGAGGGCGGCTGGAATGTGCGTTGCTGCTGACGGTTGTTTGAAGAACTCAATTTTGACACCGCGATGGTCGCGTACGTCTGCGACGAAGGCAACGGAGCCCTTTTTACGTAGGATTGAAATGATCTTTGTGCCGGTGTCGTGGCCTTTGCAAAACAGGCCAAGCTTATAAAGAAAATTGCGTTTTTCGACCAAATACCCTTCAGAATAAGGGTTCTTCAGTTTTTGATAGACACCAGCGAGCGGGAGACCAAGTTCCTCGGCTTTGTCGGAGACAACCTCCCAGTTGCCGGAGTGCATGGTTACAAGAACGGCGCCTTCACCAACAGAGGGTTCAAAGACCTCTGGATTTACGTAGGTGACGCGGCTCGGATCCTTGTGGATTTTGGAAAGTAAAACGGTTTCAGCAGAGACCCGACCAAGGTTTTCCCACATATCCCGGATAATTTTATCCGCTTCATTGAGCGTCATTTCCGGATAGGCGGCCATGATGTGCGCTTTGGCACGGGCATGCCTATGGGTCATGGGGGCGATCAGACGCCACATGTTTCCCATGAAAGCGGAGGACCAATCCAGCGGCATAGAGCGCAGAATTCCGCCGATAAATCTTAGAGCCAGCCATTCAGCTCGAAAGCTGAGCTTCTCGCGACGTGTCAGTGGGCGACGGGATTTTTTAGCTTTCATATTGGCCTTTGGGCGGATGGAGCTTTCCAGTTCCGTTTACTCGCATACTATAGTGTCGTAGTTGCCGGTATGCCAACCTCTGTAGAATGGCTATATACGCTCAACTCGGACATGGTGATTAGCCAATCAGCATTTCAAAAGCAACTCATTCTCCAGTTGGATGCGGAGAACACTAAAAAATTGCATGGGGAAATGGTTTAGATGCTCAATGTTGTTAATTTGGCAATGCCATTTTTCTTGCTCATCTTCCTAGGGTTTGTTTCTGGTCGCGGTGCGAAACTCTCACGAGAGGGTTTGTCATGGATGAACTTTTTCGTGATCTATCTGGCTCTGCCTGCGCTGTTCTTTCAGTTGCTCTCTGAAACGCCGCTGGAAGAACTTGCCACTTTTGACTTTGTCGCAGCGACCACATTTTCCACCTTCGCCATGTTTGTGCTGGCTTATGCTTTTGCGCGCTTCATATTGCGCGGCAGTATTGGTGAGGCGACTGTGCAGGCACTGGTCGGTTCCTATTCCAACATTGGTTACATGGGACCGGGCGTTACGCTTGCTGTTCTTGGGGCAGGGGCGGCGGTGCCGACGGCTTTGATCCTGTGTTTTGATACAATCTTGTTGTTCATTCTCGTTCCCATGATGATGTCGATTGGTGGGGCACGGAACATTAAGTTTGGGCCTTTGGCCTTTGAGATTTTCAAGAAGATCATCACTCACCCGTTTATTCTTGCAGTGTTTGCGGGCATTCTGGCTGCTGCAATAGAGTTCAAGCCACCTGTTGCACTCGACCAGACCATCTCGTTTTTGCGACAAGCTGCGGCACCTTGTGCATTGTTTGCGATGGGGGTGACGATTGCCTTGCAGCCAAGCCGGAGAACGGCGAAGGAACTGCCAGTCCTGTTGCTTATCAAGCTGGTGGTGCACCCAATCCTTGTATTTGTGCTGCTGGAGTGGATTGGTGGCTTTGACAGTCTGTGGGTCTCAACAGCTGTTCTCATGGCGGCATTGCCGCCGGCTGCGAATGTTTATGTGCTAGCTCAGCACTACTCGAGCTATGTTGAGCGCGCGTCTACAGCTGTGCTTTATGGAACGTTGGCATCTGTTATTACGTTGCCAACGCTCATTTATCTCATTCAATCTGGAATACTGGTGCCTTAATCGTTTTGTGCGCGCATCAATGTTGGCAGGCTCCAGGATGGAGCGATGCCTTCACGCATCAGCAGACGACGTACAAGTGGGATTCTGGAGGCTGTGTAGAGCCCCAGAGAACGCAACATCTGAACAGGCAAGGCATCAGTTAGCAAAGATCTGTTAAGCAGGTCTACGGCGGTTGTGCGGCTGATCACGTCTGCTTTGCGGCTGCGATCATACTTCTGCAGCAGCTCAACCGAACCCATATCTGCCTTGGTGTGCTTTGCGTTGGCCAGCAGTTCTGTCGCAACGGCTACATCGCGCAGAGACAGGTTGAGACCCTGGGCTCCGATTGGCGGGAAGGCGTGGGCTGCTTCGCCCATAAGCAGTGAGCGATTGCCACTCATGTGAACGGCTGTCAGGCCGGAGAGTGGATAGACCTGCCTGGGGCTTGCCAGTTTAAGCGAGCCCAGAACGAACTTGCTGAGTTTTTCCAGTTCGGCTTCGAGAGCTTCGTCCTTGTAGTTGTTCAGCTCTTCGGCGCGTTCTGGCGTTTCCACATAAACAAGGGAAGAGGTCTTACCTGGCAGCGGGACCATGGTGAATGGACCGGTGTTGCGGTGGAACTCGGTAGAGATGTTGTAATGCGGCAGGTCGTGTTTGAGGTTAAGAACGAGTGCCGCTTGCGGATACTTCCAGTTCTTTGTCTCAATGCCAGCGGAGCGGCGAACCACAGAATTTCGACCATCTGCGCCGATAACGACATGACAGCTGATGTCTGGCGTATTGCTCAGTTCAATGGTGGCTTTATGATCATTGCTGCTGACGTTTTTGATCGTGTCTTCGACAAGTTCAATGAGCTCGTTGTTGTTCACAAGATCAAACAAAACCCGGTTCAGATCCTTGTTGAGGATGTTGTAGCCGAAGGCAGGCAGGTCCAGTTCTGAGGCAGAGAATGTGGTTTCAGGTGCACGTAAAAGACGATCAGTGCCGTCGATCAGACGCATCTTTTCCAGTGGCGTAAACGCTGAACGCAAGTCTTTCCAAATGCCAATGTTATCCAGAAACTGGCGGGAGGCATCCATCAGGGCGGTGGTGCGGGCGTCGTTAAGGTTGACTGACGGGCCGATCAGCACAGTTTCCAGCCCATTGCTGGCAAGGGCAAGGGCGGCGATCATGCCAGCCGGGCCTGTGCCGATTACAGCGCAATCGTAGCTCTTTTCCTGCGACGGCGTGAGGTTGTTGTTTTTGCCTTTGGTGCTGTCTGCTGCAAGATTGGCTGCCATTTTTTCGTTCCGCATTTTGTTTGCGTTCTATTACCCAAGTATCTAGGGGATAAAACCTATCGGTTTCAAGGTGCCGCACGCGGATAGTCCCCTAGTGAAAGCGGAGAGGTCTCGTTGCGCCAGCTTCATCATGTCGCAGGTTCCAGTTTAGATTTGAACTAAATCAATGTCGCATTGGGACTATTACTGGTCTATTAGAGAAGCTGCATAAATTGCGCCGGTTCCGGAACCGCAGAGTTTCGGCCCGTCCTGATTGATTTTGAGGTTGGTTATGTCAGTTACCAGTCCGAAGACGGATTTACAGTTGTCCTATCGGCTCCCGTACATTGTGCTGGCTGGTGCTGTGGTTTTGGGCTGGGTTTATCTGGCGGCCATGGTTATCGACATGATCTCTCGCATGGATATGGGCGAGATGGGCCCGGGCATGGAGTTGTTCAATCAGTTCAACATGTTCAAAGGCCTGCCGGAACATGTGCGTGTTCAGCTTGCCTCGCTGTGTTTGCCATTGGCTCAGGAAGCGTTTGGGATGCCAGCGCTGGTGAATATGGGCCTTTACGACTATTTTCTGCTGTTTGTGATGTGGTTCATGATGGTGCTCGCCATGATGTTGCCGACTGCTATGCCGATGCTACAGACCTATCATGAAGCGCGTGGTGGCAAGGCTATTTATGTGGTGGCTGGCGGGTATCTGGCTATCTGGGTTGCGTTTTCCGTTGTCGCGACCGTTGCTCAGGGCGTGCTGCATGAGCTGGGTGTGATGAGCCCGATGATGATGCCAGTGTTTTCTACACTGACGATTACAACTGTTATTGCAGCCGCGATCTATCAGTTTACGCCTGCCAAGCAGGCTTGTCTTGACCGGTGCCGGACGCCCAATGTTGCATTGGCCCTGCATTCCGGTGAGCAAAAGCAAAGTGCCTTCCAGTTTGGAATCGAGCAAGGTTTGTACTGTCTGGGGTGCTGTTGGGCACTCATGGTGCTTATGTTTGCAGTGGGAATCATGAATATTATTTGGATCGCGCTGCTTGGTCTCATAATGACACTTGAAAAAAAGAGCAAAACACCGTTTACAAGCTATGGAATAGGTATCGCACTTCTGCTATGGGGCGGTGCAAACATCTATTTCGCTCGGGCGGACTTACCTCTTATTGAAGTTTTGGGCGATAGATTGTTCTAAGTGGTACCTTCACTTAAAGAATAACAAAGGACCCAAAGTTGACCGGTCAGACCAACTCCCGGCTGTTCCTCATTCACATCCTCACCGCATTGGGGGCCCCCATTGCGTTGCTTGCGCTTGTCGCTGGAGCGAACGGCAATCTGCCTATGATGTTTTTCTGGCTCTGGGTGGCACTTGTTGTCGACGGGCTGGATGGTCCTTTAGCACGTAAATATGACATTCAGAATCGTTTGCCGCGCTGGAGCGGCGTTATTCTGGATTTAGTGATTGATTACGCGACCTACGTTTTCCTGCCTGCTTTCGCGCTATACCAAAGCGGCCTTCTCTCAGAGTTCTGGGGGCTTCTGTCTGGTGCTGTCATTGTGTTTACCGGCGCGATCTACTTCGCTGACGGCAACATGAAGACAGAAAGCGGTGGCTTTCTTGGCTTCCCTGGTGTCTGGAATATGGTGATTGTTGTGCTGGTTGCACTGCAGTCTCCGCCATGGATCATCATCGGCATGGTGGTGCTATGTTCTGTGCTGACGTTTGCTCCTGTCGAGTTCGTCCACCCGGTGCGCACCGTCAAGTGGCGTCCGCTGACCCTGGGCATTCTCATTGTGTGGAGTGCTGCACTTGCGGTTGCCCTTTATCAGGATTTTATTATCGATAGCTGGTTGTTTGCGCTGATCACGGCAACGAGCCTTTATCTGTTTTGTGTTGGGGCTGTTCACCAGTTGTTTCGCAAGATGTGATTCTCGATAAGTGAGTTTTTAGAAGCCCGGCCAATTGGTCGGGCTTTTTGCTTTGATGCTTGCATTTCTCAGGGTGGAGCATGGTTTTCCCAAAGGTGCTTGCAAGTTAGCGGCATTCTGTCCAAACTCCGCCTCCAGCTTTTGTAAGGGAAAATCCATATGGTCTTTGCTGTTCGCGTTGAAAAAACTGGTGATCCGTCCGTTCTGACACACGTGGATGTGGACCTGCCTGATCCGGGGCATGGAGAAGTTCGGATCAGGCACACTGCGATCGGGCTCAACTTTATTGATACCTATTTTCGCTCTGGCCTTTATCCGGCACCAAATGGTGTCCCGTTTATTCCTGGCAATGAGGGGGCAGGGATTGTTGTTGCGCTTGGGCAAGGCGTGACCGGGCTCGCTCTTGGGGACCGTGTGGCATATGCAGGACCGCTGGGGGCTTACAGTGAAGAGCGTAATATTCCCGCCAGCGTGCTTGTGAAGATCCCCGAAGGTGTGAGTGATGAGCAAGCGGCGGCTTTAATGTTGAAAGGCATGACTGCACGCTATCTGCTGCGCGAGACCTACAACGTGGGAGCGGATACGACTTTGCTTTACCACGCAGCGGCTGGCGGTGTCGGGCTTATTATTGGTCAATGGGCGTCGGCCCTTGGTGCAAGGGTGATCGGGACGGTCAGCTCGGAAGAAAAAGCGCGGCTGGCTCAGGCCAATGGCTATGAGTATGTGATCAATTACAAGAGTGAGGACTGGGTAGCGCGGGTGCGTCAGATCACTGATGGGCGTGGCTGTGATGTGGTTTATGACAGTGTGGGCAAGGATACTTATCCTGCATCGCTGGATTGCCTTCGTCCACGTGGGCTTTGGTGTTCTTTTGGACAATCGTCCGGGCCGCTCCCTGAGTTCAACATGGCCATCCTGTCTCAGAAAGGCTCACTCTTTGCGACGCGTCCGACACTGTTCAATTACATTGCTGAGCGTTGGGAGCTGGAAGAGACAGCTGGGGACCTGTTTGCCGCTGTGGCTGACGGGACAATTAATATTCAGATCAACCAGCGTTACAGCCTGAAGGACATTGCGCAGGCGCACTGCGATCTGGAGGGGCGTAAAACCACCGGTGCAACAGTGATTATCCCCTAAATACGTTTGAGGGATTGGGAGGATTGATGGATCGGTCGCGGTATCTTTACGGCCCAGCGCTTCGTTATTTCGCAGCGGCTGCGGAAGAGAATTCCATTCGGGCGGCGGCGCGCAAGCTTAATGTGGCGTCTTCTGCGGTGAACCGGCAAATTCTCACACTGGAAAAGCAGTTGGGAATGGAGCTGTTTGAGCGAGTTGGCCGCACGATCCGTCTGTCTTCTGCAGGGGAAATTCTGCTGGCACATATTCGGCGGACGCTATCCGATCTGGAAGCGACCGGTGCGGAGCTGGATGCGCTAAAAGGTCTTCGTCGTGGTGTGGTTTCGATTGCAACGGTTGAGAGTGTGACCGAAGCGCTGTTGCCTGAGGTGATTGCGCAGTTCCACAAGGATTACAGCGGCATTCATGTGGATGTACAGGTGATGGGGGCTGAGCGCGTTGCACAGGCCGTTGAGAAGGCTGAGGTGGATGTAGGGTTCACATTTGAGCCACCGGATACCGATGCGCTTAACATCACCTACAAGAAGGCATTGGAGATTGGCGCAATCATGGCTCCGACGCATCCGCTTGCCGACGAAGAAAAGTTGAGCCTTGCACAGTGTTTTGAGTATCCGGTTGCCATGCCAGCGCGCGGGATCTCTATTCGTGCCCGGCTGGATGTGGCGCTCTCTCACAGTTCTATTGGTGGGCACAGCAGTGTGGAGGCCAATTCTCTGCGCTTTATGAAACATCTGGTGCGCTCTGGTGAAATGGTGGCGTTTCAGACGGTCATTGGTTTGGAAGAAGAATTGGCGAACAAGCGGCTGCTCTTTAAACCGCTTGTTGATGAACAGCTGACACGCGGCCATTTTTGCGTCATCACCTCGTCGTTGCGTGGGCTTGCGCTGGCGCCAGCGATTTTTCTTGAGCAAGCAGAGGCAAGATTGGAGAAGATTTTGCCTAAAGTTGATGCCTAAATGGCATCATGTATGACACTTTTTTGTTCTTTTGTTATCACAAATAGTCGTGCACTCTGTAGTTTCACTTAGATTCTGGCATCTATTGCAGTTGCCATTTGAAAGACGAGGCAACTATGGGGCGATTGACCACCCACGTTTTGGACAGTGCTCAAGGGAAACCTGCAGCAGGGCTGCGGGTTGAGCTGGTTCGTATCGATGGGGACAGCTTCTCCAAAATCGGTGTATTTTCGACCAATAATGACGGGCGTGTGGATGGGCCACTGCTGGAAGGTGAGAGCCTGACTGCAGGCACCTATGAACTGCAGTTCCATGCTGGTGACTATTTGCGGGCTGAGGGGATTTCTCTTCCAAAACCTGCGTTTCTTGACGTGGTGCCGATCCGCTTTGGTATTGCGGATGTGAGCAGCCACTATCATGTGCCGCTGCTGCTTTCTCCCTTTGGTTACACCACCTACAGGGGGAGCTGAGTTGATGCGCACGGCAATCCGCTTCCTTCGTAAAGGCCAGATCGTCGAATTGGATCGTTTTGAGCCGACAACCACTTTGCTGGACTATCTGCGTCTGAGTGAACGCTCAACGGGCACCAAAGAAGGCTGTGGTGAAGGGGATTGCGGTGCCTGCACCATTGCGCTTGGGCGTTTGCGTGACGGCAAACTCATTTATGAGCCCGTGAACAGCTGTATTCTATTGCTCGGCCAGATTGATGGCTGTGAGCTTGTGACGGTTGAAGATCTGGAAGGGCCTGACGGATTACACCCTGTCCAAAAAGCGCTTGTAGAGCTTCATGGATCGCAATGCGGCTTCTGTACGCCCGGTTTCGTGATGAACCTGTTTACACTTTATCATGCGAATACGCCGGGTCTGACACGGCAGGATGTGAACACCTGGATAGCGGGCAATCTGTGCCGTTGTACCGGATACCGACCAATCGTTGATGCGGCTCTGGAAGCGTGTCGCGATGGCTTGAATGACGCTTTTGCTACGCGTGCAACGGAAACAGAGAGTAAACTCGCTGCTCTTCAGGATGCGCAGGATATTCATGTGGGCAATGACGAGCGGTTCTTCTTTGCTCCGAGCAGCTTTCAGCGCTTGCTGGAAACCTATGGTGAGCATCCGGAGGCTACGCTTGTTTCTGGTTCTACAGATGTTGGGCTTTGGGTCACTAAGCATCTGCGCGACCTGCCGAAGGTTATTTTTCTTGGGCGCGTGAATGGATTGAGCACTTGCTATGAGGATGAACAGGGTATCCGGCTTGGTGCGGGTGCGTCTTATGCGGTTGCTGAGCATTTCCTGAAGTCTATTGATCCTGATCTTGAGGTGGTGATCAGCCGGATTGGTTCAAAGCAGGTTCGGGCATCGGGGACCGTTGGCGGGAACATCGCAAACGGATCGCCTATCGGGGATATGCCGCCGATGCTGATTGCTCTTGGGGCGGAAATTGAGCTGCAGAGCAATCGTGGGCGGCGTACCTTGCCTCTGGAGAGTTTCTTCATTGACTATGGCAAGCAGGATATCGCTGAGAACGAAGTGCTGACGTCGATCAGTGTGCCGCGTTTGAGCGCAAATGAGCAGTTCCGGGCCTACAAGATCACCAAGCGCTTTGATCAGGATATCTCTGCAGTGATGGCTGCGTTCTGTCTGACGGTGAAAGACGGTGTTGTGGAGCGTGCGCGCATGGCATTTGGTGGTGTTGCAGGCATTCCAAAACGTGCAAGTGGCGCTGAAGCGGCTCTGGTTGGTGCGTCCCTGGAAGACCCAGGCAGTTGGCAGGATGCGTTGAATGCTATTGAGAGTGAATTCGTTCCACTGACTGACATGCGAGCCTCCAGCACCTATCGGCGTGATATTGTGCGAGGGCTTTTAGAAAAAGCCTTACTGGAGATATCTGCTTCATCCTCGCAAAAAACGCGTGTCCACGGGCAACGTGAACTGGTTGAGGGAGGCGCTCATGTCAGCTGATCTTCTTGAAAAGACAGAGGCAGGCACCTCGACCTCTCAGGTCGTGGGAAAATCCTACAAGCATGACAGTGCAGAAAAGCATGTGTCTGGAACTGCGACATATATTGATGACATGATTGAGCCGTACGGCACGCTTCATGTGGCGCCGGGGTATGCGCTTCATGAAGCGTGTGGCCGTCTGACGACAATCGATCTGAGCGCTGTCAGAGCAACTCCCGGTGTTGTTACCGTGCTGGAAGCTGCGGATATCCCTGGTGTGAATGATTGCTCTCCTGCGATGGGAGATGATCCGGTCTTTGTATCAGATCGCATCGCATTCCATGGGCAGCTGGTGTTTCTTGTGGTAGCTGAGAGCCGTTTACAGGCGCGCAAGGCTGTTCAACTGGCACGGATTGAGGTAGAGGCAGAAACGCCTCTGGTGAGCGTTGTTGATGCTCTCAAAGCTGAGCAGACTGTGTTGCCGGACTATGAGTTTCGCCGTGGGACACCGGAAGCCACTATGGAACGGTCTGCACACACGGTGAAGAGCAGTTTTGCGCTTGGCGGGCAGGAGCACTTCTATCTTGAAGGGCAGATGGCCTTTGCTGTTCCCGGTGAAGATGGTGATATGCTTGTGCATTCCTCCACGCAGCATCCAACTGAGGTTCAGCATACCGTTGCTAAAGTGCTGGGTGTTGATGAGGCGGCGGTGACCGTTGAAGTGCGCCGGATGGGGGGGGCATTTGGTGGTAAGGAATCTCAGGCCAACCAATGGGCTGCACTGGCAGCTTTGGCTGCAAACGCTACTGGTCGTCCATGTAAATGTCGGTTGGACCGTGACGACGATATGATCCTGACCGGGAAACGCCATGATTTTCTGGTTGATGTGGAAGCGGGGTGTGATGCATCCGGCAAGATTGAAGCGGTTCAGATTGATTTGAATTCGCGTTGTGGACACTCTGCGGATCTGTCGCTTGGTATCAATGATCGTGCGATGTTCCATGCGGATAACAGTTATTTCTATCCAGATGTTCTCATAGCTTCCAAGAGGCTGAAAACAAACACGGTTTCTAATACAGCTTTCCGTGGTTTCGGTGGCCCGCAAGGGATGTTTGCTGCTGAGCGGTTGATGGATGCAATTGCGATCAAGATGGGGCAAGACCCACTTGATGTACGCAAGGCGAACTTCTATCGCGAGGGTGAGAATACCACGCCTTATGGGCAGGCGGTTGATGAACACGACGTGCTGGCCGCGCTGGTGGATGAGCTGGAGGAAAGCTCCGAGTATCGTGCGCGCCGTAAAGCTGTAGATGCGTTTAATTCTGAGAACGTGATCCTGAAGAAAGGGATCGCGTTGACGCCGGTGAAGTTTGGTATTTCGTTCACGCTGACCCATCTCAACCAAGCGGGTGCACTGGTGCATCTTTATCGGGATGGTTCTGTGCACCTGAACCATGGCGGCACAGAGATGGGGCAGGGCCTCTATCAAAAAGTTGCCCAGATCGCAGCGACTGAGATGGGTGTTAGCCTTGGGAAAGTAAAGATCACCGCGACCAATACCTCTAAGGTTGCAAATACATCTCCAACCGCAGCCTCATCCGGTACTGACTTGAATGGTATGGCTGCCGCGATTGCGTGCCGTGAGATTGTTGGTCGCCTGAAAGCCTTCGGCGCTCAACATTTTGAGGTTTCTGAGGGGGATATTGAGCTTTGTGACGATCAGATGCTGATAGATGGGACACGTAAGCTTTCCATCAAAGAACTGGCTCAACTTGCTTATGAGCATCGCATACATCTTTCCTCCTCCGGGTTTTACAAAACACCGAAGATTATCTGGGATCGGGAACGGGTGAAGGGACGGCCTTTCCTGTACTTCTCTTATGGTGCCTCCTGTTCTGAGGTGGTGATTGATACGTTGACCGGTGAAATGAAAGTTGAACGGGTTGATGTGCTTCATGATGTTGGCAAATCGCTCAATCCGGCACTGGATATTGGCCAGATTGAAGGTGGCTTTGTGCAGGGTATGGGCTGGTTGACCACGGAAGAGTTGTGGTTTGATGATGCTGGCCGACTGCGGACACATGCTCCGTCTACTTACAAGATACCGACGGCCACGGATGTTCCTGAGATTTTTAATGTGGCGCTTTATGAGAGTGACGGGAACCCTGAGCCAACGATCTATCGTTCTAAGGCTGTTGGAGAGCCGCCTTTGATGCTGCCAATCTCTGTTTTTTGCGCGATCAACGATGCGGTTGCGAGCCTGAACAAGGGTGTTTTGCCGAAACTGGATGCACCAGCAACGCCTGAAGCGATCTTGAAAGCTGTTAAAGCGATCAAGGCGGGAGAGGTGAGCTGATGCGGGTTTGGGGTGAAGTTCTGTCTGCTCTGGATGCTGCTGGCCGTTGTGTGCTGGTGAGTATACTGGATGTTGCCGGATCCTCTCCTCGTGAGAATGGCACACGGATGGTCGTACGCCCCGATATGTCGTTTAAAGGAACCATCGGTGGTGGGCGTCTGGAATACGATGTTTTGCATGAAGCCGTTTCATTGATGAAAGAGGGCGGTGCCGCCTTCCAAACACGCTCATACGCGCTTGGTCCTGACCTTGGGCAATGCTGCGGCGGGCGGGTTGAAATCGCATTTGAGCAATTTGATCTCAATTATCGTGGTCGTGCACAAGATTTTTCCACACAAGAAGGGGTGGGGATTTTTTCAACGACTGCAAATACTTGCAGTTTCGGGGTGCTTGAAAGGCACGTATTACCCCCTGCAATGTGCAGGGCAGATTCCGCTGAAATTGTTTTAAATCAAGGCAAATTGACGGAGAGGTTCGGGGAGGATAGACCCCATCTGTATCTGTTCGGTGCAGGGCATGTTGGCAAGGCTTTGATGCTTGCAATGGCCCCATTGGGCTTTCAGATCAGCTGGATTGATGAACGGCGCGAAATTTTTCCTAAATATGTACCTTCCAATATTCGCTGCATTCATCTAAATGAGCCTCAAGTCGTCGTAAAGAACCTTGAGCCGGGAAACTATGTCATCGTAATGACCCATGATCACAAGCGTGATCATGCTATAGTAGATGCCGCTGTTCGTAGAACCGATCTGGCATTTATTGGATTGATAGGCAGTGCAACAAAGCGCGCGCGAACACTAAAACGGTTCAAAGACTCCGGGGTACCGGAGGCGCAGAGCAAACAGCTTGTTTGTCCGGTCGGAATTACTGAGATTAAAAGCAAAAAACCGTCTGATATTGCAATTTCCATTGCTGCTCAACTTCTAGTGGTAAAGGAAAAGCAAATGAGCAATGCTCAGGGAGGTTTTCGTTTTGCTTCTTAGGTTCAGGGAGAACATCTCGATCTAATTTTGCTTGGGGGAACGGATAACACGATGGAAAACGAACAGAGGTCTGGCCCGGTGGCAGAGGGCGTAGATCTCATAGAAGCCAAGGGTATTACCAAGAGATTTGGTGACATTCTAGCGAACGACAATGTCGATCTCGTCATTAAGCAAGGTGAAATTCATGCTTTGCTGGGCGAAAACGGAGCGGGTAAATCCACGCTCGTGAAAATTCTCTACGGCGCTCTTGAACCGGGTGCGGGAGAGATCCTCTGGAAGGGGAAACGGGTTTCAATCTCGAACCCTGCGGCTGCCCGCAAACTGGGCGTTGGCATGGTGTTCCAGCACTTCTCCTTGTTTGAAGCGCTGAGTGTGGTTGAAAACATCGCGCTGGCCTTGCCTAAAGGCGAAAAAATCGAGGCACTTTCCAGACGTATTACTGAGGTTTCCCAAAAGTATGGCCTGCCTCTGGATCCTGCAGCACTGGTTGCGGATCTGCCGGTTGGCATCCGTCAGCGTATCGAAATCGTGCGTTGCCTTTTGCAGAACCCCAGTCTCATCATCATGGATGAGCCTACGTCTGTATTGACCCCGCAAGAAGCAGATCAGCTTTTCATCACCTTGCAGCGCCTCGCCTCAGAAGGGTGTGCGATCCTTTACATCTCTCATCGTCTGGAAGAGGTGAAGAAGATCTGCCACAACGCCACGATCATGCGTCATGGCCGTGTGGTGGGTGGGTGTGACCCGGCTGAAGAAACACCGGCTAGCCTTGCCCGTATGATGGTCGGCGGCGATGTACATGATATCTCTGCCGGTGCGACTGAGGCTCAGCCGGGTGATGTGATGCTCAAGCTGCGCAATCTGTCTATTCCATCGGATGGTGCGTTTGGCATTGAGCTGAAGGACGTCAATCTGGATTTGCGCGGCGGCGAGATTGTTGCTGTTGCCGGGATTGCAGCGAACGGCCAGAGCGAGTTGTTTGATGCGATCTCTGGCGAGACGCAGGTCAAAGATGCTTATGCGGTTGAAATTTGCGGTGTGCCGGTTGGCAAGCGCAAGATCAATGACCGGCGTTTGCTGGGCTCTGCCTTTGTGCCTGAAGAGCGCTTGGGTCATGGTGCGGTGCCGGGCTTTGTGCTTTCTGACAATATATTGCTGACGCGCTATAAAACTGAGCCGTCATTGATCAAGCACGGCATGCTTAACCAGAAGCTTGCAACTGAAATGGAAAAGCGCATCACCGTTTCCTACGATGTGCGTATGTCTCATGATAATCCTGAGGCTCGTTCTCTTTCTGGCGGTAACCTGCAAAAGTTTGTGGTTGGCCGCGAGCTGGACCGTGTGCCGAAAGTGCTGGTGATTAACCAGCCGACATGGGGCGTTGATGCAGGCGCTGCAGCTTTGATCCGTCAGGCGATCATTGATCTGGCCCGAGGTGGTTCTGCTGTTCTGGTGATTTCCCAGGATCTTGATGAGATCTACGAGCTTTCTGACCGGATTGCGGTGATCTCTCGTGGTGAGCTTTCTGTCGCCGAACCAGCTTCTGAAATGACGCGTGAGAAGATCGGTCTTTTGATGGCGGGTATGGGTGAGGGCAAGTCTGCTTCCCCTGCAGCAAACGCGGGAGAGACCCATGCGCATTGAACTTGAAAAACGGGCTGAGCATTCTCAGCTGATGACTGTTGTTTCGCCGCTGATTGCGATTGGGCTTACGCTTGTGTGTGGCTCTATTTTGTTTGTCAGCATGGGTTACAATCCGATTGATGCGCTTTATGCCTATTTCATCGAGCCCCTGACAACCAGCTGGTCCATTGAAGAGCTGCTGGTGAAAGCAGGTCCGCTGGTGCTGATCGCGGTTGGCCTGTCTGTCTGTTTCCTGTCCAATTCCTGGAACATTGGTGCTGAAGGTCAGTTCACCATGGGTGCGCTGGCTGGATCCATTATTCCGGTACTGTTTTACGACTTTACCAGCCCTCTGGCCCTGCCTTTGATGGTGCTGATGGGCATTTTGGGCGGTATGGCGTGGGCGTCTATTCCGGCGTTCCTGAAGGTGCGGTTTGGGACCAATGAGATCCTGACCAGCCTGATGCTGGTTTACATCGCGCAGTACATTCTCGACTTTCTTGTCCGTGGTCCATGGCGTGATCCAGAAGGTTTCAACTTCCCGGAAAGCCGGATTTTTGATGCGGCACACGTGCTGCCGAAAATCGGTGAAGGACGACTGCATATTGGCATGATCTTCGCCATTCTGGCTGTTCTGGTGGTTTGGTGGATGCTGTCTCGCACGCTCAAAGGCTTTGAGATCAAGGTGATGGGTGAGACACCGCGTGCTGGCCGTTTTGCTGGGTTTTCCAGCAATGGGGTTGTCTGGTTCGGTTTCCTCGTTTCCGGTGGTTTGGCTGGTCTGGCTGGTATGGCGGAAGTCTCCGGTTCTATTGAACAGCTGACGCCTGTTATTTCTCCTGGCTATGGGTTTACCGCGATTATCGTAGCGTTCCTTGGTCGTTTGAATCCTGTTGGAATTCTGTTTGCCGGGTTGTTGCTTGGGCTTTCCTACATCGGCGGCGAGTCTGCTCAGGTCAGCCTTGGTTTGACTGATAAGGTGACGCGTGTGTTTCAGGGCATGCTGCTGTTCTTTGTGCTCGCCTGTGACACGCTCATTCTTTACAGATTCAAGATTGCTTCCAGTGTGAAAAACATGAAGGAGGCAGGCAATGTCTGATCTTTCCATGATTGAGGCTGTACTTCTGACCATCATCACCGCGTCTACGCCGCTGTTGCTTGCTGCTATTGGTGAGCTTGTGGTGGAGCGTTCAGGTGTGCTCAACCTTGGTGTTGAGGGGATGATGATTGTCGGCGCTGTGATGGGTTTTGCAGCGACACAGGCGACTGGTTCTCCTTACATCGGCATTGTGGCGGCCATGATCTCCGGCGTTGCCATGAGCCTGTTGTTTGGCTTCCTGACGCTTAATCTGATGGCAAATCAGGTGGCGACAGGCCTTGCGCTGACTATACTGGGGCTTGGCCTTTCCGGTATGGTTGGAGAAGCCTTCATCGGTCAGCCGGGTATCAGCCTGAAACCGATTGCTATTCCAGTGTTGTCAGGCATTCCATTCATTGGGCCGCTGCTCTTTAATCAGGACGTTCTGGTTTACGCTTCTTATGGTCTTGTGATTGCGGTTTACTTTGTGCTGTTCAGGTCTCGTACGGGGCTGATCATCCGTGCGGTTGGCGACAATCACGGTTCAGCGCATTCGCTTGGATACTCCGTTATTCAGGTGCGTTACTTGGCTGTGATGTTTGGCGGGGCGTGTTCTGGCCTTGCAGGCGCTTACCTTTCACTCATTTACACTCCGCAGTGGGTTGAGGGCATGACAGCGGGCCGAGGCTGGATTGCGCTGGCTCTGGTGGTGTTTGCAAGCTGGCGCCCGGCGCGTGTGCTGATTGGGGCTTATCTGTTTGGTGCTGTTTCCATTTTGCAGTTCCACGCACAGGCCGCTGGCATTGGTTTGCCGACGCAGTTGATGTCTGCGCTGCCGTATCTGGCAACTATCATTGTGCTGATCATGATCTCGCGTAATAAGACACTTGCCAAGGTGAATACACCTGCCTGTCTTGGTAAGCCCTTTGTGCCTGATCGCTAATAAGAACCTGATTTGACCGACGCGCTCATAGTAGACGTTGGTCAAATTGTAAATATTTCGACCTTCGTATACATGGTGGGTCGGAGATATAGATAACAGAGATTTAAATATCTGAGTGAATATGAACTTATTCACGGCTGCAAAATTTGCGGATTTCTGCACGCGCACGAATAAACGATCGCAAATATTTGCGAGCGAAAACAAAGCAGAAAAACAACTTGTGGGCGCACAAATGCGCAGAACGGCCTTCGGGTTTGTTCCTATCGTGTTTGCTTGGCGCCGTCGTTCATCTGGTTCTCAATGGTGTGTTCCGCCGCGCTTATTAGGGTGTTGCGTGGCAGGAATGCAGGTTAACCTATAAAGGGGAGCGCACAATGCGCACTATCTTCAAGCTTGCTGCAACTGCTGCAGTTGCACTTGGTCTTTCCGCAGGGGCTTCAAATGCTGCTGATCCACTGAAAGTGGGTTTCATCTATGTTGGTCCAGTTTCTGACCATGGCTGGTCTTACCAGCACGATCAGGGCCGTCAGGCGATTGAAAAGCACTTTGGCGACAAAGTTGAAACCACTTACATTGAAAGCGTGCCAGAAGGTGCGGATGCTGAGCGCGCGATTGAGCGTCTGGCTCGCTCCGGTCACGAGCTGATCTTTACAACGTCCTTTGGTTACATGAACCCAACCTTGAAGGTTGCGCGCAAGTTTCCGAAAGTGAAGTTTGAACATGCAACTGGCTACAAGCAGGCGAAGAACGTTTCTTCTTACGGCGCTCGCTTCTATGAAGGTCGTTATGTGCTTGGTCAGATCGCTGCAAAGGTCTCCAAATCCGGCACTGCTGGCTACATCGGTTCTTTCCCGATCCCTGAAGTTGTGCGTGGCATCAACTCCTTCATGCTGGGTGCACAGTCTGTGAACCCGGACTTCAAGATCAAGACCATCTGGGTGAACTCCTGGTATGATCCGGGCCGTGAAGCCGATGCTGCAAAAGCGCTGATCGATCAGGGCGTTGACATCATGGTTCAGCACACTGACTCCCCAGCGCCTCTGCAGGTTGCTGAAGAGCGTGGCATCATGGGCTTTGGTCAGGCATCTGACATGATCAAGTTTGCGCCTAAGGCACAAGCAACTGCGATCATCGACGACTGGTCCGCTTACTACATTGCCCGCGTACAGGCAGTGATGGACGGCAACTGGAAGGGGCAGGATACCTGGGGCGGTCTGGATGTCGACATGGTTCACATGGCGCCGTTCACCAACATCCCGCAGGATGTTGCAGAAGAAGCTGCCAAAACTCTTGCTGCAATCAAGTCTGGTGAGCTGAAGCCATTTACCGGCCCAATCACCAAACAGGACGGCTCTGAGTTCCTGAAAGCTGGTGAGAGCGCTGAAGATGGCGCACTGCTTTCCATGAACTTCTACGTTAAAGGCATCGACGACCAGCTGCCTGAATAAGCTCCAAGCTTGTTTTCGGAGAGCGCCACATTTTTTAACGGTGCTCTCCGCTGATTTCAGCAGTGGGGGTTTTCTCCCGCTGCCCACTCATTTCAATTGAACTTAAAAGAACAAGACAATGACAGCCACTTTCCTTAGTGAATGGCTCAATCTGCTTTTCCGCTGGTTTCACTTGATTGTGGGCGTGGGCTGGATTGGGACCTCTTTTTATTTCATCGCTCTCGACCTTTCCTTGCGCAAACGGGAAGGGCAGGCAGAGGGCATTTTTGGCAGCGCCTGGGAAGTCCATGGCGGCGGTTTCTACCATGTTGAGAAGTTCATGGTGGCACCGAAAGAGCTGCCGAAAGACCTGATGTGGTACAAGTGGGATGCTTATCTCACCTGGGTTTCAGGTTTTGCTCTTTTGAGCGTTCAGTACTACTTCAACGCAACAGTTTATCTCATTGACCCTGAGGTCATGAAGCTTTTGCCTGTTGAGGCTGTCGCAATTTCCATCGCCTCTCTTGGGCTTGGCTGGATCATTTATGATCGCCTGTGCCGTTCGGCGATTGGCAAGAATACACCTTTGCTGGCCGTGTGCCTTCTGGTGATCATTCTGGGTGCGACCTATGGGTATTCTCAGGTGTTTTCAGGACGCGGGGTTCTCATTCACGTTGGCGCGCTGATTGGCACGTTTATGGCCTTCAACGTGTTTATGGTGATTATCCCGAACCAGAAAAAGATTACCGCAGACCTGCTGGCAGGGCGTAAACCTGATGCCGCGCTTGGCCTGATTGGCAAGCAGCGCTCGGTTCACAACAATTACCTGACATTGCCGGTTCTTTTGATGATGGTGTCCAACCACTATCCATTGCTGACGGGGCATAGCCAACCTGTGCTGGTTGTTGCGCTTATCCTGGTGATGGGTGGTATGGTGCGCCACTTCATCAATCGTCATGATGCGCATGACAACTTTGCCAATTTCTGGTGGGCCTTGCCTACGGCAGCCGTCAGTCTGTTTGTAGCTCTCATTGTGACACAGCCTGCCAAGATTGGTGGTGGACATGGTCCGATCCCAGACAGTGATGTGCTGGTGATTGCGCAGACCCATTGTGCGGCCTGCCATAGTGCGACGCCAACCAATGAGGCTTTTAGCGAAGCGCCTAAAAACATTGAGCTGGACAGCATTGCTGATCTGCAACGCTATGACAGCCTGATCATGGCGCAGGCGGTGCGGTCCTCTGCCATGCCACTTGGCAATGAGACAGGCATGACCAAAGAAGAGCGTGAAATTCTTGGCGCCTGGTTGCAGGGGCATTGAGGCCATGGTGACTTATTCTCTGGATGAGGTGAACCGGTTTTCGCTGGACACCTTTGTCGAGGTGTTTGGCGGGGTTGCGGAGCACACTTCCTGGGTTGCGGCTGTTGCCCAGCGAGATGCACCTTTTGCCTCTCGTGATGCGCTGATTGAGGCGTTTGCTAACGCTCTGCAACATGCGGATGAAGACGCGCAGCTGGCGTTAATCCGTGCACACCCCGACCTTGCAGGCAAAGCGGCGCGTGCCGGTGAAATGGCTGATGCCTCTGTGAATGAACAGTCCGGCGCTGGACTGGATCAGCTGAGTGATGCGGAATATGAGCAATTCACCCAGCTTAACGGTGCTTACAAATCCAACTATGGCTTCCCCTTCATCTTTGCGGTGAAAGGGGCAACCAAGCATCAGATACTGGAGGCCTTCCAGCTTCGCTTGCAGAACAGCGCGAAAGATGAGTTCGCGGAGGCTTTGCGACAGATCTGCCGGATCTTCAGCTTCCGGCTGGAGGATCTGGTGGTAGATGAACAGAGTGCTTGCAGTTCCTGATCCTTGCCGGAAAGTGCTTACTACAGTTACGTAAGGGGCAATAATCCACTGGAACATGAGGGGCTGCATGACAAGATGCTTGCAACCATCACCGTTATCTATTGGATTAATGCTACTGTAAAATTCAAGGGGAGCATTCATGAAGGCCGCGATTGAAAACCGGTTTGCGGAGCAGGTCGACTTCCTGCGCGAATTGGTCAAGGTGCCAAGCGACAACCCGCCAGGGGATACAGAGCACCACGCGTTGCGGACTGCTGAGCTGCTTGAAGGCCTTGGCTTTACCGTTGAAAAGCACCCTGTTCCAGAACCATTTGTGCGCCAGAACGGCATGGTCTCTGTGACCAATTTGATCATTCGTGAAACGTTTGGCGACGGGTTTGGTCCAGTGATTGCTCTAAATGCACACGGTGATGTTGTTCCTCCGGGGGAAGGTTGGACCAAAGACCCTTATGGCGCAGAGATTGAAGATGGTGCTTTGTATGGGCGCGGAGCTGCAGTTTCCAAAGGAGATTTTGCCACCTACGCGTTTGCGCTTTTAGCTCTGCGTGAGTATGCGGATGAGCTGGAAGGCTCGGTTGAACTGCATCTGACGTATGATGAGGAAGCCGGCGGGTTTGTTGGGCCGAAGTGGTTGTTGGAGCAAGAGCTGACCAAGCCGGACTATGCGATCTCAGCAGGCTTTTCTTATGCAGCAACAACGGCTCACAACGGCTGTTTGCATATGGAAGTGATCTTCCGTGGCCGTCAGGCACATGCTGCGATGCCAGAAAGTGGTGCGGACGCCCTGCAAGCTGCAACGCCTGTTCTCACAGCGCTTTATGAGGAACGCGAAAGGCTCAAGTCCATTCAGAGTGAACAGGATGGCATTGGATCACCTCAGATCACTGTGGGCCTGATCTCAGGCGGCATCAACACCAACGTTGTGCCAGAGCGCGTCTCGCTGCGCGTTGACCGGCGTTTGATTCCCGAAGAAAACGGGGAACAGGTGGAAGAGCAGCTGATTGAGCTGATTGAAGCTTTGGTGCCGAAAGATTGCGGTGTTGAGGTGGAGTGTCGGCGCATTATGATTGCTGAGCCGCTGCGCGAGTTGCCGGGTGCAAAAAAGCTGGTGGAAGCGTTAAAATGGCCTGCCAAAGAGGTTTTGGGCATTGAGCTGAAAAGCACGGGCGCTCCGCTTTACACCGATGCCCGCCATTATGCTGAGGCCGGTATTCCAACAGTGCTTTATGGTGCAGGACCGCGTTCCATTCTGGAAGCCAATGCTCATGGGGCGGATGAGCATTTGCAGCTTTCGGACTTAAAGGCAGCTACGATTATTGTCGCAGACGCCTTGAAAACACTTCTTCGATAGATTGTGAAAAGCCCGGTAATTCCGGGCTTTTTATTAGCCTACGCGACCAGACAGAGCGGTGAAGATGCCTGCACCCAGAAGGCCTGTGCCGCCAACTTTATTGAGGCGCTTGAGTGTGTTTGGTCCGTTGACAACTTTGCGCAATCCGCCCGCCATGGTCACCCAGAACACTGTGTTCACACCGCCAAGCGTTACGAAGGTGAGGCCCAGAATGAAAAACTGGGTCAACACAGGCTGGGTTTGGTCAACAAACTGAGGCAGGAACGCCACGAAGAACAGCATGCCCTTTGGGTTGAAGGTGGTGACCAGCAGGGTGTCTCTGAAGATTTGGAAAGCCGGAACCTGTGGCATCTCAACTTGTGTAGATGGGCCGGAATTGCTGCGCCACATCTTAATGCCGATATAGATCAGATAAGCTGCACCAAAGTATTTCATGATCTGGAAGAGTATGACGGAGGTTGCCAGCACTGCACCAAGACCAGCAAGAGCTGCTGTAATGGCAAACAGGTCCCCTAACATCACCCCAGTGACAGAGGCAACTGCAGCGCGTTTGCCCTGACTAAGGCTGTAACTGACGACCATCAGGACGGTTGGCCCGGGTATGATCAACAGTAGGATACTTGCCGCGGCAAACGCGATCCATGCTTCAAATGCCATGGTGTTCTCCGGAAAGGCCTGATCGATCATGAACAGGTGATGAGTTGAAAGGCTTTGAGCTGATATCTCAAAGTGTGCAGCAGATAAGAAGCTTACCCATGTAGATGCTGTTTGGGTAGAGGTCGGCCTTTGAGAAATACTGGAGAGACTTTGAGTTCTTGCCACTGTCTATGAGTTTTATGGAAACTTTCCTGACAGCGCGATGAATAGCCCGGCACTCAGCAGACCGGTGCCTCCGATCCTGTTGAGACGTTTTGCGCATTTGCCTCCGGTGAGCATGGCACTGCAACTGCCTGCCATGGAGGTCCAGAACATGGTGTTGATGCCACCGAGGACCACGAAGGTTGTTCCCAGCAATATAAACTGCGGAATGACTGGAATCGTGTCCTCTACAAATTGCGGGAGAAAGGCGACGAAGAACAGCATGTCTTTGGGGTTGAAGGCTGAGACCAGAAACGTATCTCTGAAAATTTGCAGGCGGGTCGTTGCCACAATCTCCATTTGGTCTTTGAGGACAGATTTCCTGCGCCACATGCTGACGCCCAGATAAATGAGGTAGGTCGCGCCCGCATATTGCAGAATGTCATAGAGCAATGCAGAGGTTGAGATGACGGCGCCAAGTCCGGCCAATGCGACCGAGACCAGTAAGATACTCCCCAAACTAACGCCCAGGGCTGAGGCGACAACCGCCCTCAGGCCCTGGCTGATGCCATAACTGGAGACCATAAGGACTGTTGGTCCGGGGATGATGAGTAAGATGATGCAGGCAAGGACGTAAGTCAGCCAAACCTCGATGGCCATGGCTTTTCTCCTAAAACGATGTGTTGCACAGGAGAGGTAGGGGCGAATTGTGACCAAAATTCTGCGGGTGTGATGACGAAATACAACAATGGAAACAATTATTTACGCCTCACATTTTATTGCAGGAGGCAATGGTGTTTGATGAAAGTTTGAGCGATTGGGTGTTGTTGCTCGCACGAGAGCTCAACTTGATGAGAATGGTTTGACCCAGACTGTCAGGTTTCCGCAGCTTTCAAAGCCTGCCTGCATGGCACAGTGGAGCGTTTCATCGCGTGCATAGCCGACTACGGGTGTTGATGGTTGCCATGCTTGCAACAGGCTCGCCATTTGTCTGAAGTCTTGAGGGGACAGTGCACCAGCAAAGATGTTGGAGAGGCCGGTTGAGTTGTCAGAACTGTTTCCGATGAAGCTCTTGGTGTACTGTCCCGCCTTCCCAAAGCCCCAGAAGGTCATGCTCGGATTGGTGAGAAGAGCAGGTGGAAACATTCGCCGGTCTGTCAGGTTGCCGCTTGCCTTCCATTCTGTCTCCCAATGCTCCAATTGCTGAGCCGTTTTTACCTGCTCCCAGCCTGACGTGTCTTCTATGATCGTCTCAGTGAGGTGAAACCAGCAGGCATCGAATAGCTTATTGAAACCAGATTGCTCCAGTGGAAGGTCGGCAAGACTGTCTTTGACATAAAAATCAAATGTTGCAGTGCGCGTGAGGTCATTGATGAGTTCAGGTTTTGTTGCCGGGAGGCAGGTCACGATGCTGGAGTAAAACGGAAGGGGCGGCACAGTTGTGTGAAACAGCTCCTTGGAGCGCTCATAGGGAATGCCATGGGCTTCAAACATATGCTGATAAAGATCTGCATTGTTTTCAGCGGCTTCCAACTGCCATGCGGCTTTGCTCATGATAGCTGGTTTCACGTGTCATCCATCTTTTACACAAGAGAGGATCATAGGAGAATGTGGTGTGGGATCAATAGCCAGCGGCTGCGTATGGACCTCCGCCCTGACGGTAGACGAGCAGGGTGCGGGTGTAGGAGAGGGCCTCGGTGCCGGTTTGATCGTGGGCGACGGTTTTTATGGTCAAAATGCCTTGGTCTGGTCTGGAACGGCTTTCTCGCTTTGCCAGGACTTCGCTTTGCACTTTAAAGCGGTCATCTGCATAGAAATGACGAGACAGCTTTGTATCGGTCCAACCCAGATTGGCAACCACACGGCCAAAGGTGGTTGTGGTGGCGGCGGTGACCAACGAGAGGACGTGCAGTTCTGATGCTGGCAGACGGTCTCTGCCGTAGACCTCCCGCGCGAACTCATGATCACGGTAGAGTGGGTGCCATTGCATGGTCTGGACGGCGTGACGGAGCATGGAAGACGAATGGAGTGTGATGTCCGGGCTGTGCTCGAAGACCTGACCTGCTGCGAACCCCTCAAAGTAGATGCCTGTTGTTTCCTGTAGGGACCCATCCTCACGTTGATAATAGGCCAAAAACCAAGGGTTACTGCTAGAGTTGGGAAGGTTGCCCCAAACCGGATGCTTGCCTTTTTTGAAGATGCTGACGGTGTATGTGAGGTTGGCGACCTCAACACCTTTCTGATTGGTGCTGGAGGCTTTTACGGTGACGTTGCCGGTTTTATCTTCGCTCTCCTCCACTGCGATGATTTGGCTACAGCAGTAGAGCGTGTCGCCATCGAAGATAGGCGCAGTCATGGAGATGTTCTCAAACGCTGTGATGCGGTCTTTTCTGGCGAAGGTCTTCCAGCTCATGCCGAAGATCTTTTGCAGTGTCAGCGTGGAGACGACGAGAGGTTTCCTGAACTCCGTCTGCGCTGCGTAATGAGCATCATAATGCAGCATTGCAGCATTGAAGGTGTCCAACGCTTCCTCTGCATTTTCCTGCTGAGAAACCGTCATGCCGGGACGATGGTGAAAGATCTGGCCCACGGAGAATTCTTCGAAGTTGAGGCCGTAAATCTCCAGAAAGCGATTTTCCGAGAATTGAGCGTAGGCTGAATACATGATGGGCTCCTTTCAGCCTAGTAGATGGTCAGGTTTTTGGCTTCTTCGCGCAGCTCATCGCGAAATTGCGGGGCGGCGAGCTCAATGAGGGCGTGGGCGCGCTCTGAGGTGGACATGCCAAACAGGTTGGTGCAGCCGTACTCTGTGGCCACATAACTGACGTCATTGCGCGGGGTAGTGACGATGTTCTGCAGGCGTGGGACAATCTTGGAGATACTGCCGTTTTTCGCGGTGGAATGGGCTGCCAGCACGGCAATGCCTTCTTTGGAGCGGAATGCACCGCGGACGAAGTCCAGCTGCCCACCGCTGCCGGAAATCTGACGCCAGTTGATGGATTCTGAGGCCACTTGGCCGAACAGATCAATCTCCACGAAGGAGTTTACGGAGACCATCCGGTCATTTTGGGCGATGATGTGCGGATTGTTGACGTAGTGCGCTGGATGACAGGCCATGGTGGGGTTGTTGTCGAGATAGGCGTAGTAGTCGGGAATGGAGAACAGCGCGATGTTAAAAACGGTGTGCCCGACATTGAGCTGTTTATACCGGTTGGATACGTTACCGGCCTGTATCAACTCGAACAGCGTATCACCCAGCATTTCTGTGTGAATGCCAAGATCAGATTTTGTCTTCAGGCGTTTGCCCACTTCATTCGGGACACCGCCAATGCCGAGCTGAATGCAAGCGTGATCTGGCACAAGTTCAGCAACAAATTCTCCAATCTTATGGTCCTCAGGGCTTGTCGGTTTCTTCGGCAGGACCATGAGGTCGCTGTTGTGCTCAATAAGGGCTGAGACCTGAGAAATATGTACGAGCCCAGACCCAAAGGTGCGTGGCATATTTTGATTGACTTCAACGATAATCTGGCCAGCTTCAAACGCCAGGGGGATGGACATGCTGCCATCCACTCCAAAGCTGAAATAGCCGTGCTCGTCCATGGGAGAGACCTGAAACAAATGCACATTGGGCTTGCCATGACGGGAGAAAACACCTTGTGCATACAGGCTAAAATGCTCTGGAAGGTAATGCGGGATGATCAGATCCGGATGGGTCTGTCTTAACTCCTTGGCGTGATCAGCAAGTTGACGAAAACTTCCTCCTAAAAAGGGGCAGAGCAGCTTGATCTGTTTGAGGACATCGACATTTGAAAACTGATCGACAATCTCTTTGCGCGAGCGGAGCAGGTAAACATCTGGTGTGCTGCTGAAGTATCCGGCAGCAGCAGCCTCGCAAAAGGCTTGGGTAAGGCGAGGAGGGGTTCCGCAATAACACCCGAAGGTGATCAGCTTTGTATCTCTTGCAAGCGTTTTTATCGCCTCATCTGCGCTTATCAGTTTTTGTTGATACAGCTGATCAAAGTGGTCTGCAGGCATGCGGTTATGTCCGGGGTCCATCGTCAAAGAGATCAGCTTGATCCTATCCATTTTCAGGAAATTAATTGTTACTGATCTACATTCTGACTCAACGGCATCGATGGATTAAGTTGGAGTTCCGGTGTGAAGAGCCTGTTATTCTTACCTGCAGATAAAGCCCACCTTTTCCCGAAGGCGACAGCATCGGGAGCAGGGTGTGTGGTGCTTGACCTTGAAGACGGTGTTTCTGAAAAGCAAAAGCCAGCCGCTAGAGATCTGCTGCGCGGCCTTCAAGATGAGATCCGCGAGCATGAGGCCTGTGAAATCGGCATTCGCATCTCATCGATGAGCACGCCGGATGGACTGGAAGATGTGCTGTGCCTGCTGGACCTGGCGCACCTGCCAGACTGGATATTTCTGCCCAAATGTGAAAGCCCACGTGATCTGGAGCAACTGGATCATCTCCTTCACGCACATCCTGGCAAAGAGATGGTACGGATTTGCGCATTGCTGGAAACGCCAGCCGGACTGTCCAACGCAGAAGCGATTGCCTCAACCCATGCGCCGCTTCACGCATTGGCTTTTGGGTATGCAGACTATACGGCAGAAACAGGTGGTACTATGGGCTGGAACAGTCTTGTGTGGCCCCGTGGACAGTTGCTGAATGCAGCTGTGCAGAACCATCTTTGGGCCATTGATGGTGTGTTTCTGGACTTCAATGATCCTGAAGGACTTGAGGATGAAGCCCGCAATGCGCGAGATATGGGATATAACGGTAAGTTTGCTATTCATCCTTCTCAAGTCAGCGTTGTCAATTCGTGCTTTGAACCCAGTGATGAGGAAGTTCAGTGGGCCTTGAATGTGCTTGAAAAGCAAAAGGATACGGCAGGACAAGGCGCTTTTGTTGTTGATGGCAAGATGGTCGATGCACCTGTGATTTTGCGTGCAAGACGTTTGCTTGGCCTGAGTGATGGTGATGATCATCCATAGTATGAACTAGCTGTTAGATACTTAAGTATTCAAATGATACAATACTTATAATTGCTATATTTAGATCGAATAATAGTAAGTAATTCCATAATCTACCTTATGCATACATTTGATTTATACTTGGTATTGCTAGGTGGAGGCAAGTGTTTTGTGGTGTTGCATGGAGTAGGGGGAGAGTGGCTAGTCTCCGCTCGACTCATGACGATGAAATGATCTCAGGTGAAATCGCCTAAAAGCTACGTAGTTAGCCTAAGTTGATGAATTTGTTTCACTTTACGGAAATGTATGTCCTTGAATACACCTGATTGTCGTCCGCGGGTTTTGTATTAAAGAACAAGCCTTTTTAACTTTGAGTGACCGGCGAGAAACGTTGTTAACCGCGCTTGCATCCTTGAAATATCATCTCTTTTATACTTGGCTGGAGGTTTGTTAGGCTCGGGTTGAATGCTGGTGCTGCATACCTGCATTTGCAAAATTTAGCTTTCCCTGTATGCATCTGGGCCGCTGCGGCCCGAACAGGTCAAGGAGCCCGTCATGTCTATGATGAGAGCGGCCGTTGTGCGCGAGTTTGGTGCACCGTTGGACGTGTGTGAAGTTGAAAAGCCTACAGTAAATGATGACAGTGTTCTGGTGAAAATTGAGGCCACTGGCGTGTGCCACACCGACCTTCACGCTGTTGAAGGTGACTGGCCAGTCAAGCCGACACCAGCCTTTATTCCGGGCCATGAAGGTGTGGGCATTGTGGTTGAGAAAGGCCGGAATGTCACTTCGGTGAAAGAGGGGGATCGCGTTGGAATTCCCTGGCTGCACACCGCTTGCCGCTGCTGTCGTCACTGTGTTGATGGCTGGGAAACTTTATGTGAAAGCCAGCAAAACACGGGTTACAGCGTCAATGGCAGCTTTGCAGAATATGCTTTGGCAGACCCGAATTTCGTCGCTCATTTGCCGAAGGAACTTGAATTTGCACCAGCAGCACCAATACTTTGCGCGGGTGTAACCGTTTACAAGGGGCTGAAGGAAACGGAGACAAAACCGGGACAAACGGTTGTGATTTCCGGTATTGGCGGTTTGGGGCATCTGGCTGTTCAGTACGCCAAGGCCATGGGCTTGCATGTGATTGCGGTTGATATTGCAGAGGACAAACTGGAGCTTGCAAGATCACTTGGTGCGGATATGACGCTGAATGCATTCAAGTGCGATCCGGTGGCTGAAGTGCAAGCTGGCGGCGGTGTTGAAGGCGTGTTGGTCACAGCAGTGGCTGGCAAGAGCTTCCAGCAAGGTGTTGGCATGCTGGCTCGTGGCGGCACTATGAGCCTTGTTGGTTTGCCTCCTGAGGACTTTCCACTCAACATCTTTGATATGGTGCTCAACCGCAAAACATTACGTGGTTCCATTGTGGGCACGCGAAATGATCTGCGGGAGTCATTAGAGTTTGCTGGTGAAGGCCAGGTGGCGGCGCATTACACCACAGAGCCGCTCGACAACGTCAATGACATCTTCGATCGTATGCGTAACGGCAAAATTGATGGTCGTATTGTGATGGACTTTTAAAGCCTGAGAAGACGAATGAATGCCGCAGATGCCAAATCGGTTCTGCGGCATTTGCTTGTCTGTCCGTACCTGGTGAGGCCGTTAGCACCTCGCTCATAACAGGTCGGGATGCGCACCAAGCTTCTCCAGTAGGCGGGTCATCTGGGCGCATTCTTCTTCAGAATACACTTTGCTCAAAAGCGGATAGGCGACATTCGCCATGGCGCTGAGAGCGGTTGCGAGTTTGCTTTCACCTTCCTCTGTGATGTTGATCAGGATAACCCGTTTATCCTCTTGCGAGCGATGCCGCGTGACGAGGCCTTGCTTCTCCAGTCGGCCGATGATCTTTGTTGCGCCACCTTCGGTGAACATCAGAGCACTGGAAATATCACTCATCCGCACTTCGCCTCCTGATTGCTGGACGCGTCCAAGAAGCTCTTTTTCTGACAAGGTCAGATCACACGCCTCAGTCACGGCCGTTTGTAGCTTCTGTCGAAGGCGAGCGGCTTGCTGCAACAGCAGATGCGCTGTCTGAATGGTTGCCTTTTGTGATTCTGGGGCGAAATCAAACTGAGTCATCACGTATCCGAGGTGTTACAGATAATACTTGACTGGATTAGTAATCTAGTCAAGTATTATGGTCAATCAATCTTGACCGACTGTAAACAAGGATAAAAAAGTGTCCATAGACCTCACCCCATATAGACCCTCCAAAACCAGTGTTTTCCGCCTTTTACGGTGTATGTTTCGTCAGGGGGCGAGAACGCGTATGTGTCCTCCTGGACCACGACTTGACGGGAAAACTGCCCTGATAACAGGTGGATCAGCGGGTGTCGGCGAGTATGTTTCCCGCGGATTGATTGCACGAGGCGCTAAGGTTGTGTCTTTGTCCCGCGGCATCTCTCAGGGGAAGAGAGGGGGCTCAAACCTCCAGCAAGTTAAGTGTGATCTATCATGCTTGCAGTCTGTGGCGGATGCAGTTGGTAAGGTGGGGAACCAGAAAATTGATATATTGATCTGCAACTCGGGTGTTATATTGCATGATCACAAAATGGCCTCGGACGATATTGAAATGACCTTTGCAGTCAATGTCTTAGGTCATCATTTGCTGTATCGACTCCTGATGGAGCAAGGCAAGTTTGCGGAGGATGCACGTATTGTGATGACATCGGGAGACGCCTATATCATGGCCCAAACCTGTGATGTGAACCCGCTAAACTACTCAAGCAACAGGGTTTATGGTGGCAGCAAACTGGGTAATTTATGGCAGATGCGGGAGCTCACAAAACGCTATCCGGCTCTCAAGAGCTATGCTGTTCATCCCGGGGTTATTTTGAGCGGTTTTGGTGGGTTTGCTGAGCAAGGCGGGCTTAGAAGCTGGTTGGCCCAAAGACTGCTGATATCAGAAGAGCTCGGGGCGCAGGCTGCTCTTATTGCAGCTACGCAAGATGTTCCCAGCGGGACTTATTGGCACAACGTCTGGGGCCTTATGGATTTGCCTGATGGAGATGCCAGCATGGATCAGCAAAAATCAGCGGCTCTTTGGAACCAACTCGAACAGCTTACAGAAGCTTACTTTTGATTGCCTAAAGGCCGTGTGCCATGCCTGAGAGCTTCATCATGCCAATATCGCAGACATGGTGAGCGGACATTTTAGAGGCGCGAAGGACACAGATACCTACGCACAGGCCGTATATATAAAATACGCATAAGGTAGATTATGGAACTTAAATGATAAAGGTCAGAATGAAGCTAGTCTGCTGAGTTTATGTGGCTTTCTACGGCCGTTGCTATGCGCTGTGATGCATGGCCATCGCCGAACGGGTTTTGGCGGTCGATCTTTGTGTGTTTGCATTTCAAGATACGCGCGGCTTCATCCGTGATGGTTTGCTCGCATGTGCCGACGAGTTTTGCAAGACCGCTGGTTAATGCTTCTGGTCGCTCGGTGGTCTTGCGCAGGATCAGCAGCGGTGTTCCGAACTCCGGTGCTTCTTCCTGTATGCCGCCGCTGTCGGTCAGGATCAGGTCGGCGTCACGTTCCAGTGCGATGAGCGCTTCATAAGACAATGGCGTGACCAGATGGATGCGCGGTATATTTTTGAGCTCGTTCTCGATCATGTCTTTGACGACCGGATTTGGATGGACTGGCAAAATGACTTGCAGGTCCTCATGCGCTTCTGTGATGCGTTTTATGGCCTGGCAGATGCGGCGCATGGGATCGCCCCAATTTTCACGTCTATGTGTGGTCACCAGCACCAATCGCTTTTGCGGCCCCAGAACATCTTTCAGTTCGTCGAGCTCGCGTGCCGGTTTGATTTTCTGTGCCAGATGTCGAACGGCGTCGACCACCGTGTTTCCTGTGGTGAGGATTTTGTCGTTGCTCAGGCCTTCACGCAGCAAGTTGTCTTTGGCGATGGATGTTGGAGCAAACAGCCTATGGCATAACTGGTCTGCCAATCGTCGGTTGGCTTCTTCGGGAAATGGATCCCGCAGCTCACCACTGCGCAATCCGGCTTCCACGTGGCCGACTGGAATGGCGCTGTAAAAACTGGCCAGTGCGCCGACGAAGCCTGTTGTGGTGTCGCCGTGGACCAATGCGTATTTGGGATGATGCACGGCAATGTATGCGTTTATGCCTTTGAGCAGTTCGCCGGCCTGATCGGCCAGTCTGTGACTGGTGCTGGATACGTCGAGCCAGTTGATCTGGTGAATGTCGAAGGATTCAAGTGCGTTAGATGCGATTTCGCGGTGCTGGCCTGTCATCAGTACATGGGCGTGTAGACCTGGGCAGTTTGCGATTGCAGAGATGACCGGCGCCATTTTGATGGCTTCGGGACGAGTGCCGATGATGCACAGCACTTTGTCCGGGCCTCCTCCGATGATCTCTGGTTCTTTCATCTTATGCGCTACGGTCCTTGTGATTATTCGGCAGCTTCTGCATTCGCCAATGTGCTTGCGCCGCAGACATGAGCGTTCTGTGTAAGGAACTCTTTGATCTCGCGACTGTGTTTGTTGTCGAATTTCAGAATATGGCTGGACAATGAGAACAAGGCCAACGGCTGTGCGGGCGAAAATCTTGCGTTCTTCAGACGGCTTTTCATGGTGCCGAGCGTGGTTGGAATTGTGCTGAAATCTGCTGTTCTCGGGTCGATCTCGAAGATTTCCACTACCGGAATAACCGTATGATCTTGCGTGCTGAAGGCTGCGCTGATGGCGCGTTGCAGGTTGCGGCTGGAATAAGGTTCCATAAGCTTGGCCCCTAGCCCGTCCTGCAACAACAAAATGTCCATGGATGATTTCGCCATGAGCTTGTTCCATTGTGTGGCCAGTTTTCGTGGAATGGTCTTCAAATCGGTGTATCCAGAGATGGCAACAGGCCCCGGGAGGATGCGGTTCAAGATTGCGCGGGTTTGTTTTGTGTACCCGGTGACGAGCTTTCTGAGCTTGCTATCCAACAGCAGATTGCCGTCAATTTCATCTGGTATATACCAGCCTGCAAATACCTCAGTGGGATGTGCGGTATAGCTGATCTGGGCCTTTATCGCGGTGGCAAGTTTTTTGGTTTCCGCTAAGCGATTGTCCAGATAGGCCTGGCCATCTTTTTGCAGCTTCTCCATGAATGTTGGATCATACCGCAGGCCGAACCAGAGTTTGGCTCCGGCCTCATCTGCGCCCATGATTGCAGCTTCAAGCCAGAGTGGCAGCTTGATTTCATCCTGAAGATCGCTGCCCCACATGGTCCACTGCAGGATGACCTCTTCAATGCCAAGTCTTTGATGTGCAAGGAGTTCGCTGCGCCATAATCTGGGGTTAGGAAAATATTCATCACCCCACGGTTGGATGAAGCTCATGCGTATAGGAATACATTCCTTAGCGCTGGAATCCTGCCGCGCATAGGCTTTAAAGATCATCATGAATGTGATGAGAGCGAGGCAGAACACCCCAAGAACGAAGAGTTTAGAAGTTTGCTTGAAGCCCGAGAAGCACTCGGCTGGTCTCACTGTCATCTGTGTTTAATACTTCGTGTCCTACACGCCCGAACACTTCCAGCTGAAGCAGGTCACCATAGGCCTCGGTGTACCACCCTCTCCACTTCAAAGATGCTCCCAGCCCTGCTTCAATTGCCACAGCGCTGGTTTGGGAGTTCCAGTTTCCGCTCCCTATGGAATACGCAAAGGGCGACAAAATCAGGTTAGGATCGAGCCTAAAAGTGTAACCAAGTCGGCCATCTCCATAGAATAGAATGGTTTTTTCCTTTTCGAAGAAACGACCACCTTCCAGATACAGGCTGATGTAGGGTTCTTTGTCGATAGGCTCACCGGAGTAAAAATCGTAGAGCGGGAGGAAGTCGTTTCCGCGGGTGAAGGACCAAAGCACCCTCCCCAGCCAGTTGTCTTCTGTGATGCTGCCGCCTTTGAAGAACCGCTCCAGACCGATTTTCAGGTTTTGCGTCATGAAAGGCTTGAAGCGCAGGCCGACGATGGTCTGGTAAGTGTCAGGGTCCGGGCGGAAGCTGTAGCGTTGGTTGAGCCACTGGGCGCGGGCGATGATCTCAAACACGCGGCCATTCTGGTAGCCGATGACCGGAGGTCGCCATGCCACTTCCAGTGAGCCGAACGGGCTGCTGGATGGGATGCCAAGGATGGCGCCTGCAAACTCCTCCTCATCCTGCCGTGACGGGCTTGCGCCATCGAAGAACAGAAAGCTGATCGGGATTTCCAGAATGCGGAGCTGGCGCTGGAAGCGCTCCAGCTTGTCCTGTTCATAGATGTCGCGCTGGTGCTGGTGCAGCACATCAATCCGCTTGCGAAACAGTTCAGCGGCCTTCTTGTTTTCAAAGGCTGCCAGATAGGTATAGGCCAGATCTTCCTGCAGGTTCGCCTGATCTGGTTTTTCCTCCAGTGAGGTTTCAAAGCGGGTTACTGCCAGATCATTGTCGCCCTGAGCGCGGGCAAGGTATCCTCCCAAAGCGAGTGTTGCCGGGTTTTTAAGGTCGGCTGGTGGCAGGTTTTCGTATTCGGCCTCAGCTTCCTCTAGTTGATCCAGCTGGAACAGAACCTGAACCACGGAAAAGCGAATGTCCGGTGTTGAGGCGATGGACCGTGCCTTGCGCAGGTCCACCAGAGCGCTTGCCAGCGCTTCGGGTGATTGATTGCCCTGATGGAGCGTGAGCTGGGCCCGGGCGGCGTAATAGCCGGCCATTTGCTCTTGAGAGAGCTTGGAGACATCCAGTTTGGCAAGGAGGTGTGCTGCCTCATCATAGTCCATCTGGCGCAGGTTGAGGTAGAGCAGTGCCATACCAGCGCTCTGATCGTCATGTTCTTCAAAAGATTCCAGAAACCAGTCTTCCGCGACCTCATACTCTCCCAGCTCCTGATAGAGGAAGCCGAGCTGGCTTGCGGTGGCGAGGTTTGGGCTGAGTTCATACGCTTGCTGTAGTTCCTCTCTGGCTTTCTCTTTGTCTCCCAGTCGCAGATAGAGGCTGGCCAGCGTCAGGTGCTTGTCGGCATTCATGGGCTGAGCCTGAAGCTCCTGTTGCGCGCATGTCAGGGCCTCAAGATTGCGGTCAAGCACGCGGTAGGCCTCGCACCTGATCGCCAAGATTGCATCGGTGTTTTGGGTCTGGTCCAGCTGCTGCAGCAACATCAGAGCTCTTTTGGGGTGATTGAGCTCCAGTGCAAGATAAGCGGCTTCCAAACGGGTTTCCGCAGTTGGGGCCAGTCGCAGTGACTGGCGGTACATTTTCACGGCTTCCTGAAGCTGCCCTTCTGTTTTCAGAAGGCGCGCAAGTGAGAGGAAAGCCATGGCAAACATGTCTTTGCTTTCCTCTGACAGGTTTGCAGTGTTGGTGTAGCTGAAAACGTAGTTCAGCCACATGCGTGCCGTGATGCCTTCTGCGGTGCTTTCCTTGAGCATGAGATATGCTGGCAGAACCAGTGTCGGGTCCGGTTGCAGCTTCCAGTCCGCGATCAGATAGTCAAGCGTGCTGGTCCAGTCTTCATTGGTTGCAGAGACAGCTGCCAGATCAAACAGAAGACGTGCATAGGCTTTCTTGTCGGTTTCATTGAAGGCACCGTCAGCACGGGCTCTTTGGGCTCGTGCAAGAGCATCCTGAAGAACAGCGGAGGCGATGCGGTGATGGTTGGAGAGCAGGGCGACCTGCCCTCTTTTTGCTGTGATGCGCCAGTTGGGCATCAACGTTTCAGCTTCTTTGAGAACCTGATTGGCGAGATCCAGATCCCCTGCCCGCCGCGCCAGATCTGAAAGGGTTTGCAACAGCTCTACCCAGGCTTCCGGAGATTTCTGCTGGTCTGTGAACTGGGTGATGGCGCGCAGTTCCACCAGCGCGTTGATGGCTTGTGTTTCCCAGCCGTTGTTAAGAGCGAGCATGCTGAGTTGCAGGCCGTATTCCGGGCTGCGGGTAAGCTTGATCAGCAGTCGGCCTGCGGTGACCGCTCTGGTATCATCTCCTGCGCGAATGGCGATGTCTGCCAGTGCCAGATAATAGTTGGCGGCTTCTTCCGGACCGGAGGCTTTGGTGTCGAGGATCCTGCCATCCGCTGTCAGAAGCGCCATTTCTGCCTCGGCGCTGGAGCCTTTTTTCACCAGAGCGTAGGCCAGCTGAACGCGCGTGGACAGTCCCAGTTGATCAATGCGCCCGGGGTTGAGGAAGGTCAGTAACTCATCCAGATGACCAGAATTGAGCGCGCTGGCGGCCAGAGCTCTGGCGAATGTGCGTTGTTCCAAAGCGGAGGATTGGCGGCCCGTAAACAGTCCATTCATTTCACCACGCAGCAGCAAGCGGTAGGCTTCTTCGTCTTTGCCTTGCGCAAGAAAGAGGAAGGCTTCGTTCAAAATTGCTGTGCGCTGGGTTCTTGGTGCGTTGTCCAGCTTGGAAAGCTCGTCCCATTCGCTACGGGCTTCTTCCAGCTGATTGAAGTTGCGCAAAAGATCCGCTCTGATGAGCCTTTGTCTTGGGGTGGCAGCGCCTAGTTCTCGCAAAATGTTCAGTGCATGGAGAGCTTCCTTGGTTTTGCCAAGCTTGATGGCTGCTTCTGCTGCGCCTGCAAGGGCTTCTTCCCGGTTGCTCGGCAGCAATTTGCCAGTCTCTATCGCCAGCCGGAAATCATCAAAGGCTTCCGCATACTCGCCCGTGAGCATTTGCAGGTGGCCGAGCGAAAGATAGCCGCGGCTGAAGGCGGGAGCTTGAGATTGGAGGATCTCTAATTGATCAATTGCTGCGATCGGGCGGTTGAGGCCGATGAGCAGCTGGATTTTTTGCCAGCGGGCCACAAGATGATCAGGGTCTTGTTTCAGCAGCTCATCCAGTTCTTTCAGCGCATCTTCACTTCGCCCCTCTGCCAGCAGGCGGTAGGCAAGGTCCAGCAAGGGATAGGAGCGGTAACCGCGCCACGTGCTTTGCAGCAGGGATTGGCTGTCCTGACGGTCCTTCAGCAGGCTGATGTAGTACTCGTCTTTTTGCTGGAGAGTGTAAGGCACAGGGCTGACTCTCTGTGAAGGCGGCGCTGGATTTTGCGATTGTGTTGGGATGGATAAGCCAAGCGCAAACATGATGACCCACAGCAGATAGAATGCCGAGTTTCGGTTGGCATTCCCGCGTGTGTTGTGGGGCGTTTGGGGCCGGATCATGTTTGTGCTTCCTGCTCTACAGGAATTGCAAGCTCCAGACTTTCTTCCTCCGGATAGTCATGCGCGGTCTTGTCCCAACCGATGACTTCGCCAGTGCCCAGATGCCGGATCCATGTTTTGATGGCGCGCATCATGGCGATGTAGTTGATGATGATGGATACGAAGTAGCGCAGGGTCACAGGTGCCAATGCACGCAGACCATAATGGTAGCCTGTCCAGATATGGCGCTGGATAAGGCGGTGGGCGAGCAGGAGCACGTTGAACCAGATTACATACCAAAATGGGCTGTCTTCTGGCAGAAGTGGCGGCAAATGGTAGGCATCCGGTGCCAGATGCTCATAGAGGCGAAGGCCCCAGTAGAAGAAAAGCGAGATGTACCCGATGATGATGGCGTGGCTGAAGAACACCATCTTCCTGTCGCGCCAATAAAAGTATTTATCAGCGAGCCCTCCTTTCCACCCCAGCTGTGCCCAGCCCTGAAACGCGATGCCGATGGTCCAGCGGGTTTTCTGGCGTACGCTTTGCCAGAAGCCGGAGGGAAACAGCTCCTGCGTGACTGCAAAGTCTGTGTGATCGCTTTTCTTTGCCGGGTGGACCCAGAGCAGGCGGTGGGTGAGCCCCTTCCCTGTGAGCCGCATGGCGAGGTCGTAGTCTTCCGTCAAGGAGCTGATGTTGAAGATTTCCGGTATGCCGTTTTCATCTGTCCCAGAAATGGATTTGGCTGTCTCGATGGTTTTCTTGGAATAGCAGGTACCAACGCCAGCACCCGGAACTGTTCCGGTCAAGAAGCCTCTGACGAGAACTTCCTTGGAATGGAACTCGGCGAACTCGTCCATGTAGTGGCCTGCTGTCAGGTCCCGGCGTCTACGGGGTAACGAGAGCACAGGCAGTTGCACCACATCGGCAAGTTCCAGACTGGCGTTAAAGATGTGCAGGGCGTTGGAATTGAGGATGTCTTCGGCATCCTGCATGACGATGCCGGCGAAGGAGATGTTCTGCTCCTGTTCGAACCTCTCGATTTCGGCAAGGATGGTGTTGACGCAGTCAGCCTTACAAGTTGGGCCGGGATTGTTGGTGGTGACGACGCGCAGGTTGTCATGTTCGGCTGCCAGACGGTTTGCAGCCTTCTGTGTGGCTTCATCATTGGGGTAGACACCGATGAAGATCCAATAGGATGGATAGTCCAGCCTGCGCATGATGCCTGTGACGGCGGGATAGAGGATTGTGGCTTCATCCCACGCGGGCAACATGATGGCCAGCGGTCTGGGTGGGACGTGCCCTGTTTCTTCAAACAGGCGTTCTTCAGTTCTGCCCACTAATGGGCCGCGATACCAGGCGACAAAGGTGTAATAGAGGGTGTCAACGAACAGGTCATCTGCGCCAGATACAGCAAAAACGTATGAGGCGACGAGAAAGAGGCCCTGCGTAACAAGAAACAATAATACAAATGCATCTGTTACCAGCATACTCTGGTGCACTCCTTCGCAGTAACCTGATTAAAGTTACCCTAGGAGATTCGAGAGGATGTCCTCAGTCATGGGATGTGCTCAGAGGATTGGGCTGAGGCAGTTATGACGTGGGAGGGAGTGCTGAGGCCCCCTCCGTTTACAGTTTGTTTCGCATCGTTAATTGTCGCAGATTCAGGCCAAAGTTTTGCTCTTTTGCATATCAACGATATCAGCTTCAGAGAAACCAAGCTGCTGTAAAACCTGTGCAGTATCGTCTCCGGTTCTTCCTGCTGGTTCAGGTGTTTGCGGAACTGTACGGCTGAAGCGCGGTGCGGGTGCTGCCTGGGTGACGCCGTTGAGGCGGATGCGGTTGCCGCGCTCGGTGTTGAGAGAGGCTGCGTTTGCCTCCTCAATGGAGAGCACAGGGGCAACGCAAGCGTCAGTTCCCGCAAAGACGCCGGTCCAGTGGTCCAGCGTATTCGCCTTGATGGCAGCGCCGATTTGCTCTTCCAGCTGAGGCCACTCTTTCATGTTCATCTGGATCTTGGAAAGCTCTTGCGGGAGGTCCAGCCCTTTTAGCAGGAGAGCGAAGAACTGAGGTTCCAGAGAACCAACGGACAGATAGCGGCCATCTGAGGTTTCATAGCAGCGATAGAACGGGGCACCACCGTCCAGCAGGTTCGTTTGGCGTTTGTCCTGCCAAAGCCCGCGGCCCAGCAAGGAGTAGATCAGGCCCATCATGGCTGGCACGCCATCGACCATGGCTGCGTCGATCACCTGTCCTTTGCCGCTTCTGGTGCGCTCAAACAGCGCTGACAAGACACCTAGCAGCAGGAACATGGACCCGCCGCCGTAGTCTGCCGCCATGTTGAGTGGTGGAACTGGTGGGCGGCCTTCTTCACCAATGGCGTGGAGCATGCCGGTCATGGCGAGGTAATTGAGGTCGTGGCCGGCGGCATGAGCCAGTGGCCCGTCCTGCCCCCAGCCTGTCATGCGGCCATAGATCAGGCCCGGGTTCTTGGCGAGGCATTCGTCCGGCCCAAGGCCAAGGCGCTCCATTACGCCGGGGCGGAAGCCTTCAATCAGGATGTCGGCTTTCTCAACGAGGGAAAAGAAGACTTTGACTGCCTCATCGCTCTTCATGTTCAAAGCGATGGACTTCTTGCCTCGGCGGTTGACATCCTTGTCGATCCGCTCGCCGGTGCGGCGGTCGACGACGATGACATCGGCTCCCAGATCTGCAAGCAATTGTCCGGCCATGGGCGCTGGGCCAAGGCCTGCCATCTCCACCACCTGAAGTCCCGAAAGTGGTCCCGCTTTTGCTGTTGTCACATATGCCTCCCCAGTCAGCCAAGTCCTGCGCATACGGGCAACTTGGAAAGTGCCCGTTTCCAGAGTTGATGCCTTACAGAGCTGGCTTGTCAGATGAGTGTACCTGCAAGCCGCGCTGGGCGGATAACTCTGGTTCGCGTTGTTGGGTCAACCTTAGAGCGGCTGGTAGTAGTTCCACAACTCTCCATTTGGTGAATAGGCTATCCAATAGGTTAAGACGAGTGGAGGTTATAGGGTGGCTTTTCAATCTGATGCGCTGGGCTGTGTCGTTTGCTGTGAGGGGTGCTTTCTGATGAAATGAATTCATCAACGCAGTTACATAGCAACTTAAAGTAACGCATGAATCACTTAAACCACGCAAAATTACACATAAGAACGCAAAGTCGCGTGGCTTTTATAATGTCTATATATTTCAGTAGGTTGTGATTATGTATTCAACATAGTTGTGAGGAGTAGGCTGTTGGGCTGCTCCAGCGCCTCTACCACGGTAAAATGGTTTTTGCCCGGATCCTCATAGGCGGTGATGTGTGTTTCGAAACCGCCCCACATTGCGCAGTGGGTTGCATTTTGCCGTCGAAACTCTGCCAGCTCCTCAGCGCCAACCCAGCCTGTAAAGCGTAGATTATCAAGAGGTTCGTGCAGGACTGGACTTTCTGCCAGCGCCTCGGCTTCGTCGATATGCAGGGTGTCGTTCATTGCTGTCCTGCGGATTGGCCGCAGATCGTAAACCCCGCTGATGCCGAGGATGTGCTTGATCCGACCAGTGATACTATCTGGTATCATCCGGTTTTTGCAGCCCAACCTCGCTACCAAGTGTCCACCAGCAGAATGACCGGTCAAGTGAATCGATCCTTCAACTTGTTCAGCTACAACTTCAAGAGCTCGCTGCATCTGATTGGTAATGCTATCTATTTTCGCATCCGGGCAGAGGTCGTAAGAAGGCACGACAACGGTGTACCCCATCTCGACAGCCCCCTTCGCCAAGTGGCTGAAGGCGGATTTATCGAAGGCCTTCCAGTACCCGCCATGAACGATCATGACGAGCCCTTTGGACGCCTCAGTGCCTTGTGGGAAGAACAGGTCGAGCTTTTCTCTCTCCCCGCTTCCGTAGGCTACGTCCAGTTGGTTTTTTGAGGCCTCGCGAAACGCTTTGGAGCGCTCAACCCATTGATTAAAAAGCTCTTGTGCGTTTGGTACTGCACCGGAGTTATGATAGGCCGCGTCCCAATCCCGCATCACGTTATTCCGTTCTTGGCAGTACTGCCGTTGCTTCAATTTCCACTTTGGCCTGATCTTCCACCAAATCAGCCACCTGGATCATGGTCATGGATGGAAAATGACGGCCAAACACAGAGCGATACGCCTCGCCAACTTCGCGCAGGCGAGCGGTGTAGTCTTTCTTGTCGACCACATACCACGTCAGGCGCACCACATGCTCTGGCTTAGCGCCAGCTGTGGCTAGAATTTCGCTAATGTTCTCAAGTGTTTGCTTGATCTGATCAATGAGATCATCGCTCTCGAAGACCTGCTGGCCGTTCCAGCCGATTTGACCTCCCAGAAAGATGGGTGTGCCTTCTGCCATAATGCCATTGGCGTATCCAGAAGCAGGCTTCCAACCTTCCGGCTGGAGAAATTTGAACAGTGCTTGTTGTGTTGTCATGAAGGTCCCTCTTCCTTCAGGAAAAATTCCATTTGTTTCTTAATGGCTTGTGGCCAACTCGCTGGCTTCTTGTCCTCGCCTTTGACGTAGACAATGACCGAGCGACTGGTGAGACGAAGCTCGTCCTCGCATGTCACCGTAAACTCCAGATGGACGCTGGAGCGTCCCAGCTTTGTGACCTGGAGCGTGAATAAGAGTTCGTCACCAAGCTTGCTCGGCTTTTTGAACTCTGTTTCGATCTTGGCTGTTGGGACTGCATCCCCTTGATTTATATGAATTTCTACGAACGACGTGCCGAGCGATTGCTCGAACCACTCTTCGGTGACCTGATTGATCATCTCGAAGTAGCGGGGATAAAAGACAATTCCAGCGGGGTCGCAGTGCTGGAAGATCACTTTGATCGTGCGTTCAAAGACCAAGGTATCTGTCCTTCATTTCCTCGGTGAGTGTATCCGGGCGGCCTGCCCAGACTGACTCGCCTTTTTCCAAAATGACGGCCTGATCAGCCAGCGGAAGGAGCTCCTTGAGCGTCTTGTCGATGATGAGAATGGACAGTCCTTCCTTCTTCAGCCTGGCGATCGCCTGCCAGATTTCCCCGCGCACCACAGGTGCCAGACCTTCCGTTGCTTCATCGAGTATCAGCAATTTTGGGTTTGTCATCAAAGCTCTGGAGATGGCAAGCATTTGCTGCTCTCCACCAGACAGCGTGTTTGCGCTCTGACTTTTCCTCTCCTGAAGGCGTGGAAACAAGTCATAGACGCGGTTCAGCGTCCATGCGCCTTTGCGGGCGGCCGCGCTCAGATTTTCCAGAACAGACAGGTTCGGGAAACAGCGACGACCTTCCGGGACCAATCCCAGACCAAGGCGTGCGGCTTTGTGGCTGGACAGGCGGTTCAGGCTTTGACCGCGAAACTCAATGGTACCTTTGGTCGGCGTAACCATCTGACAAATAGAGCTGATTGTGGTTGATTTGCCCATGCCATTGCGGCCAAGCATCGCGACCATTTCGCCTTCATTGACGGAGAGGTTCACACCGAAGAGCGCTTGCGCAGCACCATAATGGGCTTCCAAGCCTTTGACTTCTAACAGCATCAGGCTTCCTCCCCAAGATAAGCTTCTCTGACAAGTGCACTGGCGCGGATATCATCGACCGAGCCTGACAGAATGGCTGCACCGCCCACCAGAACCGTGATGCGATCTGCCAGACGGAACACGGCATCCATGTCGTGCTCAATGAGCAGGATTGGGATTTCCGGGCGAATTTCCTCAAGGAATTCAGTGAGCTGAATAGAGCCTGTCGGGCCAAGGCCTGCCATGGGTTCGTCCAGTAACAGTGCTTTAGGTTTGAGAGCCAAAGCGCAGACGACTTCCACCTGACGGCGCTCACCGTGAGAGAGTTCCGAGACCGCGATATCTTCGCGACCACCGAGGCCGACTTGTCTGAGCCAGTTTCCAGCGGTTTCGCGCAGTTCTTCGTCGGACTTGGTTTGCTTCCAGAAGCGGAAACTGGAGCCCTGACTGGCTTGTACGGAGAGCATGACATTGCGACGGGCGCTGACGTCCATGGCCAGCGAAGAAACCTGGAAACTGCGGCCCAGTCCCTTACGGGACCGGCTGGCGACTGTCTCTGAAGTTACGTCTTCACTATCCAGAATGATGCTGCCGCTGTCAGGTGTGATCCAGCCTGCAATCTGACCGATGAGCGTTGATTTACCAGCCCCGTTTGGTCCGATAAGCGCATGAATCTCATTGGGTTTCAGGTCCAAGGATACGTTTTTTGTCGCTTGCAGAGCCCCAAAGGATTTGTGCAGGCCTTTGACTTCAAGAACCGGTTTAGTCATGGCGTGCTCTCCCTGCAATCATGCCCATGACGCCACCTCGGGCGAACAGAACGACCCCGAGCAAGGCCAGACCAAGCAGCAGTTGCCAGTGCTCTGTCCATTCGCCGATATAGGTTTCGAGCAGTACGAACAGGGCGGCGCCGATAACAGGGCCATAGAGACGCCCGACGCCGCCAAGGATGACGAACACCATAATCTCTCCGGAACGGTGCCAGGATAGCATTGAAGGGCCTACAAAGCCGTTTAGCTCGGCAAACAGCGCTCCTGCAAGGCCGGTGATCATCGCGGAGATAACAAAGCCTGTGAGCTTGATCGGGAATGGATCAATGCCAGAGGTTGCCAGCCGTGTCTCATTCATACGGGCGGTGCCAAGAGCTGCACCGAAACGGGAGCCAGACAAGCGTGCTGAGACGAAGATTGCACCGAGCAGCAGGACAAAACAGACAAGGAAGAACGTCAGAGCGCTTTCTGCATCTACCATTGGAAATTCGTTGCGCAGGTAAATTGAAAGCCCATCTTCACCGCCGTATGTCGGCCAGGAAATGGCGAAGTAGTAGATCATCTGGGCAAATGCCAGTGTGATCATGATGAAGTAGACGCCTTCGGTTCTCAGCGAAATTGCGCCAATTGCTAAGGCAGCGATGCCGCAAATGACCATTGCGACAATCCAGATAATAAGCATCTGGTTGGTGCCGGAGATCGCAAAAGGCATGGCCATGAAGAGGGTTTCTTCAAAGCTGTGAAAGGCTGCAATACCAGTGGTGTAGCCACCAATGCCGAAGAAGGCTGCATGGCCGAAGCTGACCATTCCGCCTTGCCCGATGGCAAAGTTGAGGCCAACGCCAGCAATGGCAAAGATGGTGATCAGGCTTGCCAGATTGACGTAGTAGTCTTCTCCGATGGAAGACGCCCAGAGCGGCAGAGCCAGCAGGATTGCCATAACTGCGATGTTAACGACGGTCTCGCGGCTCAGCTTTGGCATGTTGATGGATTTTGGAGCTGTATCAGTTCGTTGCATTGAAAAGCCCCTTTGGTTTGACTGCCAGAATGCCTGCCATCATCAGATAGATAAGCATGGATGACAGAGCTGCCCCGACGCTGTTTGCACTGGCATTTTCCATGAAGAACTTCAGGATAACGGGCAGGAAAATACGTCCCAGAGTATCTACGAGGCCAATCAGGATGGAGCCGATGAGAGCGCCTTTGATTGAGCCAATGCCGCCAATCACAATGACCACGAAGGCCAGAATGAGCACTGGTTCTCCCATGCCGACCTGTACGGAGCGCAATGCGCCGACCAGAGCACCCGACAGACCTGCGATCGCGGCGCCCAATGCGAAAACGATGGTGTAAAGCGTTTTGATATCAACACCTAAGGCAGCGATCATCTCGCGGTCACTTTCACCGGCGCGGATCCGCATGCCAAGGCGCGTTTTGGAAATAAGCAGGTAGAGAAGCAGGGCAACAGCCAGCGCTGCCAGAATGATAAACAGGCGATAGACCGGATAAGCTTCTACGCCGGGCAACGCCATGGTGCCCCCCAGAGCTGCCGGAATGTTGAGGTAAAGTGGCATGGAGCCGAAGACCATGCGGGTGCCTTCAGAAAAGATCAGAATAAGAGCAAAGGTTGCCAGTACCTGATCAAGGTGATCGCGGTCATAAAGCCTGCGAATGACAAGCATTTCGATGAGTGCACCAGCTGCCGCCGCTCCAAGGACACCACCACCAAGACCAAGCCAGAAAGAGCCGGTCTGCTGAGTGATCCAAGCGCAACAAAAGGCACCGACCATGTAAAGCGAGCCATGAGCGAGGTTGATCAGACCCATAACGCCGAAGACCAGCGTGAGGCCAGCTGCCATCAGAAACAAAGTGAGACCGAATTGCAGCCCGTTCAATACCTGCTCAAAAATCAAAGCTGCCGTCATTTATGATATTCCCGAGGCTTCTTTTTCATTGTGACATCAGTATAGGGGATCAGCGGAGAAGGATTAGAGTTTCCCCGCTGATTAACTTTTTACTTCAACGCGTTGGCTTATTTCATCCGGCATTTGGATGCGTATGCATCCTGATGGCCTTTGATTGCGACACCGACAATTTTGTTGGTGATCTGGCCGTCTTCTTTCACCACTTCGCGAACATAAATGTCCTGAATTGGGTGGTTGTTGTTGCCGAACTTGAAGTCACCGCGCACAGAAGCAAAATCAGCTCCCTTCAGTGCTGCGCGGAAATCGTCTTTGTCACTGACATCTGCCTTTTCCATCGCGGAGAGGATCAGATTTGCAGCGTCATAGCCCTGAGATGCGTAAAGGGAAGGCAGGCGGCCATAAGCTTCTTTGAAGCCTTTGACGAACTTTGCGTTCACCTCGCTCTCAATGTCCTTACCCCACTGGGAAGAGTTTGCCACGCCGAGTGCAGCGTCACCAATCGCAGGCAGAATGTCCTGTGAGAAGGAGAAAGCCGGCCCCATGACAGGCACATCAACGCCGGACTGCGCGTACTGCTTCATGAACGCAATGCCCATGCCACCTGGCAGGAAGAAGAACACGCTGTCAGCGCCAGAAGCGCGGATTTGTGCGATTTCTGCAGCGTAGTCATCCTGACCGAGCTTGGTGAAGAGTTCACCTGTCAGCTCCCCTTGGTACATCCGCTTGAAGCCTTTCAGAGCGTCGGTGCCAGCTGGGTAGTTTGGCGCCAGAATGAAGGTCTTCTTGTAGCCCGCTTTGTTGGCGTGAGACCCCATCGCTTCGTGCAGGTTGTCGTTCTGCCAGGCCACGTTGAAGTAATTTTCGTGACAGGCTTTACCAGCCAGCGCAGATGGGCCTGCATTTGGGCTGATGTAGAGCGTGCCTTTGCGGGTTGCCGCAGGAACCACAGCCATTGCCAGGTTGGACCAGATGATACCTGTCAGGATATCAACCTTGTCTTTTTGAATGAATTTGTCTGCCAGTTTTTTGGCAACGTCCGGCTTGCGGGCGTCGTCTTCTACCAGCAGCTTTACATCGGATGCGCTTGCCTGTTTGAGTGCGAGCTCAAAACCATCGCGGACGTCGATGCCGAGGGTGGAGCCACCGCCTGACAAGGTGGTGATCATGCCAATTTTAACTTCGGCTTGCGCCACGCCAGCTGTACAACACAGAAGGGCGGCTACTCCGGCTGAAACGAGTTTTTTCATATAAGTTCCCCTGATTTATCCTCGACCAGCTGTTCCTTCAGGCGGAATCTTTGAATTTTACCGGTCGCGGTTTTTGGTAGAGAATCTACCAGTTTAAGTGAACGAGGGTATTTATAAGGCGCTATAGTAGATTTTACATAGTCCTGAAGACGTTTGATTACATCTGCATCTTGTGGGTGGTCCTCCACCAGCACCACATGAGCTTCAACAATCTGTCCCCGGTCCTCATCTGGCACGCCTATAACCGCACACTCGGACACTTCCGGGCTGCTTAGCAGAGCAGCCTCAACTTCAGGTCCGGCGACGTTGTAACCGGACGTGATGATCATATCGTCTGCGCGGGCTGCGAAGTGGAAATACCCTTTTTCATCTTGATAAAAGGCATCACCTGTCAAATTCCAGCCGTCACGAACATATTTCTGTTGCCGGTCATCTTGCATATACCGACAACCGGTTGGTCCTCTTACGGCAAGTTTGCCAACTGTGCCGCGTGGAACCTCCTGCATGTTTTCATCAACCACTTTTGCGGAGTATCCTTTGATCTCCCGGCCAGTGGTTGCTGGCATGGCATCTTCCAAATGGTTGGAAATAAAGATGTGCAACATTTCTGTTGCGCCAATCCCATCCAGCATCGGAATACCGGTTTTTGCTTTCCATTGCTCAAACACTGGTGCTGGCAATGTTTCTCCCGCTGAGACTGCGATGCGCAGTGAGGACAGGTCTGCCCCCTCTTCCATTGCTGCCATCATGGCGCGGTAGGCCGTTGGTGCTGTGAATGAGATCGTTGCCTTGTAAGTCTCAATGATCTCAATAAGTTGTTTGGGTCCTGCCGTTTCCAGCAGAGTAGCGGTTGCGCCGAAACGAAGCGGGAAAATTGCCAAGCCGCCGAGGCCAAATGTAAAGGCCAGTGGCGGACTGCCAACAAACACGTCCGATGGCTGGATGTTCAGCACTTCCTTTGCGTAGGCATCTGCGATGATCAGCAGATCGCGGTGGAAGTGCATGGTTGCTTTCGGCTGTCCGGTGGTGCCAGATGTGAAACCCAGCAGGCAGACATCATCTCTGCCCGTTTGAACGGCTTCAAACTGGACGGGCTTTGACAGTGCGACCTTATCCATCTCACCGGCAAAGTTGGCCGTGCCATCGAAGCTCACGATTTTGCTCAGATGGTCGTTCTGCTCAAGGCAACGCTCCATCTCTTCCATAAGGCGAAGATCGCACATGGCCAGTTTGATTTCGGCCTTGTCGACGATCTGGCTTAACTCGCCAGCCCGCAGCATTGGCATGGTGTTGACCACCACAGCACCTGCTTTTGTAGCAGCCAACCAGCAGGCGACCATAGCCGGGTTGTTTGCTGAGCGGATAAGAATGCGGTCGCCCGTTTCTACTCCGTAATCCTCCTGCAGAGCTCGAGCGATGCGGTTCGTCCAGTCCGCAAGCTCTTTGTAAGTGCGTTTTCTGCCATTGCCGATGAGAGCAATGTTGTCACCAAAGCCGCGTTCAACCATCTTGTCGGTCAACTCTACTGCGGCGTTGATGTAGTCTGGGTACTCAAACCCCTCCAGCTGGAAAACTGGCTGCTGATCAATTGGTGGCAGCCTGTCCCTTGTGAAGGTGTCCTTGTGCGCGCTTGGTCCCAGCATTTCTCCCCTCCTGAGAAAGCAATTGCCTTGCTACTATTATTTTCTGAACATCGGATGCGCCTTCGTAGATGCGAAGAGCTCTGATTTCACGGTAAAGTTTTTCGACAGTATTGCCTGAACGGACGCCCTCGCCCCCGTGGATTTGTACAGCCTTATCAATGATATGTTGGGCCTGATCGGTTGCGAATTGCTTTGCCATGGCAGCCTCACGAGATACTCGTGCTGCCCCCATGTCTTTCGTCCATGCAGCGCGGTAGATCAGGAGTGCAGAGGCATCAATGTCGATTGCCATTTCCGCCAGATGGCCCTGCACCATCTGCATATCGGCCAGCACGCCATCCCCCAGTTTGCGGGTTGTTGCGCGTGCTACGGCTTCTTCCAATGCACGGCGGGCAAAGCCTAAAGCAGCAGCGCCGACGGTGCAGCGGAAGACATCCAAAACCGACATTGAGATCTTGAAGCCTTCTCCGGCTCCCCCAATGCGGTTTGCTTCTGGAATGCGCAGTTGTTTGAAGCCCAACCGTGCCAGAGGATGAGGTGCCATCACATCCAGCCGTTCTTCAACGGTTAAGCCCGGTGTATCCGCCGGTACTATGAAGGCGCTGATGCCTTTGGCCGCCGGTGCTTCGCCCGTCCTTGCGAAGACAACATAAAGGCCTGCAATGCCGCCGTTGGAGATCCAGGTCTTTTCGCCATTGAGCACATAGTCATCGCCGTCGCGGATGGCGGAAAGTTCAATGTTTGCAACGTCTGAACCGGAGTCTGGTTCTGTTAGTGCAAACGCAGAGAGTGTCTGGCCTGCTCTGGTTTTGTTGAGCCACAGCTGTTGTTCTGGCGTGCCAAACAGGCTGATGGCGCCTGTTCCCAGACCCTGCATGGCGAAGGCGAAGTCCCCCAGACCGTCGTGACGGGCCAGTGTTTCGCGCATGATGCACAGGCTACGGACATCCAGCGGTTTGGGATCAGCCGGATCAACAGCAGTGAGATTCAGGAAACCAGCAGAACCAAGATCATTAACGAGCTTGATACAGGCAGCATCCGTGTCAGAGTGGTCAGCTGGAAGGTTTTCGCAGCACCAGTTTTCTATGGCTTCGGCAAGCTCTCGGTGTTTTTCTTCAAAAAACGGCCATGTGAGGAAGGTGGTGTCAGCCATTTACGCCCCCTCAAAGACCGGTTTTTCTTTTGCAACAAAAGCTTTGTAGGCGGTTTCGAAGTCTTTGGTCTGCATACAGATGGCCTGCGCCTGTGCTTCAGCTTCAATCGCTTGATCCAGACCCATATTCCATTCCTGATTGAGCTGGGTCTTGGTGATACCGTGAGCGAAATTTGGCCCTGCCGTGATACGCTGCGCCATGCGGATCGCATCGGCCTCGAGTGCTTCTGTGGTGGACATAGAGTTGAAGTAGCCCCAAGTGTAGCCCTCTTCAGCGCTCATGGACCGACCTGTGTAGAGCAGCTCTGCAGCACGTCCCTGACCGATAATGCGCGGAAGAATGGCACACGCGCCCATGTCACAGCCTGCAAGGCCGACGCGGGTGAACAGGAAGGCTGTTTTGGCGTCTGGTGTACCAATGCGCAGGTCTGATGCCATAGCCATGATTGCCCCAGCACCAACGCTGATACCGTCTACAGCTGAAATGATTGGCTTGGTGCAGTTGATCATGGCTTTGACCAGATCACCCGTCATACGCGTGAACTTCAGCAGGTCTTTCATGTCCATTGCAACAAGCGGACCGATGATGTCGTGGACGTCTCCACCTGAGCAGTAGTTGCCTTCGTTGGAGGCGATCACAACGGCATTAACGTCATCCGCATAGACGAGATCGCGGAATGTATCGCGCAGCTCGGCATAGCTTTCAAAGGTCAGTGGATTTTTACGGTCCGGGCGGTCCAGTTGGATGACTGCGACATCGCCTTCCATGCGCCAAATGAAGTGCTTTGGCTGCAAATTCGCCATTTTGTAGGTTGTCAGCATTATCGGGCCTCCCCCTCCCAATCGCTTGCAAATACCTTCAGTGTTTCAGCAAGGGTTTCTGCTTCATCGGGAGAAAAGTGAGAGAGCAACTCATTGATCCACTCGCGGTGACTTGCTGCCATTTGCTCAAAATTCTTACGACCTTCTTTTGTGAGCAGAACCACAGAGGTTCTCCGGTCTCCGTCTCTCAAGGTGCGCTGAACCAGTCCGTCCGTGGTCAGGCGATCAATGAGGCCGGTGACGTTGCCGTTGGATACCATCAGGTATTTGGAGAGCTGTGACATGAGCATGCCCTCTGGCTCCCGGTAAAGTGCTGCCATCACGTCAAAGCGTGGCAGGGTCACATTGTATGTTGTCCGCAGCCGCTCTCTCAGTTCGCCTTCAATCGCACGAGAGGCACGGAGCAATCTCAACCAGAGGCGAACGCGGGACTTGTCGTCGGTTGCTCTGTCAGCTTTGAGCATTTCCTGTGAGGCTGTCATTGGGTCTCGCCTCCTGATACTGAAATAGCTTGCCCTGTCACAGAGCGGGCGCCATCTCCGATGAGCCATGCCACTGTGGCGGCGACTTCGTCTGGCTGGATGAAGCGTTGCTGTGGGTTGTCCTTGTAAAGAGCGGCCCGTGTCTGCTCTTCGTTCATTCCGGTTTTTTGCATGATGTTTTCGATCGAGCGTTGCAGCATTGGGGTCTCTGTGAATCCTGGACACACAGCATTGACCGTAAATGGCTTGCTGGCAAGTTCGAGTGCCAGTGATCTGACCATACCGATGACACCATGTTTGGCTGCGGCGTAGTGAGACACATAGGAATAACCGCGCAACCCCGCTGTTGAGGCAATGGCGATCAAACGCCCATACTCCTGCCCTTTCAGGCATTCCAGTCCTTTTTGGAAGGTCAGGAATGTACCTGTCAGGTTGATGTCGAGCATGCGCTGGAAGTCTTCCCGTTCGATCTTTCCAAAAAGTGCAGATTCTGCTGCACCTGCATTGGCAATCACGATGTTGACTGGTCCGTTTGCTTCAGCCGCCTTTTCAAACATCTGCCCAACGGATACTTCATCGGTAATGTCTGCTGTAACAGCGCTGATGCGGCTGTTGGCACTTGCGACCAGATCAAGCGGCTCGCGTCTGCGCCCTGCAATGGTGACGTTGATGCCAGCCCCCGCGAGGTGGCGGGCTATTTCAGCCCCAACGCCTGTCCCGCCACCTGTTATGAGTGCATGCTTTTCCAAACCGATCTTCCTCACACGCGAACTTTCATGGTCTCGGCGCGCTCTGCCAGACGGTACAGCTGGTCACGGCCAGCATGATATGGTTCTGGCCAGTACACACCTTTGTCACCCAGTTCAGCAGCTGCGTGCAGTGTCCAGTACGGATCGGACAGATGCGGACGAGCAAGACATACAAGATCTGCGCGACCAGCCATCAGGATTGAGTTCACATGATCTGGCTCGTAGATGTTGCCGACAGCCATGGTTTTCATACCGGCTTCGTTGCGGATACGGTCTGAGAACGGCACCTGGAACATACGGCCATAAACCGGTTGTGCGCGAGTGCTGGTCTGACCTGCGGAGACATCGCAGATATCAACGTCAGCTGCGTCCAGCATGCGAGCGATCTCAACAGCTTCTTCTGGTGTGAGGCCCTCGTCTTCCACCCAGTCCGTTGCTGAGATACGCACGGACATTGGTTTGTCCTGAGGCCATGCTTCGCGTACTGCTTTGATGACCTCCAGTGGGTATCTCATGCGGTTTTCAAGCGATCCGCCATACTCGTCTTCACGCTTGTTGGTGAGTGGTGAGATGAAGGAGGACAGAAGATAACCGTGGGCGCAGTGGACCTCGACCATATGAAAACCAGATGCGTCTGCCATCTTGGCTGCATTCACGAACTCTGCCTTGACGCGGTCCATGTCTGCCCGGTCCATTTGCTTTGGCGTCTGGTTGCGTTCAGACCAAGCGATTGGAGAAGCGGCAAGAAGCGGCCAATTGCCGTCGTTCAACGGCGCGTCCATCTCTTCCCAGCCAAGCTGCGTTGAGCCTTTTGGACCGGCATGGCCAAGCTGGCAGCAGATCTTTGCGTTGCTGTATTCATGTACAAAATTAGTGATGCGCTTCCATGCCGTTTGATGTTCTGGTGCGTAAAGACCCGGGCAGCCTGGTGTGATGCGGCCATTTGCGCTGACACAGGTCATCTCAACAACAACCATTCCTGCTCCACCTTTGGCGCGTTCGCCATAGTGGGCCAGATGCCAGTCGGAGACTGTTCCATCTTCTGCTTTGTACTGGGCCATAGGCGAGACAACCACGCGGTTGTTCAGTTCCATCTCGCGAAGTTTGAACGGTGCGAACATTGGCGGGCGTGGAGCATTGTCAGTATCCGACACTCCGGCTTGATTTTGGAACCAGCCTTCTGCTGTTCCCAGCCACTCAGCATCGCGCTCTCGCAGATTCTCATGGGAGATGCGCTGGGAGCGTGTCAGGAGTGAGTAATTGAACTGAACTGGATCCAGGTGCAAGTAGCGTTCGACGTTTTCAAACCATTCCAGTGAGTTACGAGCAGCGGACTGGAGCTTAAGAACTTCCAAGCGGCGCTCGTCCTCGTACTTCTGGAATGCACTTTGAATGGAGTTTTCGCTGTGCAGATAATCTGCCAGTGCAATGGCGCTTTCCATGGCAAGCTTTGAGCCTGATCCGATAGAAAAGTGTGCGGTTGCAGAGGCATCGCCCATGAGAACGAGGTTTTCGTGGGACCATTTCTCACAGAGCACGCGTGGGAAGTTGATCCATGCAGAACCACGGACGTGGTTTGCGTTGGTCATCAACTGATTGCCACCAAGATGCTTTTCGAAGATCCTCTCACAAGTCCGGCACGATTCAGCCTGGCTCATATCTGCAAAGCTGAACGCCTCATAGGTCTCTTCTGTACACTCTACAATAAAAGTCGCAGTGTCATCATCGAATTGGTAGGCATGTGCCCAGATCCAGCCGTGCTCTGTTTCTTCAAAAATGAAGGTGAAGGCATCATCGAATTTCTGGTGGGTGCCGAGCCAGACAAACTTGCATTTGCGGGTGTCGATGTCTGGCTTGAAATACTCAGCAAACTCTGTGCGGCTGGTGGAGTTCAGACCATCTGCAGCAACAACGAGGTCGTAATCTCCCATGAGCTCTTTTGCGCTTGTGTAGTTGCGCTCGAATTCCATGTTTACGCCAAGCTCTTTAGCCCGGTCTTGTAGCAGCAGAAGCAACTGCTTGCGGCCAATGCCGCAGAAGCCGTGACCGCTGGAGACGTGGCATGTATCTCGGTAATGAACCGCGATGTCATCCCAGTAAGCAAAATGCGCGCGGATGGCTTCAGCGCTTTTCTCGTCGTTGACCTTGAAGTTGTCCAGTGTCTCATCTGAAAGAACAACACCCCAACCGAAGGTGTCGTCAAACTTATTTCGCTCAATGACTGTGACCTCATGCTGAGGATCTCGCAGCTTCATGCTGATTGCGAAATAAAGACCTGCCGGGCCGCCTCCAAGACATGCGACTTTCATTGCTCTCTCCCCCTTAGGCTGCAAGTGCCTAATTCCAACTTGAGATAAGCGTGACAGGTTTTTTAAATTATTTCAAACATAAAATATCTAAGTATAAAATATACAAAGAGTGGCCAATTGTCAGTCTAACGTGCTGTATTTTATATGCTTATTTTTGGTTTGTAGCGAGCTGCCTTATCTCGGCAGAGAAATATATTTATCTCGCACGCGTCACTGATATATCTATATCAGCATGAAACGTGGAGGTCTGGCAAGCATTGATTCTGTTTAGGTATCATAAAATATGCGACGGCTTCAGACCGTCGCATGTGCTGGAAATTTGATTTCCTGACCATCAAAGGCAGGTGAAACACCTTCTGGAAGGTCTGTCCGCAAGTGCTGATAATCCAGATCGCAATGCAAATTGGTGAGGATGCTCTTGGCAGGTTTCATCTTCTCAATCCACGCCAATGCATCATTTACGCAGAAGTGGCTTTGATGTGGCTTCTGACGCAGTGCGTCCACAATCCATGTATCCAGTCCCTTCAATGCATGAAAGCTGCTTTCCGGGATATCGTTGACGTCTGGCGTGTATGCCAGATCCTGAAAGCGGAAGCCCAGTGCATCAATGTCGCCATGATGGACAAGAAATGGTAGCGCAGTGATCGGTCCCCCTGCACCATCGATGGTGACCGGAGTGCCATTCGTCAGGCGGTTTTCGCTCAGGATTGGCGGATAACCGGAACCTGGCGGCGTGACAAAGCAGTAGTCGAAGGCAGACCGGACACGCTTTGAGGTGAACTCATCCATAAAAACGGGCACTTTGGCACGCTGCATGAGCGCAAAGAAGCGCAAGTCGTCTATACCATGCAAGTGATCTGCGTGGGCATGGGTATAAAGTACTGCGTCCACGTGTGTGACACCGGCTGCCAGCATCTGCTCACGCAAGTCCGGGCCGGTATCCACAATTATGGTCGTCGTGCCATTTTCAGAGAACCGCTGAACCAGCAGAGCACATCTACGGCGGCGGTTTTTCGGTTCATTGGGATCACATTCGCCCCAATCTCCACCAATCCTTGGTACGCCGGTAGATGAGCCGCAGCCCAGAATAGTGACCTTAAAATTGCTGGTCATCGGTCCTCTCAAAATACAATGGCAACACGATCCGCGTCAGTTTAGTCAATCAAGCTGGCTGTGGCACCTTGGAAAACAGGCGCAGGAAATTCTGTGTGGTTGCCTTGGCCATTACATCTTCTGAGACGCCCAGTGCTTCAGCCAGAACTTTGTTGGTGTGCGCTACATAGGCAGGCTCGTTGCGCTTGCCACGCCATGGCTGCGGCGCAAGATACGGGGCATCTGTTTCAACAAGAAGGCGATCCATTGGAAGTTCTGCTGCGATCTCGCGCAGTTCGGTGGAGCGCTTAAAAGTCAAAATGCCGGAGAAGGAGACATAAAGGCCGAGCTCCAGACCCTTCATTGCCAACTCTTTGCCAGAGGAAAAGCAATGAAGAAGTGCTGGGAAGCTGCCAGCCTTCATCTCTTCTTCCAAAATGCGCATCATGTCTTCATCGGCATCTCGGCTATGTATAACCAGCGGCAGCTGGGTTTCGCGTGCTGCTGCAATATGCGTGCGCAGGACTTTTTCCTGATCTTCTGGAGATGCGTTGTCGTAAAAATAATCTAGTCCGGCTTCTCCGATTGCCACCACTTTGGGATGCTTAGCAATCTCCACCAGTTCTTCCGTGGTGACGTCGGTTTCCTCACCCGCTTGGTGCGGATGGGTTCCGACGGAGCAGTATACGCTGTCATAGGCCTCAGCGATTTCTTTAATCTGCTCGAACTTGCGGACGCGAGTACAGATGGTGACCATCAGCTTGACGCCAGCCTCGTGGGCGCGCTCGATGATCTGATCGCGTTCTTCTGCGAAATCCGGAAAATCCAGATGACAATGACTATCAACTAACATGGTCACAGCAAAAGCGCCTCCAGCGCGATTCTGTCAATAGGTCCGGTAGACCTCTTGTTTTATCTCAGCGGAAAATGCGAGCGCATTTCCCTCATAAAAAAGGGAGGCATACGCGCCTCCCCTTTAAGCTACATAATCTTGCGCTTTATTCTGCAGTTTCCGGCTCAACATAGCGTGGGAACACGCCTTGTGGCTTCGGCAGATCACGACCACCTTGCAAGCGACCAGCTTCACCCAGCAGTGCAAAGGAGCGCTCGTCTTCATTCAGCACCAGCAGATCCAGCAGTTTAGATGCAGAGCCTGGCATCACTGGTTGTGCGAGAATGCCAACCTGACGGATGATCTCGGCAGTGGTATAGAGAACTGTGCTCATGCGCTCAGGGTCAGTCTTCTTCAGCGCCCAAGGCTCCTGAGAGGCAAAGTAGCGGTTTGCTTCACCAACGGTTGACCAGATGCACGCCAGTGCATGGTGGATTTCCTGCTTTGCCATGAAGCCACGGCATTTTTCCAGCATCTCATCAGCTTGCTGCAAAATCGCCTTGTCGTCAGCAGAGAATTCGCCTGGAACCGGCAGTTTGCCTTCGCAGTTCTTGAAGATCATGGAGAGCGAGCGCTGAGCCAGGTTGCCGATGTCATTGGCAAGGTCAGCGTTGATGCGGTTTACCATTGCTTCGTGGTTGTAGTTGCCATCCTGACCGAATGGCACTTCACGCAGGAAGAAGTAGCGAATTTGGTCGAGGCCGTAGGTTTCTACCAGATCACGCGGTGCGATGACGTTGCCCAGAGACTTGGACATCTTCTCACCAGAGTTGAACAGGAAACCATGGGCAAACACGCGCTCTGGCAGTGGAACACCAGCGGACATGAGGAACGCAGGCCAGTACACCGCGTGGAAGCGGATAATGTCTTTGCCGATGATATGTGCGTTGGCAGGCCAGAACTTGGCCATGTCGCCGTCCACATCAGGATAACCAAGCGCAGTGATGTAGTTGGTCAGCGCGTCGACCCAAACGTACATAACGTGCTTTTCATCACCCGGCACCGGGATGCCCCAGTCAAAGGTGGTGCGGGAGATGGACAAGTCTTTCAGGCCACCTTTTACGAAGCTCATGACTTCGTTGCGGCGTGCATTTGGACCAATAAAGTCCGGGTTCTTCTCATACAGCTCGATCAGCTTGTCTTCATAAGCTGAGAGACGGAAGAAGTAGCTTTCTTCTTCGACCCACTCGACAGGAGTGCCTTGCGGACCATAACGAACACCGTCTTCGCGAACTTCGGTCTCGCCTTCCTGATAGTAGGCTTCGTCGCGTACAGAGTACCAACCGGCGTAGCTGTCTTTGTAGATATCGCCAGCATCTGCCATTTTCTGCCAGATTGCCTGACAGGATTTATAGTGACGCTCTTCGTTGGTCTGAATGAAATCGTCATTAGAGCAGCCCAGCATTTCCACCATTTCGCGGAAAAGCTTGGAGTTCTTATCTGCAAGATCTGAAGGTGACATGCCTTCCTTGACGGCGGTCTGAAGCATCTTCTGACCGTGTACGTCGGTACCCGTCAGGAAGTGTACTTCTCGGCCATCCAGTTTCTGGAAGCGGGCCAGCACGTCAGTTGCAATTGCCTCGTAGGCGTGGCCAATATGTGGCTCACCATTTGGGTAGGAAATTGCTGTTGTAATATAGAAAGGCGATTTTTCTGTCATATCCTAAAGCGATCTTTTGATCCGGGATCTAAATCTGGAAAGTTCTTTGGGTTTGTGGCCCAAAAAGACGTAGGTCAGCTCGTGCTTGCTTTCCGCAGGTCAACGAGGAAAGACAACACAACTTGCTTGCGATCGAGGTTTAAAGCTTCTGCTGTTGAGGCAGCGCGGCCCACCTTTTCCCACAAGTCAGCCCACCTGACAAGCGCATCCGGCTTTGTGCTTGCATCTTTACGCAGTTGATTGCTCAAGAACGTGCGGGTCAGCTCCAAAAATGTGTTCCACGCGTCTTCTGCACCACGTCCCGAAACTTTATCTGCAAAGCTGTGCGCACGGATCATGTCCAGATTGGCGATTGTCTCAACCAAGCCGGTAAACTCCTGAGCGATTTGCAACGCTCCGCCGTTTGCTGCCAATGCGGCCTGACGCAGGCTACCATCAGCGAGCGTGTGCAGAGCCTGTGTGTTGCCGGATGGAGCGCAGCCCATGTCAGTTAGCGCTTGCTCAATCGTCTGCTCTTCCAGCTTGCGCATAGTCAGTTTGCGGCATCTGGAACGGATTGTTGACAAAAGACGCCCGGGATTGTGTGAAAGCAGGATAAAGAGCGACTGCTTTGGTGGTTCTTCGAGAATCTTAAGCAGAGCGTTGGCTGCGGACTGGTTCATGTCGTCAGCAGAATCAACAAGGCAGATGCGCCAGTTTCCGCCTGCTGCCGTTGACCCAAAGAAGCCTGTGGTCTTACGAACTTCATCAACAGGAAGGTCACGCTTGAAACGCTTTCCTTTCAAGTCCCATGGACGTCGCAGATGCAGAAGGTCTGCATGAGAACCTGCGGCAATCATTTGAGAACTATGGCTTTCTGGTGGAACGTATAGGCTGTTTGCAGCCATCACCGGCGTAGAAAAGCGGTCCGGGTGCTCCAGTATGAAGCGTGCGAAACGAAATGCCAGTGTGGCTTTGCCGATGCCTTTGGGGCCGCCGAGGATCCATGCATGATGAAACCGCTGCGATCTGTAGGCATCAAGCAGTTCGGTTTCTGCAAGTTCGTGGCCGTATAGGTTGGATTGCTCGCGTGGAAGCGGAAGGCCTTCGAGCTCGTCGAACTCAGGGACTTCTTCGATTATGGGAGCTTTCGCCATACTCACTTTTCCCTGATTGCTTACGGACGGGCCGTATCTTGTTTGATCTGCTCTTCAAAACGGCTTTGGACAGCTTGCCAGATATCCTCAGTCACTTTGTCCTGAGACTGGTCACCGTCAATCACAGTGATGCGGTCCGGCTCTTTTCGGGCCATCTCCAGAAACATTTCTTGTCTGCGACGGTGCGTTTCCAACGTATCTGTTTCAAAGCGATCCGGGCCATCAAATTCGACAGGAGCGGTACGCTTAGAGACGCGGGCTAAGCCGACTTCAGGTGTCACGTTGATCAGCAAGGTCATGTCTGGATTATGACCCGCGATTGCGACCTGTTGCAAGGCTTCTACAATTTGCGGAGGAACACCGGATTCACCCTGATAGACGCGTGAGGAATCGGCAAACCGGTCGCACAGGACCCATTTATCGTCATCTAATGCCGGTTTGATCAGTGTGTCGATATGGTCTGCTCGGGCAGCTGCAAAAAGGACTGCCTCAGCCGTTACACCATAATCTTTTGCAGCGCCGGACAGCAGGACTTCGCGAACGAGTTCAGCGCCTTGAGAGCCGCCCGGTTCACGTGTGGTGATTGCTTCAATGCCTCTGGCCGCGAGTTTGTCGCGTAAGCGCTGAATTTGAGTAGACTTACCGGCGCCCTCGCCGCCCTCAAAACTGATAAAAATACCCGACAACGTCGAACAGGCCTCCAAGACCTACGGAATTCAATAGTTCTGAAATCCGGTGCTAGAACAACTGGTAGAAGAACTCGCCTAGCGCGTCCCAAGCACGGCCTTGCAGGTCTCCCATGGCTACATCCTCTCCTGTAACCAGTGTTGCCCGATAAATCACGTCATTTTTGGAAAGAACCTGCAGTTCTCCAACTTCCATTCCCTCTTTAATCGGTGCGGGTATGGGGCCTTTGTAAACAACGCGCAGTTGATATTTGTCTTTTTCGTTGGGATTGATAAGCGTTGCTACGGCATCATTTGTCTTCAAGGAGACTGTTGTTCTTTTGCCGCCATACACTTGTGCATCGCTGACAAGATCACCTTTGCGGTAAAACTGTTCGAGCTTAAGACCGGAAAAGGATGGCAGCAATAAAGTTTTCATGTCCTGAACACGGTCTTGCATCGTCGGGGATGCTGCAATAGCGGCTACATAGCGACGACCGTTGCTGTCGAGTGTTCCAAGTGCTGCAAAACCTTCTCTCTCAGAGAAGCCAGCTCCGAACCCGTCCAGTCCTTCAATATCCCGAATGAGCGGGTTTTTATTGCGCTGTGTGATCTTGTTCCACGTAAAGCGGTCCATGGAAAACACAGAATGCAATTCAGGCTCATGTTCCAAGACATACGCCGCCAAGATTGTCAGGTCTTCCAGTGTCGTTTTATGGTTCTCGTCAGGGAAACCCGTCGGGTTGGTGAAATTGGAGTTTTCCATACCAATGGACTTGGCAAGCTTGTTCATTTCCCGCGCAAAGTTGGCTTCACTGCCCGTCAGTCCCTCTGCCAGAATGATGGCAGCATCGTTCGCGCTTTGAACGATAAGCCCATACATCAGGTCATTCACGGGAACCGAGGAGTTCAGGCGTGCGAACATGGTGGTAACGCGTGCGGGTGCGCCGCCAGTTCGCCATGCATGTTCACTGACCTTGAATGTGGTTTGCGGCGTGATGTCACCGGCATGCAGTGCCTGCTGCACTGTTACGGCGGTCATGAGCTTGGTCAGGTTAGCTGGCGCAAGCAGAACCTGAGAGTTTTTAGAGAAGATCAATGACTTGTTGGAGAAATCGTAAAGCGTTGCGGCTTTGGCTTTTATCTCAACAGCATGAGCTGCTGGAGATGCGAGTAGTGCGCAGAATACGATTGCCGTAGCCGCTGAGAATTTCCAGCAATCAGGAGAGAGCCAGCGCTTAAAGTTGCTTCGAGATTTATGCTGTTTGCACTTCTGCCACCCAACCTGCACGCCTGCGTCTCCCTGAATGTTTTTAGAGAGGCTATGCTACGCCTCATCCCCTAAAACAAACACTAACGCAGGTCAGCAGACTGGGTAAAGCCGTTTAAAACTAAATGACTTAGTGTTTTTGGCCAGTACGAGATTGCAGTAAGTTCTTCAAACCAGTTCCACCTGAAAATGATTTAAATGCCTCATGCGCATTGTTGAGCCTTTGCTGTGACGTATAGGAGGAAACTGCATTTCCGCTCTGAAACGTTGGTGCACTGCCACTTGTTGGTGTTTTGTAAACACCTGAACTTGGTGGTGGAAGGAGTGAGCTGCCAAAGGATGTAGAAACTGGCTGTGCGGCAATCGCAGGTTTGGGCGCATTCGGGTTTGCGTTTGTCGCAAGGGCGCTGTTGATGCGGTTCTTGAAACTGGATATGGATGCGACTTGTGTCGTGCTCAAGTTACGTTCGTAGACCACTGCAGGATCGAGCTGGTTGGAATTGAACGCCAACACATTTTGCGCCGCATAAATTGGAGTGTCGTATGGCCTGCTTTTTGGCATTGGAGCCGGGCCGGAAATGCGTTTCACAGGATTTGCAAAGGCAAACATGGTCCGAGGTGCAGAGTTCCCGCCGTTCCAGTTTCCGCCATTGCCAGAATAAGATGCCAGTAGCTTCTTCTCATCCTGTCCGTGAAGAGGTGCGCGGCTAACGTATTCAACACGAACCTTTGCAACGCCGCTGGATTTGGTGCCCAACATTCCAGCAACGCGCTCAGACAGATCAATCACGCGATTATCGTGGAATGGTCCACGGTCATTCACGCGCACAATCATGGAGCGACCATTTTGCAGGTTTGTCACCTTAGCATAGCTTGGTAGAGGCATTGTTGGATGCGCTGCTGTCAGTGCATTACGATCAAAGATTTCGCCGTTTGCTGTTTTGCGACCATGGAAGGTTGGACCATACCATGATGCCTTACCGGTTTTCTTGTAGTTATCGTCCCTTTTGGGATAATACCACTTGCCAGCCACTTTATACGGTTTGCCGACAACAGCGCGCCCGCCTCCTTTAGGAACTGGCTTAGTGCCTTTCACCACACGAGGACTTGCAGCCACGCCGTACTTCTTTTCACTGAACTTCACTTTGTCTGTGCCGCCGCCACAGGCTGCAATACCTGCGCACAAGGCAACTACAGATATGCTAGTCGCTACACGTTTGATCGTTTCGGGAGCTGGTGCTTTCACCGAATAGCCCCAATTCAGTAAAGAAGTCATACCGTTGTTACTCACTACATGTTCGGCACTGACGGATTTCAGTCTGGTTGAGCAAAAACACCCGAGCTCACTACAAACTGAACCAATATTAAAAAGATAGCCGATAAACCTTAACTGAATCCGATCAAAATGTCTCCACAAGAAAGAGAGATTCTTACCAAGGCTAACTTCCTTAGGGGAAATAGCGGTTTTGGTGGGACTGTTTGATTCCGCTGTGAAAAAAGTAAATTCAGGCTGTGGAACAAGTTTTTCGCCGGCTTGACTTTGGAGGCCGCATGAACCAAATAGAGCCCACACCACACAGCCGGAGAGGTGGCAGAGTGGTTGAATGCACTGGTCTTGAAAACCAGCGGGCGTGGAAGCGTCTCGTGGGTTCGAATCCCACCCTCTCCGCCATCACTACTTTTACTAAGTAGTTGATTGCTAAAGAAAAACCCGCGAAAGCGGGCTTTTTTTTTGCCTATTTGTTTCCCTGAACGGGTAACAAAACGGGTAACAAATAAATTTTTAGGGCCCCCAAAGTTCTCTCTAAGAGCCCAAAATCTCCCCCTCTAAACTCTTATGATATTTCCATTGTGCCTCCCTTTTTTGAAGTTTCCTCTTACGTGTACGGGTAAGCTTTAAGCTCAGGCTAGTACACAAAGAGCTCAGAGCTTTTTATGTGCGGCCGAGAAGACTCGAATGAAATATTTTTATCAATAAAAACAACGATATGAATAAGTGAGATCTTTAAATGTAGGGCAATTTGTAGGGCAATTTGTAGGGCAAAAGCCGCACCGAACTTTCACAGTATCTATATGCATACCTGTGAGTTGAAAATAAAGTATCACTCCAAACGGGAGTAAATTCCGAGAGCTTTACTCTGAGGGCCAACTGCGGACCTTCGAGCAGTTCAATCGTAAGTTTAACGAGCTAAGCGCACCCACTTAGTTGGTCCAATTCACCCTGTCGATGACCCGATTGTTTTCCGGGTCACCGTCGGGTACGGAAATGCTCTTAGTAAATGGTGTCACACTATCATTTGCCTCAGGATGTGTTAGTGAGCCAAGTCCAAAGTTTTTTGTGCTTTCACCGTTTTTGTAATCAGCTCAAAATCCTGTTTTGTCGGCATGCAGAACAGGCATTGGCCACTACTTGCCTCGGCCCAGACCGAACCAATTTGTCGTTTCACTTCTGCGTCCGTGTAGTGCTGTTCGCCTTTATATTCGACAGCCAGCACGCGACCATCATGAAGCAGCGCCATGAAGTCAGGATAAAACTTGTCCTTGGGAAGCTGGAGCCAGAATGAGTTTTGCTTACGGTCTACATTCCTAATCCAGTATTTTACTTCGTCCATCTGATCGAGGTATGCTGCGCAATTAAATTCCTCTCCCTTGGGGTCCAGATCTCCAATGATACGGGTGTAATGCTTGTTAAACTTGGTCGCTCCAGCATAGGGCTGATTGTAAGCGTACCGCTGTTCATCAAAAATCATCGGGTGCTCAACGGTGGTCAGAAACTGGTCAACATGTGCTGCAAACAGGGCGTCATAGCTTGTGTTTTGGCGATCAGTGCGCAAATCATTGATCAACTGAGTTAGTGCCTTACGCAGTTCATATTTGTGACGTGCAAGCTCAGGAAGCTCAAAGCCAGCCTTCCCAAGCGCTTTGAGGGCGTTGGAAATGAACACGACTGCACTGGGCTTGGTTACATCAGGGTGTTGGATACCAGAGTCTATCCAATTGGCTAAGCGGGGCAAAGTCCAGTTTGGTTCTTGTATAACGGCTGCCAACTCACCTTGTAATTTCTTCGCAAAATTGATTTCCACCTTGCCTTTATCGGTAATATCAATCTGGCCTGTTTGGGATGCATCAACGATGCGGAAACGATCTACGATATCCGAGGCATCACATTCATCCAACGGCCAGGGCAGGTCGAGGAAATGCTCTTTGCTGAAGAGTTCCAGCACGCCTTGCTTATTAAATGCCAGCATGGGCACGATAAACGGCGGCTTGTCTTCCTCTTCTGCAGCAGATGTTTGAATGTTGTTGGATTTTGCGAAGAGCCTGTCGATCTTCCCTGCAGCTGAAGGCGCTTTAGCAAAGGCAAGGTGTATATGATTTCGCGCTTCCTTCGTCATCGGCCCTCTGAAGACCAATGCCCCGCTTTCTGGCTTATAGCTCAGGCGTGTGCGTACAGCAGCCGGCAGCTTTTGGATGGTTTCCTCAACTTCCAAAGCAGGCAACTCGTCCTCGACAAAACCTGTAGCCTCATGCTCAGTCTCTTGCGCGTTGATATCATAGCCAAGGTCTGGCTGAACTTTAACTAGATCATCTGCTTCAATCCTGTTGAAGCCTGCACCGTCCACTAATCCGTCTTTCAGCCGTTGGGCCGTTTCATGAAACCTGTTTGAGGCGACAAATGCGTACGCTTCGTTCAATGCAGGGCGATTTTTCAGAGTTGCCCTGGGCATTCTTAGAATACGGCCCAAAATCTGTTCAATGGCCGTTGCAGAAGTCTGTTCAGCAACTGAACACAACACATAGGCAAACGGGCAGTCCCACCCTTCTTTCAGCTTTTGTACTGTGATGATGTAACGTACTCGGCACTCTGCATCCTTAATGATATGATCATCCAGATCTTTACGAGGACCTGAATGCACGGCGATCTGATCTTCCGGGATACCTTTGTCAACCTTCAGGAATTCCTCGACCTTATCATAGGTAATGCGGCCAGGATCATTCTTGCTGGCAGCTTGCGCCTGAAACAGAATAATGGGCCGGATGTATTCGCCGGTTTGCGCCTGTTCCGCCTTTGCTGCTTCTTCCAGTGCAGCTTGGCAGTCTAATGCTGCACCAACGGTCTTTTGCCAATCCCGATCTGTTGACAGTTTAATCGGCATTTTGATCATCTGTTCAGCTTTAAGTTCCGCCGCTGATACAGAATACAATATGTTGGAAGGATACAGGTCTTTCTCTGGCCTATGTTCGCTCTGTGGTGTTGCTGTAAGTTCCAGTATCAATGATGGATCAAAACGGGCCAGCGTGTCGAATGACAGCGATGTGCGGGCGTTGTGCGCTTCATCCACGATCACCATGGGTCTGTGAAGCTTAAGAAGGTTCGCCAGTGATGCAATTGGCCGGTTAGTGCCTTCTACCTTATCAAGCCGTTCTTCCTGTTCCTGTGACAGGCCGGAGAAGTGATCCATCAAGGCCCCGGCGTCTTGATAGACCTTCAGCCCTTCTTTATCTTCTACTCCCTTGTCATTCTCCCGGCGGAAGGATTGAATGGTCGAAACGATAATACAGGCACCACCTTCCGCATCAGCACGGGACATGGAAAGCGCTTCTGCTTTGGTCAGGATTGAAACATTCCGGCCAAAGTCTTTCGCAAGGGCAGCCCTGTAGGGGTGCTCTAAGTTTTTGAGTGCAGAAACCGTCTGTTCCAGAATTGGTGTTGAGGGCACCAGCCACAGCACCATCGGATTGCCTGCCTGCAAAAAAGTCTTTGCAGCAATACCGATGGAATGAGCGGCCATAACCGTCTTGCCGCCACCAGTGGGGATACGCAGACAGACATAAGGCGTGCCTTGCGTAATCATTGGAGCCTCAATGTAAGACAGGTTGGTTGCTTTATAGAACGCAACAGAGGCACCATCACTGGTGCAATTGCGCAGGTACTGGCGAAAACGCTTTAATGAAGCGCGCTGGTATTCTTTTAGTTCAAAAGTTGTCGCAGCCATCTGTTAGTGCCCCTCAATCTGGTAAGGGATTTGCTTAAAGATGACCCCAAGGGCTTTTAGCCGCTCTGGTGTAACTGTACAGCCCTCTGCATAAACAATCCGTTTGCCTTCAAATCCATCAGGAACAGCTGGCAAGCTCGCCAAAGTATCTGGCGTTAACACGTTGCCAGCAGCTTCACGGGCAAAACCCTGCTCACTTGCAGAGAACAGCAGATAGACGCTTTTGTCTTGGTAATTACCGATCAATGGCGTTGAGCCATCCACCCTCTTGGGTATTGGAACACCAGTTTCGGAAAAAAACACATGGGCCGCTAGGTCTGAGAAGATCACCGCGTCTTCCACATCACCAAACTCGTTGAACAGCGGTGTACCAATGCGACAAAAGCGGAAGCCACCACCAAGTCCTTCGACAGGTTTGGCAGCGTTGCCACCCTTGTCATAACCATTGACCACACGACGCAGGCGCTCGGCGGTGATCTCTGGAGCAACCTTCTCATCCATTTCTACCAGAATGAACTTACGATTACCCCCGTCTTGTTTGTTGAGCTCAAGCACAGCGTGACCTGTGGTGCCAGAACCAGCGAAAGAGTCGAGAATTAAGTCTTGCGGCCCCACCGCGAAGCTGAGTAAATCAGTTATCAATTCGACTGGCTTAGGTGCTGTATCAAATGCGCGTTTCTTCTCATAAATAATGGATTTCAGCTCATTAGAACCTCGACGTCCATCTAGTTCTGAAACGCTTGGGAGCTTAGCTTTCCACTCATCAATGTATATTTTTAACTCAACAATTTTATTCTCATCGGCACCAAAAATAAATCGATCTTCACTTAGCAAGCGGTCGCTGGTTTCTTTAGGAAACCGATATCCCATCAGCGGCTTCTTCGTTGGTAATCCAGTTGACGGATGTATGATATCGTAAAAATAGCCGTCTTTACCTGGGTTGTGAACACTTCGGCTGCCTGTAAAAATTCCTTGAAAATCGATCTCATCATATTCTTGAAACGGCCACAAATATTGTTTTTGCCCTCTGAACCATTTTTTATACGCTTGCTGCATTTCTTCGAGTTGATTTTCTGCTTCATATTCTGTGATCAACTCAAGTGCTTTCTCTTTTATTTTCTCTCGAACAGGTGAAACAGCACTTTTCCACACAGCTTCAAGGCTAGGTTTCGACTTAGCAAAGCAAATAATATACTCATGTTCAACGGCGATGTTGGTAGGGTTATTGTCTGTTGCGTTTTTCCAGACAATCGTTCCCACCCAATTTCCCTTGCCAAACAGCTCGCGCATTATTGAGATTAGGTTTTCAAGCTCATTGTCATCAAGACTGATGAATATCACCCCATCTTCACTTAAAAAATCACTCAAAAGACGCAATCTCGGGTACATCATGCAAAGCCATTTATCATGGCGGGACAGGTCTTCCGCTTCCTTCCCGACAACCTTACCAAGCCACTGCTTAATCTCGGGCGAGTTGACGTTGTCGTTGTAGATCCAACTTTCGTTACCCGTGTTGTAAGGTGGGTCGATATAGATGCATTTCACCTTACCAGCATAGTAAGGGAGCAAGGCTTTCAGTGCTTCCAGATTATCGCCCTGCACCAGCAAGTTGCCTGAGTTGTGATCTCCTGCTGATAAATCGCTATCACAATGGATCAACCGGTAAGGTGTTTCACGATGATGGTTGACGACGGCTTTTTTGCCGATCCAATCCAAAACGGGCATGATGCAATTCTTTTCTCAATAATGGCCTGCGGCGGGCCGGTAAAAGGTTGTAATATTGGTATCTTACCCCTTTGGTTGAGTGCAATAATCAAATGAATATGAGTTGTGCAGAAACTGATTGTGTGACTGCCAGTTGTTGTGTTGTGGTGAGACACAGCGTTCAATTAAGGAGTCTAGCTTTCCGCTCTCTATCGGGAACTTAGAGAGATCGACCTATGGTTGAAGTCACTCACTGACTGGACGCACTAAGTTTCTGGTTGAATGGCCACTATTGGTCAAAACAGCATGCTGCACCTAGATGCCATCGTCACGTCTCGGGGCCTGCGTTTGCTACTAATCAGCTAATTCTCCACGATATCCAGCAAATCGGCAAATGCAGTACCGGGCATAAGCCAAAGCCACAACCCCACACCAAAGCCACAGGAAGATCGCCAACGGCTCCCAGCTCACTACGGCTGACAACATAAACCAACCAGCAGCAACGAGCCCACACATGGCTGCCAGCGCCGGGAGCAACCAGAAAAACCGCTGCATCCGCAACAAGAGCAACTGCCAGCGCGAAACAATCATCAGACCATTATTCAAATTGCGCTTTTCCTGCATTTTGTCCCCCGGATCTTAGCGGTTCAAATCGTCCTGGCGCATTTCTTGAGAAGGTTTTGAACCTCCAACCTTTTCTATTTCAGTGAATCAAAAAGGCCCCTCTGCGTCCAGCGCAGAGGGGCTTATTAATTGTCAAATTATCCTAGGTGAGTTTGCAGGACTTAAAAGGAACTCTCTATTTCCCAGAGCTCCGAATAATGCCCAGGATCTCCTTTGCAGCTTTCACAGGATCTCTTGAAGCCACCAGCACAAACGCTGCAATATTTCGCCCGCTTAACGCCAGCACTCCGGCTGTTGGATCATCAAGCTCAGCCTGCAGCCCTATGAGCTGCAACAGCGGATCTGTGAAGACTGCGGCCGCCAACACCCCGCATGAAAATGTCAGTACCCTTTGCCAAAAACCCGCCTCTTTATGCATCAAAGCCCCAACAACCGCAAAAGCGACAATGACGGCCGTTTTCCAGAACGGTAAATGATAGAAAATCTCTAAGATAAAATCTGTCATTTCCAGCAGCCCTGCCTCTGTCCGTTCCTATCATTTGCTGCAACTCTATCCGCCCCGGCCCGATCCGTTTGCACAAGCGCCACGAACCCGGCAGGGCTTAGATTATTCTTTGTGAACCCACTGCAACTGCTCGCACTCTGCAACGTTTCGCAGCCCGGAATCATCAAAGTACTCAAGACACAAGCGGTAATCTTCAAGACCTTGCAAAAAGGCATCATCCTGCTTCCTTTGCTGTTCCGCTTTCACAGTCCCTTGCAAAGCTTCATGCTCTGCTTCGATAAACGCGCCCTGCCGGATCTGGTGCCAGGCAACGGCCGCAAGCGCACAAAGAAGAAGGGCGGCCACCAGCGCCCGCCCTGTCTTCGTTCTCATCAGGAAGGAAAGAACCGCCCCCAACTCAGGCGGCCCGTTCTTTATTGATCAGTAACCAGCCAGCAACGCCCACACTGAGAACCAGAACGATTGCAAAGCCCCACTGCACCGGCCCGGAGCCCGCCAGAATGCCGGAGAAACCAGAAGCAGCCATTGCGCCCTTGGTGATCCCGTCCGGGCTAAGCCATGCGCTGAGTGCGCTGGTTTCCTCATCAACCGCCTTTGAGCCTTCCTCATTTTCATGAGGTTCCAGATCTGGAGTAGGAGCACGCTTGATAATCGCATTGTTGACCAGCTCTAAGGATCGCTCCTGTACATGGCGCACACGTCGCGACCAGCCGGTTTTATTGTAGGGCCAGTTTTTCAGCCGCTTCATGAACTTCAGGCGAGCTGCAGAAAACAGATTGATTAAAGCCGTGGTAGAATGTGCCTTCACAGCCGCTAAAGTGAGCACACCCAACACACCGTCTACTTTGACTTTGAGGATCTTCTGCAAGATCTTGACGGCCCGCGCCGGGCCGGAATTTACGGCACAATCAAAAACGGCATAGTCCAACCCACGCGGCAGCTTATCGCCTTTCACAGCATCCCAGTATTGCGCCCGGTAGATATCAATTGCCTCTTCACGGCTCAGGCGCTTCACTTCTTCCACGCTCACGGCACGCCCGCGCCAAGCCGACAAAGTTCTTTGAGTGACGCCAAGGTTGGTAGGGCCGCCCGGATCTGCTTTGCGAGACCGGTTTGCAAACCCACCCTCAGTTCCAAGCAGGTCTAAAATAATCAGTCGAAACGTATCTTTCATGCTCTGCCCCTAATAAAAAACGGGAGCTGAAAAGCCCCCGTTCAGGTACAAAAAAAGCCGCAAATGCGGCGCGAAAAATTAACATGCTGGCTTTAGATCAGCTTTGTGGAACAACCGGCAGGAAGTAATGCAGTGCAATGCGCACCTTGCCCCCGGTGAAGTCGCCGCCATTGGCCGTCAGCCTCACGGCCGCATCCCCGTAAAACGCCTGAGGTCCAATCACTCCGGCATTGTTTGAACCGGCAGCCGCCCCCAGCGAACCGCCAAACTTGGATTGTTCACCGGCAAGGCCACAGTCATAAGAAGCTGCCCCTGTCACAGCCTCCACCGTGCGGGTGGACACGCAGAACACGATTGCCCGGTTAGGGATTAAAACCGAGCTGTCAACGCTGCTACCTGCAAGGCTTAGCTCTTCATCAACAGTCACAAACTGGCTTTGCGCCTTGCTGACTGTTTCACTTAAAACGGTTTTCTCTTGCTGGAAGGCAAGGCCGCCCGTGTTCGGATCTGTGCCCAGACCGGCCACAGAAGAAAAGCTGCCCCATGCCCCACCAGAAAAGACCTGCATAGCGCCTTCACTCTCAACCCATGCAGCCCACCCGGTGCCCGGTTCAAGGAACTCCCAAGCCCCGGCGCTAAAGGCTGCAATCTGGTTTTCATGCCCGGCAAAAGCACCAGCCGCTCCTGCAGGTACAATATACCGTGCTCCCTCATCAGGATCTGCAGGCGGATTGGTGACGCTGTTTGAGATGACTGAGAGCTGCACCACCACATCAAGTAAGGCTAACGCCTCATTGTGGGTCACATGCTTTTGCGATTGCGCAGCCGCAATCATCGGCAGGTTCAAGTGTGCCGTTGTGCTCATACTTCCCCCTTTTACGCTTCATAGTGAGCAACGGCAGGAACACCGCGCCCAAACGTTTCGGATAGTTGATAGACCCACACGTCAAAGCTGGATGCAGGCCCGCCAAAGTCTTCCGCCTGCATCGCGGAGGTATAGGAAACAGACCCTTTGGAAGCAGAAAGGGAGCGCTTTAAAACGCCCCCTTCACGGATCTCAACACTATAACTTTCTACAGTCTCACCAAGAGGCACCTCTGCCACCTCCCAGCTATCCCCGCCCGTTCGCGTGCGCCTTATCCAGCTTATTGCAATGCTGCCATCAGTCTGCGCACGGGCACGCAGATGCACAGGCGAAAGCGGCCGCTCTCCACGGCCGGTGAAGGTCTTCTGGTAACTGGTGTAATCCTCAGATCCAACACCAGCCCCGGCCCGGCCCGCTTGCCAGTTAAGCGGCAAACCCAGCTCAGAACGGGAAAGCCCATTCTGTGTTATACCCCCATCCAGCACCACCACACGCGCCCCTGCAGATGCGCCCATGCCCGGCTCACTGCCCCGTTGTCCGCGCAGCAGCTTGCTTAAGGTATAGGTGCGGGTTCCGGTTAGCTCAGCATTGGCAAACTGCAACAGCTCCCATTCACCGCCTGCCCCTTCAATCAGCATGGCATTGCCACCAGAGAAAACCAGATCCTCTTCAAGAGAAGCCAGCGCCCCGTTGTAGAGCTTCACCTCTACCCGGTTGCCTTTGTCCCAGCGGTGCAGCGGCCCTGCAGGTAAGGGTGCCAACAACTCTCCCAATGTGCCTTGCTGATTAAGGGCGGCCCGCAGCTCATAGCCACTTGTCACCGGGCTGGATAAGAACGCCATGCCCGGAGAAAACGGCAACTGGTAGCCGGTCAGATAGCCCTGCCATGGTGTGTCCTGATCACGCAAAAGCGGCCCGTCAATAAACACTCCTAAGGCGGCCGCCTGCAGCACCTGCCCTTTTGAGACAAACGCCCGTGTTGCTCCCTTGGTGGCTTCATACACCGGTGCATCATAAGTCACCGCTTCAATCATGCGGGCGTCTCCATCCTTGACGGAAAGCACCCGCACCGCGAACACACGGCCGGAAACGGTTAGTTTAAGATAGTCACCCGGTTCTATGTGCAGATCCGTTGGAGGCAGCACATAGCTTAAGCGCTCCCGCGAGGCCCACGCCTCCTGCAACAAACTTTCAGCCATGCCCTGCAGGCGTTCATAGTTGGTCACGACAGGCAGATCAGAAGTGACAACCCTTTCAGTTGAAACGGCACCTTTCAGCGCCTCTGCAGTTGCTGTGTTAAAATCCTTCGAGCTGTCATAGGCCGTTACCCGCACCACTGCAGGCAACTCGGTTTCTTGCGCTCTTGTAATGGAAACCCGCTCTTTGTCCTTGCCCTGATCAACCAGTTGCTCTGCTTCAATCTCAGCTAAGGGATAACGGGAACGACGCGGGCGAAACGCCACCCGGCCACCAGATTCCACCGCATCAAAGAAGAAAGCAGCACCAAGGGTTTCCAACACGCTGCGGGCACTGGTGATGGAAGAGATAAGGAAGCCATCGGCAACTCCATCTGCCCCGGCAGTTTCAAAGTCTATGCCTTCACGCAGGCCCGCCCGCTCCATCAAGAGCCGGGCAATGCCATCAACTGAGACACCGCCCACACGGCCGGAAAGCCAATGCCCGGTGGTGAAGTTGCCCCAATCCGCCCAGGTATCGGATTCCACCGGAAACGATGGAAACGGCCGCACATCCCAAGCCCATGCAAACATGTTCACAGGGTCCACCATAGGCCCGCCATAAACCGGGCTAACTGGATTGTTGCCAGCCTCTACAGCCCAGTATTCCAGCATGGCGCGTAGGTAACGCCGCTGTATCAGGTCATCACGCACCCCGGAGGAAAAATAGGGCAGCTGACTTTCTGAGGATTTGGGATCATAAAACACGTTTGGCTGATTGGTGCCTTTGTCGATCGCAGGGCAGCCAAACTCTGTAAACCAGATGGGCTTTGATTTTGGCACCCAGTTAGTTGAGGTATTGGAACGCACACCACCCGGCCGGTTGTGGTGCGGGTTTTCCCACCAACTCCGAATATCCTTTTGACGAAACACCCAGTGCTCACCATGGTCCTGATCTGCAATCAAGGTGCGGTTCTGGTTTATCCGGTCCTCATCAGAGGCATAGTAGAAGTCGAAATACTCCCGGCCCTCGATGCCTGCTTTCAGATAGTCCAGGTCATGGATCGATTGCGCACCTTGCCCGTGGTCCTCATGATTTTCATGATCGCGCCAATCGGTCAGCGGCAGATAATTATCTATGCCAATAAAGTCGATATCGTCATGAGCCCAAAGATAATCGAGATGAAAGAACACATCGCCGCTACCATCATTAGGCCGGTGGCTGTGAAACTCGGACCAGTCAGCAGCATAACCTATCTTTACATCCGGCCCCATGATCTTGCGCGCTTCCTCAGCGATATAGGCCATGAAGTATGCAAACGGAAAGTCATCAAACCCCCATGTTAGAGCCGAAATGCCCGGCATTTCCGTTCCAACAACAAAAGCATCCACACCGCCCGCTGCCTTTGCTAACATCGCAAGGTGCAAAGCAAAATGGGTATAACTCCATCGATATTCGCCAGTGTAGATAACTTGATCACCATCCCAACTAACATCAAACCGGTCAGACTCCCCGAAGAATGAAAGAAGTTGCGGTTCGATTTCAAATGTTCCATCCGGGCTGCCCGGCTGCCCCGGTGCCGGGTGACAAGTGATCCGGCCGCGCCACGGATAAGCCTTTTGCTCTGCCTCCCCGTAAGGATCTGGCAGGCCGTTGCCTTCTGGAATATCCATCATGACAAACGGATAAAGCATCACCTTAAAGCCGCGCTCTTTCAGGTCCTTGATTGCTTCAATCACAACACTGTCAGAAGGCGAGCCACCATAGGCGGGTTTCCCGTCCACATAAGAGACAAGCCGCGCTTCATCCCGGCTTAGTCCAGCGACGCGCCATTCAATCGGACTGGTGTTTTTACGCGCTTCCACTCGCGGTGCAATCGTGCACTCTCCCGCCCGCAGATCATCACCAAACCACGCCACCACCAGAGAGACGGTTTTGCACTCCGGGCAGGTGCTCTGCAGCAAGTCTATGGAATGCTCCCAATCAGTTGCTGCGGAAAGTGTGTGCCGGTTGTTATAGGCCGTGGTGGGGCCGTCCTTGCCATCCTTCACGGGTGTTTTGGAATAACCAAATTCAGTAGAGCCGGGAATAAGAGAGATAGCCGTCAGCTTTTCTTCCTCATAGCCAACGCAGCGCACCACTTCAAAGGTCAGTTGTGGCAAGCGGTTTCCAAAGTCTGCAAGGGGCAGTTCTTCAAACACCACATAAGCCAGGCCGCGATAAGCTGGCACATCCGGGCTGCCCTGTTTGGCAGCAATCAACGGATCTGCTTCCTGTTCCTCATCACCCTTGTAAATGCGCATGGTGATTTTGGTTGTGTCTATTTCCTTGCTATCCGCCCACACCCGCAAAATGTCAGAGATTGGCCCCTCACAGATCCCAACCGCAAAGTTGGCATAGTAGCTGTAGGTTGTTTGTGTCACCGTAGAAGACGAACCACCGCCCGCCTTACCGCCATGTTTTTCCGTTGTGGTGGTCACAACCTCATGCAGATTTGTTGCCCAGATCACCTGCCCGGAAACACGCGCACGCCCGGCCACAAGGGGAACCACGGCCCCTTCACTGGACCCCATCACCTGCAGGTTATCCAGCCGCTGCCCTTCCACATGGCTTTTGCTGCCCGGAGTGAAGGCAGAAACCAACATGTTGTCCAGGTAGCTCCCGGCAATGCTTGCCGCTGCAGAAAGAGCAAAGGCCGCAACCTGCCCTGCACCTGTTGCCCCTGCAATCGCAGTTGCCGCCGCTGTTAAAACAAGCGTTGCCATTGTTTTACCCTGTAGCTTGTGTCAATTACCGATGAAAATCGAAAGAAAAATGGAGATAAATTTGGAGTTGTTGAGCATCGCAATCGGCACCCTTGCGCTCTTCAGCGGCGCTCTTTGGTACTTTGAAAGGAAGAAGAGAAGAGATCTCTCGATTGTACTCGTGATGGCCTATTGGCCCGCTGTACTTCTTTCAATTGAGATCTTGTTTTTGGGATTTGCGACTGTCTATTGCGAACCAGTCTACTCAACCAAGCTTTCTCCTGCTTGCAACATTCTGGGAATTGATGCGACAGCGCATCTCACTATGGGGTCCCAGATGTCCCTAATGATCATCTATGCAATTTTGTATTGTCTTCTCAGCTCATTCATCTGGGCTATCGCGGCTCTGGTTGTGTTCATCCGCCGCCGCATGAGCAGATAGTTGCAGGGTTCTTTCAAGGAAACTCAAACGCAGCCACCGCCCGGCGCTGCCACCACCCTGAATAGGGCACCTCAACAACCCCCGCACCCTCCTGCGCGTGGATCATCACACCCGGCCTACTGATCAGGCCCGCATGTTTTGCAATCGCCCCGGATCGCACCCGGAACACCACCACAGCTCCAAGGCCGGGCGGGTCCAGCGCTGCGGGCTGGAAGTACTTTTGCCCGGCTTCTAAAAGCGTTTCACGTGTTCCAACTTCTCCCCAATCAGGAGAGTAAGCCGGAACCGTTTGGGGCTCAGATCCGTAAAGCTCCCGCCAGATCCCGCGCACCAGTCCCAGACAATCGCAGCCTGCACCTTTCACGCTGGCTTGATGGTGGTAAGGCGTTCCAAGCCAACCACGGGCAAGCGCAACAACCTCATTTGATATAGGAGGAACCGTCATTTTTCTGCTCATCCTGTTCAGCGTAGGACAAAATAAAATCAGGGCCGGGCATGTGCGGAAAGCCGCGATAGTTCACCGCGTTTGCAAACTTTGATTTACAGGCTGCAAAGGTATGAGCGCACCCGGCAAACACGTCAAAGGAATCCCCGGCAGCAATGGGCTGCACAGGCGCTTGCCAAAGGGTCAGCTCTGCAGCCCCGTCCTCTGTCAGCTTGTGCACTTTGATTTTGACACGGGCACCTTTGTTTGCCCCGGTGGTCCAGTGAAGCTGCCCCCATGAAAACCGGTCAGTCGGGAACGCACCTAAGCCGGCACACGTAAACACCCGGTCTTTCACCGCTGTTACACTGCCCGCCCCGTTGTTCTCCGGTGCCTGCAGGTCCACGCCACATCGGCTATCCCCCAGCTCAGCATCACAGCCATACTGATAAGTGCGGCCGGTGTTCTGGTTGAGCCGGTGGGCAAGGCTGCGCATCTCTGCGTTAAAAGCAAGCTCGCCTCTGCTCACCTCGCCAATGTTGCCGCGCTGCATAACTTCCCGCTGAGAAGTATCTTGCCAGTTCACCCGGTAAAGCACGATTTCCGCATCATCATAAAGCCCGGCTGCAATGTCTGCTTCCGTGATCTTGTCAGAAGAAAACGCACCTTCCACATCCATGTTGTTAACGGCAAGGCCAAGATTTGCCTCTACATCCGTTCCGGTAAAGCCAGCGGCGGCCTCAAACACAACACCTAGAAAAATCAATTGCCGGTCATGGTCCGTAAAGCCCTGCTTCACGCCATCGCGCCGCGTGACCCGCCAGCACCAACACAAGGTGGTGCAGTTGCCCTGCAAGTGCTCTGCAAGGGCTGGATTTAGCTGCCTCATAACAGCACCTCAACAATCGGAATATTGGTCACGCTGCCCTGTACATGGGCGTTTAGCATCAGTTCCAGCATATCGGTGTCAAAGCGGGCTGGAACATCAAACTCAAAGCCCGCTGTAACGTCCTCACCTGCAGGCGGGGCAGAAGCAAATGTGATCAGGCCGGACGTCTCATCAAGCACAAACCCCACGGCCGGGGCACCGCCCACTGCCACCACAACCGGCGCAGTATCTGCAGGCAAAAGGATCTTGCGTGTATATGGCTGGAAGGTTGCGCCGTAGGTCTTCACAAGCTGGAATTCCTTTTGCACGCCATCACCAACACCTAACACCTGATCAGTGGCGCTGATTGCATCACCGGGCAGGCAGCTCTTAAAATCTGCCCAATCCTTCCAGCGAAACGCAAACATACGCCCGCGCCGCTCTTCAAAGAACTCCACCACCTTATGCAGATCATTGGTGGAGCGAACACCCTTAGCCGCGTTGTATCGCCTCCGGCTATCCGCCCATTGCTGGTTGCGCGTCTCCCGGCCGTTGGCACGCACCACAACTTGCGTTTTACGTTCCGGCCCACCGCGTGCCCCTAATGAGATATCTGGCGGAAACCGTGTGTCATGAAATTCTTCCAGCATAACTGCCCATCCTTAACGGCTTATCTGTTGCGCCGCCCACGGCTCAAAGCATCAACCAGCATTCCAGATACTTGCCCTTGTGACTGGCGAAAGCTCTCAACATCAGGCGTTTGGATGTACTGGTTGACCACCACACCCCTCTCAGAGCCTCCAAAGGCGTCCTTGTTGGAAACGATCCTAGCAGGCCCCAGAACCGGTTCAGGGCCGTTTTCTCCTGCAAGGCCCCACTGCCCGGCACCAAGCACACCACCACCTGCGAAGAAGCCTTGAAACGTGCTCATGAGCGCCGTTGATAGGTTCGATTGCTGCGATGTTCCAAACATCCCGGCAAGCGGCCCCTGTCCCATAAAGGCAGCTTGTGCAGCCGCCTCTGCCAGCGTTGCCACCAGCCGCCCGGCTGCCGTGTCAGCAATCCCCAAAGCGTCAATAAATTGCGACATGGAATCCTGTGCCATCCCGCCAAGCAGGTTCACAACTTCATTGTGCTGTTTCTGAGCTTGGGTTTGTGCATAGATCTCATCTGTAACTTTAATCAGCTCACGCCCCTGCTTGCTGGATGCTTCCACCCCGGCAAGGCGTAAGGTATTGGCCCGCTTTTGTTCCTGTGCGTTCATGCTCAGCAGATCGCGCTCAAACTTAAGCTGCTCTAAAACACGGGTGTAAGGGTCCACCTTTGTCTTGGAAGACCCACCGCCGCCGCTGCTATCCGTTTTCTTGTCGGGAATGATTGTTGGTTTCTCAGTTTTCCGCCCACGACGACCACCACGCCGGGTTGGTCCTCCTGTAAAACCAGTGTGGCGTAACTGACGTTCGCTCTGAATACCTGCAAGGCGGGCGTTTACCGCATCAATTTGCTCTTGAATTTCAGCAATACGGGCTTCATCACCAAGCGTTTGTGCAAGCGATAACTCCCGGTTAAGCCCCGGCAACTTGCGCGAAAACTCTACCTGCAAATCCTTCAGGGTTGGCTCAGCAACTGGCGTATTAAACATAACATCCATTGCATTGGCAGCGGCGAGAGTGGCCCGCTTCGCACCAATTTCAAAGGTGCGCCACATCTTTGCAAATTCATCATCAATCTTTTCTGCCTTGCGCAGAAGCTTCTCTTCCAGAACACCGCCCGCCTTATCAGCCTTGCCCATCAGCTCATCAAGGCCTTTGGAGCCGTTTTTCAAAGCCAGAACCAGCCCGGCTCCTTCCCGGTCAAACGCCTTAAAGCTCAGCAAAAGCCGCTCTTGTTCCGAGCTGGCGTTTTTAATCAGGTCCGCATATTCGCTCAAAATCTGGCTTTGCGTCTTCATCTTGCCGCTGGAATCGCGAAGCTGAACGCCATTTGCTTTCAGGATCTCATAAAGAACCCCGGACCCATTGGCAGCCTCACCAACACGCCGGGAAAAGCGTTGCAACGCTGTATCAGTTGTGCCAGCCGCAACACCAGTCAGCTCAAACCCATAGCGCAGGCGCTGCAGTTCATCGGTCGTTACGCCCACCTTATCGGCAACTTTGGCAAGCTTGGAGCTTTCTGTGATTGCCCCCTTAATCGCAGCGGTTAGTTTCGCCATAGCCGCCGCAGCTGCAGCAGCTGGCAAAAGACGAATTGAACGCATTGACTTACCAAGTGACCCCATATCCATGTTGAGTAACTTGGTTTCCCGGCGCGTCTTTTGTAACTCGCGCCGGTTCCGTTCAAAGGTTGCACGGGATTTATCATTGGCCCGAACGTTGTAGACAAGATCCGGCACGGTCATGGGTTTGGCTCCCCGGCAAATTTTAGGTAGATAGACCATTCTAAAAGTTCGGATTCCGGCCAGTCTTCAAGATCCGCAACCCGCATGTGTAAGCGATCCGCAAGCTTAAATAAGAACATGCGCCACGGATCGCCTCTTAGTTTTTTTCTATTTCCCTGGCATCACACGGGCCAAGCATCTGCACCGCAATCCGGCCAATAATTGCGCCATCGGCTTCCGTTAAAAGCTTGTGTTTGTCATCGGCATTAAAGAGCTTTTCGCCGTTTTCATCTTGTGCTTTCATCACAAGCACATCCACAAAGGCTTCCGGGTCCAGCCCCTCATTTTCGTCATTCACGCGCTTACGCTGGTTTGGGGTCATCGGGTCATAAAAGAGTTTAAAAGCCTCGCCTTTTTCACCCCATTCCGGCACCTCGATAATCTGATTTTTCGCCCGCTTGTAATGGCTCTTTACTCGGTCAATCGCACGCATCTTTTTAAGGTCCTTCTCTCTGCGCTAAGCAAAAAGGCAGCCTGCACAAACAGACTGCCCCACTCACTTCACTGGAACAAACCGGAGTTAAGCCACGGCCTCTTCTGTCAATGGGCCGTTGCCGGTAAACTCAAAGGTCATATCAATGGTTTCAGAACGGCCCTGCGCATGCTGCACGCTGGTAACCGTTGCAGTGCCGGAGGCGTAGGTTTCACCGCTCTCATTGCCGCTGTAATAAAGGTGCAACACCACAGAAGCCCCGGCGCTCAGCTCTGCCTGCCCTGCATCCCCTTTCACCCGTTTGGCGCTGATGGACCCGGACCAGCGTTTTGGTGCGCCTTCCAAGTGGGTTTCCCACTCTTCACCCATCGCCGTTGCATCCGAGATTGGCGCTTCTACCGAAAGGTTGAAGCTTTGAACCTTGGCGACATCCTCACCGCCAGCAGTCACACTGCCCTTATTGCCGTGAATTAAAGGCATGCTCTGTTCTCCTGAATTGTTGGAAAGTTAGTTCCGCAGCCGCACGCTTAAGCGCGGCTACTGTGTATCGCCGAAAAGTGGGTACCGGTTTTCGGATGAAGATACGCAAGCAACTTTAGTGCGCGGTTTCCGGGTCATTCTCCGGGGCAATGGCTAGCGCCATATACCGCAATGTCAAAATCCCTTGGCGCTTCTCGCCCCGGTCCCGGCGCACTGCTATATCCAGATTGGTTGACTGCAGGTATAGCTCTTTCACCAAGCCACCTAAGAAGCCGCTGCCCGCGAGTGCGGTTTCAACTTCCACCGCAATTTGGTCCAGCTCATCATCAAAGCCTTTGCCATCGGCCGTGGCTTCAACAGTGACGCTCATTTGCCGTTCAATGTCGCGGTCTGCACCCATTTCCGCAGGCTGGCTTTGTTCATCCAGCACATAGACAAGCAGCGCAGGCAGCCGCTTGTGATCCAGCGGAAAGGTGCGCGTGACAAAACAGCGATCTTCTGTAGAAGGAAGCCCTTTTAAAGCCGCCTCTACAGCATCGCGCACCTGCGTTCTAATGTGAGCCATGGCTGCCCCTATTCGCGCTCTAGCAGGATCTGGCTTAAGCCTGCTCCGTCACTCATGGGGCTGCTTGCCGCCGTGAAGCGTTGCCCGTCAATCAGCAGCTCTGCACCCTCGCCAAACTCAGCCGGAATATCTGAGCCCTTCACCGCAAACACTGGTTTGGAAGTGAGCATGCCAACCTCACCAAAGGAGGTTTCCTCCCCCTCATTGGTAAAGATCCCGGTGAGGTGCCCGGTGTCCCCGTTTTGCAGCGCGTAGGTTGCCGTTGTTGCAAACTCATCAGTGCGCAGCATCTCATTCAGATCATCGTCAAAATCAATCATTGCCGCTTCACCATTGTTTGCCCGCCCGGCACACCAACCGCCCGGTTAACACGGGCACTGCCCATCACCCGCGCAAGCTCGATGGGTGTGAGTGGTTTGGGTGGTTTCAAGCTGGTGGTGCTCTGTAGTTCTTTTTTCACTGGTAAATCCTCGCCTCCAAGGGCCAACGAAAAACGGGAGGCTCAGCCCCCCGTTTGCTTCTCATATGAGCCGGGGTTTAGTCCCCGGCTGGTTCGTCTTCTTCTTTTGGCTTTTCTCCCGCCTTAGCCTTGCCAACCCGCCTTGTGGTTGTTTCTGCTTTTTTCATATTGATCAGGAATTTTGCATCCTTTTCAGAAGCGTTCACCACATCACCCGGCGCAACCGGTTCACCACCGCAAACCGTGCGTTTTAAAATTTCAATCTTCATCTTTGCAGCCATGATCTGCCCTCTTGAGAAATGAAAGGAATAGAGCGCATCTCCGAAAAGTGGACACCGGTTTTCGGATAAAGATGCGTTTGAGGTTTTATGAGAAGTCCAAATAAAAACAGCCGGGCGAACCGGCTGCTTAACTGGCGTAAAGCTTAAGCTTTGAAGGAGTGACAGAAGCTCTGCGGGTGACGCACTGCAAAATCTACATCTTGCATGGCAACCACGCGCACGGTCCCGCTGGTGGATTGGGTAAACGGATCAACCGTCAGGTCTACGCCCGTCCAAAGCGCAATCAGAAGATCCGCCCAGTTGCCAAAGAAGCCGTTGTGATCCAGCACCTGATTAGAAATACCGGTGTTGTAACCGTTCACCGTGTTGCCCTGTTCCCAGATAAACTGCGCAGTCCCTGCAGCTTTTTCCGTGGTCTTGAACGATCCACGCATCGCAGCATTGAGGACATAGCCCAAGGCTCCAATGTCTGCATCATCCGTTGCAACAGCCGTTTCCATGGCAACCACTTCTTCAAATGTTGGAGCATTTGCTGCAAAGGTGGTGGAGTTAATGCCAGTGGTGGCAGCGATCCCCTTTGGAGTTTCCCCAGAGCCGTCACTGTGCAGCGCTGCCCGGCTGATCTCCAAACCAATCACCCGCGCCAGATCATCCCGCACCATAGCTTCCACATCCAGCGAGGATTGAATAAGAAGTCTGCGGGAATAGTCGGTAAACGCACCCAGAGTATGCGGGCTTAGTTCGATCTGATCAAAAGCCTCTGCGCTTTTGGTCACATCATCGCTTTCACCTACCCAATAGGCGGTGGCTCCACCCACCATACGCGGGATCTTAAAGTTGCCTTCCAAGTCATGCAGCATGCGGGCGCCCATGCCCATCACAACTGCACGCTTGCGCAGCAACTCAACAAAGCTGCTTGCAAGCAGGTTATCAGAAACCAGAGCACCACCAGCCCCGATTGTGCCCGTTGACAGGTTGCGGGTTTGCCCGCTCATATCCGCCCGCATTACATCAGAAGGAACAAGAATACCTTCCCCCTGCTTGCCGCGTTTCTTGCCAGCCTCTTCCGAGCACTCAAACTCAAATTTAGCTGCTTCACGGTACTGCGCATTGGTTGGATTCCCCAAAGCATTCAAAGCACGCACAAATGAGAATTGCTTGCGTTCTTTTTGGCTCAAACCAATATCAGCAGCGCCGGAGATTTTCTCCTGCCCGCGTTCGCCTTGAAGCATCAGGACTTTGGTTGAAAAGTCACCTGCAGACATACCGGAGCGGATCGCTTCTGCCGCAATGTCCCGGCAATTCCATTCCGCTGCAGTCGCTTCAATTTCGCGAATGCGTTTGGCCTCATTTTCCGCAGTTTTTGAGCGGATCTGTGCCAGCTCTTCTTCAGAAGGGCCGGTCTCTGGGTTTTCAATTTCAAGTGGTGCGGGCATTGCTGCAGCCTTTCTTTCAAGTGCAATGGAAACAAGTTTCTCGCCAGAACGAGAACGCCCAACCCCAACAGACGGATCTGCAGGGACGGAGACAATCGAGATTTCATGAGGGGTCCAACGGGTGATACGATAGACGTTTAAGTCATCGTCATGCTCTTCTTCCAAACGGGCTTTGCGGATCTGATAGCCAACAGAAACATTGGTTAGCTCTCCATCTAAAACGCGCTGTTTAATCTCTTGAGCCAACTCTGATTTGCCAAAGCGAACCCAAGCCCGGCCCTTGCCGTTCTTGATCTCCACGCGCTCAATTACGCCCACCTGATTTGCAACGGTTGCCCGGTGGTCAATCAGTAGGGGCGCACGCCCGCTTCCAATAAAATCAAGGTCAATCTCGCCTTCATCGTGACCCAGAATTTCAACGCCCCAATAGGTGCGAATGGGTGCATCACTGGAAAACGAAAGCTCTAAAAGATCCTCTTCCGCGCCCTCCTGAGCACGCACGAAAGATCCCTGCCGGAAATGAGTTTCCGGCACCTGCAAAAATTCAGTTGGCATGGTGTGATTAGTCCTCTTTAGGCTGCTCTTTTTCAGCAGGCGAAACCGTTTTCATGAAGGCAGAAAGCACCGCCTCAAGATCTATGCCGCGATCCTTGGCGAGTGCCCTTGCCTCTTCAAAATCGTCATAGATATCTTCAAGAGTGCGCCCACGCTCTGCAGCCACTTCCTGCGGGCTTTTAATGCGGGCTTTTAATGCGGGATTCCATATTGGTTCTATTGGCGGCCGCATCGTCTTTTGGATTGACGGATTGCCAGCCCCGGCCCGTCCATTCCACCGCCTGAAACCGGGCAAGCTGCGTCATAGGCAATCGCACTTGCCCGCTCAGCATCGCCATGCGCAACCAATCAGGAAAGATAGATCCGCAGTAATGATCTGCAAGCCAGCCCTGCAGCACGCCCCATTGTTCCCGCTCTTCACCAAGCCCGGCCCGCAATGACGAAAAGTTGGCCTTTTCCAAGTCGCTGGACAAAGACGAATAGGCCACATCAAGCCCCGAGCAAACGCCGCGCAGCATGATTTTTATGAAAGGTTCCATCTCCCCACTTGGATAGGCCGGGTCAAAAGCTTTGAAGTCATAGCCCTGTGGCAGCTCTTCCAAAACACCAGCTTCCATTTCTTCAAGCCGGGGCCGTTCCTGCTCATCAAAGAACTCTTCTTCTTCTACGTCTTCCGCCTCACCATTGGTCCCGGCCGCCTGACCACCGCCTAATTCTTCATCCGGGTCAGCATCTGCAGAGCGGGTGTAAAAGCCCATCTTCTGCGCACCATAAACAGCGTTCGCAAGGGCTGCGTCTTCAAAGCTATTCATTTGCGCCAGGCGCCGCAAAGCCGTGTGCGCCCATGGAACACCAATCACCGGGGCGGTTTGATCAAAGGGCAGATAAAGGTGCACGATCTCTTCTGCAGGAATGCGAATACGTGTCCCACGGCCACCGTAATAAGAGCGGTTGTGCTTAAACATGTGATAGGCAACCGGGCGATCCACCGCGTTACATTCCACCCCGGCAAGGATGTAATGCCCGTGATCCAGCTCTTTGTTTAGCTCAACATCCAGCATGGTGATATCAAGGTGCTGGATCTGGAAACCAAACGGACCAAACTCCGGGCCAACATACTTGCGAGCAAGAAAATTCCCATCACGGGCAGCGGCTGTAAGCGCGATGCGCTGGCTATCAGCAAAAGAGAACTTACCGCAGGTGGTGCAGATCCCCTTGCGGCTCCAATCTAGGAACCCGTCACGGATAAGCTTGTTGCTGTCCCGGTCAAGATTGCCATCACCAAGCCGGGCAACCGGCTTAATCTGCAAGCCAGTCCGGCCCACAACATTGCGCCGCAAATGGGAGTAAAAGCCTTTAAGGTAATCGTTGTTCTGGCTTTGCTCCCTGCTATGGGAAACCAGCCCCAACAAGTCTTCCTGGGCATCGCGCATCAAGGATGAATTGAGCCCCATCAACTTGAACTTTACAAGACGATCCGGGCGGGCCGCTTTGTATTTGCGCACCGCCCCGCCCGGCTGTTTAACAGGCAGCTCTGCAGGCTTGTTACGTCTGCCAAAAAATCTTGCAAATGCACCCATTATCTAAACTCCACCTTCCGCAAACGATGACTGCCCCGGCCCGTGCGCTTTCGGTCTTCAATCTTCACCAGCTTGCGGTAGTGGGTGTGCCAGTCCTGCAGCTCTTTTGGGGTGAGCTTTGTCAGCTTGCGGCCCGCGATCTCATAGGAAGCAACACCAGACTTTGCGCGGCCCTCTAAGAGCGCTTCAATCTGTTCCAGCATGCGCCGGTTATGGCTGCGCAGGTCTATGGCGTCCCCGCTTGCCAGATCCAGCAAAACCTCAAACCGGCCGCTGCCCACGGTCTTCCGCGCCCCATCACTCTTGCGCGTAATAAACGCCGCCCACTGGTAAGCCCCGGAGGTCCATGTTGAGCTGTCATCACCTGAGATAGATACTAAAAAACCGCCATTTTCGGCGGTTGCTTCAAACTCAATCCTTGAAGGGGCTTCACCTTCCAGTGTTCCCACATAGGAAAGCGTAAAATCCTCAGGCGGGAAAGTCTCTGCCAGCTCATCACACCACCACGAGACAAAATCACCCGCTCTAATTTGGGCAGGTGCCCGATTCAGCGGTTCATCAAATCCATTTACTGCCATGCATCACCCCCGCAGCCCGGCCACTAAACCGTTGCCTCTGCGCCTTGGTTTTCTCCGGGCTTTTCTGGTAGGTGCCCGTTTCGGCTTCACCGTTGTTTGCACCGCCTGTTCCTTGTCTTCCGCTTGCGTCTCCGGCGCTTCAGTTTGCGCCGGTACTGGCAGATTTTCAGGCACACTTTCCCCGGCAAGATCCTTTGAACCCGCATCACGGATTGCCTCTTGCTTTGGCCTGAGTGCTGCAAAACTATTGGTTTCCATTCGTCGCGCCCAAATGGGCGGGCGCTTCCAGTTGATTTCTTCAGCTCTAAGAACCAGCACCAACGCCAGCCCATAAACGCCCAAATCAAGCGCCTCGTTTCGCTTGCGCCCTTTGCGAAGCACCCAGCCTTTCGGGGTGCGCCGCTCTGCGCAAAACTCTTCAAACACTTCACTTGGTAGGTTGCGGGTCAGGTGATAGGCATCTGCGCCGGGATCTTCACGGGCAAGGCTTGCGGTAATTTCGGACTTAAGCCGCCATGTGCCCACACGAACAATTCTCAAATCAGAACGCTTTTTAACGCGCTTGCCCTCTTCCTTTTCTGGTGTGACTTCCTTTGCCCGGTCCCTATCCCAACGGTCCAGCCCTTTGGCAAGAAACACCCGCCTGCGCAGGCCAAGCTTGCGCGATTTGCGGAAGAAAGCATAAGCATTCTTCGTCACACCATCCGCGCCGCCACTGTCCACGATCAGCGCAGCCGGTTTGATCTGGTAGCCACTGCCCGCAACCGGGTAGTACTTTTCCAGTAAAGGCAAAAGCGCGTCCCAGTCTTCCTTGTACTTTGCCGGATCTATCGCCCTGCTATCAGCGCTTGGAGCACCTGCGGGCGGGGCGTGAACGTCAAAGCGATCTATTAACCAGCGTTCCAGCCCCGGCCCCCATGCGTCCACCTGCACAACAAAGCGGCCCTTTTGCACGTCAACAGCGATGGTAAGAAAGCGGGTTTCCGGTGGCGCGACCTTAAGCAGATACTGCTCTGCCTTGTCCTTCAGTTGCTTCACGCTCAAATCGTCTTCATCTTCCACCATGCGCGATGAATAAGGCTTGCCCTGATCAACGTTCACAGTGGTCTTTAATGAGGTTTCATCTCCGGTTTGCTGGAACTCCTGCCAGGCAGTCTCATATCTGGAAACCAAGGACGCCCACGGCTGGAAGGCAGCGGCCGCCCCTTTCAGCCAGTAAGTGACAAGATCCGTTTCCCGCAAAGCCTCATCATGAACGCTCACCAGCTCACCGGTTTTGCTTTCATGCAACCAGCGGCCCGCCCGGTTTAGCTCCACCTTGTGCCGTGGTTCAAAGATCGCACCGCAATGCGGGCACGCCATCACCGCAGCAAGGCCGCGCTCTTTCGGGCTGCCTTCATCTGGAAAATGCAGCAACTCATAATCTGGTTCAAAAACTTCAGAGCAATCCGGGCAAGTCCAATAATAGCGCCCACGGGTGCCCCTGTTGTAAAGCGCTAAAATGCCCGTTGCCGGTGGTGCCATATGCGGCGCACCCTCAGGCGGCAAGAAGTCGTTATCTTCAATCAGACGGCCCGGAGAACTCTCTGCAATCGCCATCCCACGGGAACCGAAAGTTTCCGTACGCTTCAAGGCAAGGTCAAACAGGTTGCCTTCCCCTTCAATGTCTTCCGGCGCACGGTCATAGTCAGTCAGCAGCATTAAAGGCAGGTCAGAAGCAGACACTTTGGAGACCACCGGCCAACCGATATCCAGCGTCATGCCGCCCTGAAAACGCTTGTCTAATATGTTGTTATCAAACCGGCCCCGGCCTAAGCGCCGCTTAATTGAAGGCGTGTAGTTGATCAGCGCCCCTACTTTTTTCAAAGCAAATTCACGCGCCGCGTTTCTGTCCATATGGATCACGCGCATATCACACGGCTCACAGCAGATCGCCTGCCCGATCCGGTTGATTATCAAAGCATCCGTTTTGCCAGTACGCGCAGGCCCGGCAAACACCGTCCCCCGGAAGCGCCGCGATGCACTCATGTCCATAGGCTCCACCATGTAAGGCGTTACCTTGTTATCCCACGCGATGATTGCCCCGTTGTCCCGCAGCTTGCGCTCACCACCCGCCCAGTTCGAGACCGACATACGCCGCACCGGCGCAAGAATTGGCAAAGCATCAGCAAGGCACCCGGCCGCACTCGCATACGCAGGCGGCCGCCAACCATGCGCACGGGGCGGAAGTTCGAATGTGGGCATGGTGGAAACCTGCAATCCTAGATATTGGTTTTGCGTCTATTGAAGGTAAAGTTGTTGAAAATCATCTGATCTATCGCCAATGTAACTCCACCGTCTCAGCCCAACAAAGGAGTAAGAAAATGTCAGAGAGCTTATTTAAGCGTCCTCCTAGCTTTGAAGAACTACGCCCAGATCCTGAAGAGCAATATCGAGCAGGTTATCAGCATGGAGCACACGCTGTTCAGAAGTTGTTACTCTCACAACAAAAGCCAACCATTGAGGAACTCAACAATTGGATTAATATTGAGCTTCAGAAATGGCGCCACGATAAAAGTGCCGAACCATACGCACCTAAGTTCAATCCTCTTGGTACGGCTAACCAAGAAACTGTCCTCAAAAGGATTGTTGACTTTTTGAGACAACAACATGGGCAAAAATTCTGTGACGATTGCCTAGCAATCAAAATCGGCATCACTCCCCGCCAACACGCAAATCACAAGACACGGCATTTAGCAAAAACTTCAAGTGACTTTGAACGAGTAAAAGGTGAGTGCTCTGCGTGCAAGAAAACAAAGCTAGTAATTACAACAAACTAACTATAATCAAGGAACTCAAATGGCTGAAATTACTGCATTCGTACAGCAAAATGGAGCAATGCTCGTATCGTTAGTCTTAGCAATATCAGTACCCATTGTTATCTTGGGAGGAATTAAGAACCGGAACGAAACAAAAAAGGGCATCGGTTGGCAATTCATTCGTTTTATCGTGCTTAGTATTTCGCTGCCTATAATTGGCACACTCGCATTAAATGGAATGCTCAATGGAGAGGCAGCCACTCTTATCGCGGGAGCTATGGGTTATGCTTTTGCTAAGGCAGATGATAGCACCTCTAGCTAAAGATCTGATACTAGAACTTCCGCGCAAATCGTCTAACCCACTTATTCCGCAGCTTCCATCATGGCAGCCTGCCCCGTGTCCTCTTCCGCGTTCATTGTCTGCATAAATTCAGAAAGCTCCCGATGAAGTTCCGCCAGCAGATCATCAGCAACCACAACCGCTGCCTCTGACTGGCGACCATCCAAACCAACATCCCTGGACAGTCGGTCAGGCATGCCATTCACCGCATTGCGTACCGCTGAGAACGACCGTTCCAGCAACGCCACAACATCAGCACGGCCGATCAGCTCGCCACGCGATTGCGCCAGCTTGTTATAGGCTGCCTCAGTCTCGTAAAGTTCCTTGCGCTGCCTTGGTGTGAGCGCCATTTCAGAACTACCAGATCCACCACCAAGCAACGCCATCTGCATTTGCCGGATATTGCTTTGGATCTTTTCTTCTTCCGCAGCCTCTGAAGCTTCCCTTTCTTTCTGCCAGGCATAGCAAACCGAAAGCCGGAACTCATAGGCCTGCCCGTTGGTGCCCTTGCTCTCACAAGGCATCCCCTCAGATATCCATTGATCTATGGTCGGCAGGCTCTTCTTAAAAGCTTCAGCAAGGTGGCGCTTGTTCACCACCACATCTTCCACACCGTCAGGGAGCGGATAGCGTTCAACATTCTCCATGAACACCCCCTATCAATCTGGAACAACAACAGAAACGAAAACACCAAGTGCTCCCGCACACCACACAAACCAATGTCCCGCAGTTCCGAACTACCCGCAGGCCGGGGTGTGCCCAGGAAGGACCCAAAGCTTTTCAGAATACGGAAACGCGCCCCCAAGTTTTAACGGGCAGTTTTCAGAGCCTTCTGCATCGCACGCCGGAAGTTACGTTTCATCCGGGCGTCTGCAGTCTTTCGCGCACCCTCTTCAAAGCGCAGACGCGGTTGATAGTCTGCGCTCTTCTCATAGGCGACCAGCAGCTTTAAACCCGTGCGGCCCTTAGTGCCTCGTGAGCTATCCCGGCGCTTGCCACGCCTAGGGCGTTGCCAGATCCCCTCAACCCCGTTGATCTCACCTTGAAACACATCCGGGCGTTTCAACAGCCGGTCAATACTGCGCCGTGGCAGGTTGCCGTATTTGTTGAGCCGCTGCGAGAACGGAACCGCCAGCGCTTTCCGCTTTGGCCTTCTGGTTCCACCTTTCTCCTGCAGCTCTAAATACTCTGCCTGCCTGTCCTTGAAGAAGACAACGACCGATAGGTTACGCTTGCTTGCCCGCTTGAGTGCAAGGCCGCGTTTGGTGAAGGGTGTAGGGCGATCTAATCGCCTGCTTAACGCCTTCTCTGAATTGGTCTTGATATCCCGCGCCGTCTCATTCAGCGCTAAGCTGATCGCATAGGGCACTTGCTGTTGTTCCGCTTTGCTCAGGCCCTTGGCGACCTCATCAAAGTTTGCGGTGTAGCGGATCATAGCGCCCCCAACGAAAAAGCGCCCCAAGCCGTACAGGCTTGAAGGCGCTAAATTCCAATGTAGAGGAGTATTGTGCTTTGAGTGCGCACACGTCAACCCCACCGGCTCACAACAACACCGGCTCAGCTATGTAGTCTTTAAGATCCAGCCCGAAATAGAACTTCCTACGCCTATGAAATATCGTCGGTTTCTGGTTTTGAGCATCAAACCTGAACCAGGCTGAATTTCCTTTCTCATCATCTGGGGTTCCTTCAACCCAACGCATCTTCCCAATGGGAACAACATCAGAACAACATCCCATAAACCTTTGAGATTGCAGAGAAAACAACCAATCCGAATCGAAAAGCAGCCAAGTTGGGGCCAATTGGCACAAATGCAGTATCAGAGCGTGCAGTAGTCGCCGGGTCCACGGTGGGTTAGTGATGATCGCCTGCGCTCCCTGCAGGTCCTCTTTTGTCAGCCTGAAAGCGTTTTTCTTGATGATCCCCCGCCGCTTTGGGTCCAGATCATAGGCAGCCAGACACTCAAGCCCTAAAGCGTCCAGCTGCCCTATCAGATCCCCACGCCCCGCGCATGGCTCACAGTATGTCTCAACGCCCTCAAGAAAGGGCGCAAGCGCCTGCCCCGCCCGTGTATCCCAAGTGAAATACTGATCAAACTTGCGGCGCGGAAAATCTGAGTGCTTGCCCATACAACACCTCTAAGCATCAACTAACACTAGCCATCCCCCCAGCAATCCAGCTCTTCATCAGCCAAATCCTCAGCATCTGACTTGCCCCAGCCGTAATCCTCAGCCCCAAACTGGCACTTCTCAGCATCACAAAATGCATCCAGCATAATCCGGCCATGCTTCTCAGCTTCCACCTCGCTCAACCCTGCCCGCTGCATAAATCGTGCAGCCATGCAGCTCACAAACTCACTTTCAGAAAGGGTATTCTGCAGCTCTTCCATGGGTTCACCTCCCAGGTTTCGCCAGATCCGCAGGCGCTTGCCAACAAGGGTATCCGGCGCGGTTACCGCCAAACCCAGATGAAAGGCTGCACGGGTTAAACCATCCCGTAGCAACTGCCTCACATAGTCCTGAGTTTTGCGAAGTGGTTTTGCGTTCTCCCGGTGCTCTCTGCTTTCTTCAAACAGCAAGGCAACCTCATTCGTGGACATGGAGCGCCCGGCAATGGAGAACACGACAACGGCTTGATCTGGACCAAGCGCCTGAGCAATTTCTTTGATTTTCCGGGTGGCATCGCTGGCACTCACAATCAGCCAGTCACGATCAGCGCCGCCCCCATCAACAACCGGCTGCGCATAGTCGATGGATCTTGTTTGCCCGCCTTGCTCAATCATCAAAGCGCTGATCTGGCAGGCAACCCGATATTGCAGGTCTGAAAGCAACCCCTTGCTGCGCATGTGCTCCAACGCGCTTGCACGTGTGTAGCTGCGCTTATCTTCTGCTGGCTTCCTCTTCTTCCGGCTTGGCTTACAACTGGTCATCTGCCACCTCTTCACGTGCCTCAATCTCTTCTGCGATCATTACGGCAAGCCTGTTCCTGCGGTTCGTTATCGAACTCGCCATGAGTTGAACGCGATGATTTGCCGGTAGTTTTTCAAGCTTGCTGTTGTACTCACCTCTGAGAACGTCCAGAGCTTCTTCCATCTGCTTTTCAATGCGGGCATCGCGCTGCAGTGTGGCCACCACAAACGGTTCAACTTCCTCCATGGAAGGCACCCGTTTTTCTCTGCGCACAAAATCAATCAGGTCAGCATGCCAACCAGCCAACGCCGCAGACGTGGCAAGCTTTGCATCCTGATTGATCAAAACCCGCACCGCCACATCCTCCGGCCACGGATACCCAGCCCGCACCGGATTAGACTGCCCGGAATCCTTGGCACTCAATCGCTCTTGTGCTGATTTGCAAGCCGCTGTGATTGTTCCCACATAAGGCCATGTTGAAGAGGTTGCCCGCTCAATCAGACTGGACGCCGCCGCCTTCAACACATCCTCAGAAAACCCCGAGAGCTTTGCCGAGAGGCTGGAAAAATACGCCTCCGGGTTCGTGCCGGGTGTTTTCTTAAAGCTGCCCTGCATCGGCTCAACAAAGCAGGTTTTCACAAGATCGCCGGGCGTTGCCATGGCTTCACCCTCCAAAAACGCGATCTATAGCGGCATTGGTTGCCCGCTCATCTGCAGCACATTTTCGTGCCCGCACTTGCGCCGCTTTGCGACCATCTGGAATGAACTTTGGATTGAGCTGCCCCTGCGCTAAACGGCTGTTTTTCGCGGCTAACACAGCCCGCGTGAAATAATTTAAGCTTCTCACAGGGTCCGGCGCGGCCCCAAGAACCATGTGCAACGTGGGTTTCACGTCTAATTCAAGATCGCACCCATTCACGGCCCAGCCCCAGGCAGGTTCAAGCCCGCCCCGCAAGCGCCCTGCAGACGGATCTAGCCCAATTTTGCGTAAAAACGCCCTCAAAGGCACGATAAAGCGCTGCCCTATGCCCTCCACATCCTCAGTCGGGTGTTGGGTGTCCTCAGCATTTTTGCAAAAAGACCTACTCGCAGCCGCTTGTTCTTCTTCATCTTTAGTTATTAAAGACTCGTTCTTATAGGTGTCTAATTTTGGAGGCACCCCCTGCCTATTTTTGCATAGTTTTTGCTCCCTCCGGGCAGTCACATGTTCACCAATAGGGCCGCTCTCCATCAAGTCCGGCTCTTCACAGTCAATCAGATCCTTATTGATGACTTTGTAGGTGTGGGAGCAATCGCCGCCGTCAGGCCGCTCACCGCGCAAAATCTTCAACCAGCCTGCAGCCACCAGATTGCTGATCGCCTTTTGAATTGTGTAACGCACAACCCCAAGCTGGCGGGCCATCTTCACCTGGCTGCGATACGTCAAACCATTGCCATCAGTGGAGCAGCACAGGACGCCCAGCACCTGAATATCGCGAGGCCGCAAAGTTAAATCCCCAAACACACCGGCCGGGATAATAGACAAACGGGAACCGTCTCCGGGACTAGGCATTTTAAAACCTCCTGAGCAGTGCGGATAATTGGATAAGTGAGAACTAGAAAATCAGTGGCGGAATACGCGCTCTGATTACAAAGGGATTGAAGCTAACAAGGTGACTTGTAACTATACCCTCAGAACAGCCCTAGCGGCTTGTGGCGGTCACGGTCCCATAGCTTTCCGTCTCCCGTTACCACGTCTCCAATTGAAGAGATGGCGTGGCAGTTCTATATTGGCGGCAAGCGCCAACTGTTCCATCTCATGAAACCACGAAGCAGGAAATTGCCCTCGCACAACGGCAGCGCTTACAGCGCCCGACTTAACCCCGAGAGCATCTTGAATATTCTTCCTGCCAAGCGTTTGAGCGATTTCGCGTGCGTTACACATGCGACAAAAATCAACGTTTCATAGATTATAGTCAACACCATAAATACAACATAGTCTACATTTATTGGATTATGATAGAATGCGATCCATGACTAGAAGAGTGATTTCAGGACGTTACGCGGATTCCGCAATACGACTTAGAGCTGTGAGAAAATACTTCGGTATGAACCAGAAGGATTTCGCGGCAAATGCCGACATTCAATACAAATCCTACAATCAATGGGAAACCGGAGACTTCCGCGTCTCAATACCCGGCGCAATAAAGCTGCGTGAGCGATATGGGATCTCAATGGACTTCATATATTTAGGCAACATTGATGCATTGCCCACCAAAATGGCCAATGAACTCATGTCCATATTACGAGACAATGCCTCTAATAAATCGAACGATAATGGGGACGATTGAGCCCCTTTTAACAACAACTGGAAGCGTTCTTCTTGGTCCAAAACGACCTCCCACATCCCCTAAGTGTCCGATATTTAACAACGATGATTCGTTTACTTGGCGTTAATAAACCAATTAGAATTGCAATGCACACAAGACCCTCGTTGAGCAATTCCAACGCATCAGTGAACTCTTTTCACCCTTCATCAGAACACTCTGAATTTCCTCAACACTAAAGATTCTTTCCATACAAAGAGCAGCTATTTAAGTGCACAGCTCTATACCCTTGAGTGCGTCAAATATTTGCATCAATCAAAAGAAGGTCAACTAATAAATCTACGTTTCGTGGATTACATTGATTGACAATCCACATTTCGTAGATTTATGCTTTCTGTATGTTCTGCATTTTGTGGATAATCTGCTTCGCAAAGCAAGAACCTGATTACGAGATTAATCTCTGCCATCAATGACAGGAGTAGTCATGCGTACTTTTGATTTGACGAATACCCATTGCCCTCAAAGCGAGCACAGCCTTTCAAGCTATTATGGCTTACTTCAGCCAGAAATATTCAGCCTCGAACGGTTGGTTGAGGCTGCGCCCCTCTCTTTGAGCGAGCGCGGCGAACTTGCGCAAATTATCGCAATCCGCTTTTCCAGCGGGGCAAGTCGCGCCCTTTCCATTGCTCCAACTCAGTGAGGTTCAACATGGCACCTCGCAAAACCACCCCAGAAGCGGAATCAGCATCCGAAGAAACCAAGCAGGCACAAAGCACCAAAGCTGCAACCACCAAGCCTAAGGCCAAGACCACCCCGGCAAAGGTCACCCCGGCAAAGGCCACCCCAAAAAAGGCAACACCAGCCAAAACACAAACCGGGTCTAACAGCTCCGGCATTGCCGCCGATCACCTGCAAAGCTTCTTTGATCGCATTGAGCGGCTGGAAGGCGAGAAGAAGGGCATTGCAGACGACATCAAAGATGTATTCGCAGAAGCCAAGGGCAACGGGTTTGATGTGCCCACCATGCGGGCAATTCTGAAAATCAAAAAGCAAAAGCCATCAGAGCGCGAAGAGAAGGAATCCATGCTGGACCTCTACATGCAGCCCTTGGCATGCTGGAAGGCGATCTGGACGAAGCCCAACAGCTTGGCATAGACGCAGCAAGCGCAGGCAAAGCAGTCACGGACAATCTCTACATGACCGAAGATCCGCGCTTCAAAAAATGGGAACAAGGCTGGCAAATGCAAACAGCCTTCCTGGCAGCACAAGATAGAGATGGGGCTGCGTGACACCATGAAGAAAGGCCCAACCTATCAAGAACTGGAACAGGCAACGCGCTTTGCAGCATGGATAGTTGTTGAGTACGGCGAGCAGTACGCCCCCATTTTTGATAGGCTGGAAGCAGAACTCAACAAGCTTTCACCACGCGACCGGGCAGAACAGTTCTTGAAATCAAACCCACCTCAAACCCTTGTAGGTGGCGTAAAAGCAATCCGCTGAAGCCACTCCCGCTTATGCTCCAAGGTTGGGCCGTGACCGTATTTAGGCCGCTGGAATTTATGCCCCATAAGCATTGCAATAATCTTGTCCGGCGCTTCAACCGCAGTCAATCGGTCCTCGAATGTGTGACGCAACGAATAGGCCGTATGCTTTCGCGGATTCGGCCTTAGGTCATTTTCAAGCAGAAATTTGTTCACTGTTGCAGAGAGGCTTCCAGCATTGTCGTGATAGCGGCTGAACCCTCGCTTAAACTCCTGCATCGCCATAAAGGACACACCGACAAGTGGAATAGTTCTGGTCGTGTGATCTTGCTTCAGAAGACGCTCTTCTGGAACAACCTCAATATAAGGCACCTTCCCTTCAAGGTGTATCGTGTTCTCGCTCAAATTTGCCGCTTCTGACAACCGTAATCCAGTCTCAACGATTAAGTACAGAATAGACCTAGCGCTTGCGTTCAATCCATCAAGCGCACCATCAGCTAGGATATTCTTTTGAACGAACTCAGGGGCAAATGGATGACGTTGTTCTGTCCTTTCGCCCTCAAGCCGCAACTCTCCAAACGGGGAAACCAGATCCAGCCTGAAATGATTAATAATTGTGCGCATCATTTTATTTATGTGCCCGATTTGCTTGTTGGCGGTTCCAATTTGGATTTGCCCCGCCTCCACGCGATCTTGTAGGCACTCACGAAAATCAATGGCATCATTACGTGTAAATTCTAGGAGAGGTTTGTTACCGGTGATTTCAGTTAGGCTTTTTAAGGCAAGTATCTTCGGGTTTCTCCAGCGCCTAACTTGATCCTTGGACATATTTGAAAGGTATGTTTTTTGGGTCTTCTCAAACTCAGAGAATAAATCCTCAATCTGGATCTGGGGTGCTTTCTCACCACCGAGAGCGCCCGCCACGTCCACGATTTGAGGTCTATGTTGTGTTGTCTGAAGAGCTGCTAACCGCGCCATGATTTCGCTGAGAGGTCGCCCGGCCACTTCATCAGAGGTCACGTAGTCAAACCCTAATACCCTTGCCCGTCGCCTTGCGGCTTCATATCGCTTCTTTGCCTCTTTCGCTTGACCATCTGCAAGGCCGCGCCAATACTCCTCAGTATCAGCATTTATCTTTGCGGCACTTCTCGCCGCACGTAGTCCCTTTGGATCTTCTGAAACAGGAATCCCCGTAGACGCCCTCGCGAATGTGCGTTTATCGAATGCTCTGAAAACCTCCGGAACACGTCTAACATATATCCACCGTCCATCCTTGACGGACAAATAGTCAGGGTTCCCGCTGCCGATAGTTCTAGCCATTTTACAACCGAATCCTATTGTTACCCGTGCGGGGTAACATTATGGGTAACATATCGACTTGTAAACACGATATATCCTAATGATTTCAATGGTTGACATGGCAGTTCGAAGCCCACCCTCTCCGCCATCTATCTTTATGATAGATAAGCAAAAAGAGCCCACCTTTATGGTGGGTTTTTTGTTGTCCGGAATCTGAAAATTAACTTCCAGATTAGACTGTTTCCCATAAAACCTGCCTGATTTCACGCTCCATACGGCCTGTTGCAGGTTGCGCTTACATTCTGAATGGCTAAAGAACACCTCCGCGAGATCTGCTGAATGGACAGCTGAATACAGCGACGCCAGACTGTTATTTTCTCTATGGGGATTTTTACATGAAGCGATTGATTTTAGCTGGTGCCTTCACCTGCTTGTTTGTGTTGCCTGTTGCTGCGCAGACGGCTGAGGAGAGGATCAAAGAAATTTTTCTCGTCGATACTATGGATAATTTTTGTGATATCGGCATCAATCACCAGCGGACACTGGATTACATTCGAGACAATAAGCTCAAAGCGACACCGTATTATATTGTGCTGGTTCAGGAAAGTATTCGACTTGCTGGAGAAGTGCAGCACACTCTGGAAGATGCAGAGGAAGATGCGAACGGGGTTGTATGTATCCAACTGAGTGAGCGAGCAAAAGAGCTGGGCCTGGTGGCCAAGTGATCTGGAACCCCCATGTATAATTTCATAAAAAAAGAGCTGCAATTTTGTAATCGCAGCTCTTTGTGTATTTTGAGTAAGCTGTATTTTTAGCCCTGGTGGATCAAGGCTGCAGCCATCAAGCGATAGGTGATCTGAGCTGCTGTGAAGTCCCATGCAGCATTTCCATCTGGTGCCAGCTCAACCACGTCAAGGCCAACGCATTTTCGGCCCTTTAGTGCATGCTCTACCAGATGCAGGGATTGGTAATATCCAAGACCTCCGGGCACGGGCGTGCCTGTTGCTGGCATCTGGGAGGGGTCGAGACCGTCCACATCGAAGGAGATGTAGATGTGCTCTGGAAAATCCTCAGGTAGATCGACGGCATGCAATCCTTTGGTGACCAACTCTTCCGCATCAACAAAGAAAACTTTGTTGTCTTTCCGGCTGTCTATTTCTTGCTGGCAGAGTGCGCGTACGCCGAATTGTGCGAGGGAATTCCCCTCTTCTACCAGGAGGTTCATGACAGAAGCGTGGGAGTGTTTTTCGCCTTGATAGGCGATGCGCAGGTCTGCGTGAGCGTCCACCTGCACAATGCCAACCGGTTTGCCGAGCGCACGGGCAACGCCTGAGACCGCGCCGTAAGACAGCGAGTGTTCGCCGCCCAGTGTGACTGGAATTTTACCGGCTTTGACGGCGTCTTCCGTACGCTGAGCGAGGCGCTCCATGACGTCTGGCAGAGGTCCATCGCAGTCGACTGGTGCTTGCGTTGCAATGCCGGAGGCGCATGGCTCAACGCCATTGCAGCCACGTTCCAATTCATTACTTGCCTCAATGATAGCTTCGGGGCCTTTGATAGTACCTGAGCCGTAAGAGACGGTGCGTTCCAGTGGGACCGGGATAATTGTGAAGAGGGCGTCTTCTGCTTTGCGTTCTGCTTCAGTCAGCTCACTGTCAAGAAAAACAGACATTTCGTACCTTTAGGAAAGACGGGTCAGGAAGTCGTTGTAGGAGAACTCACGGATGATTTTAAGATCATCGCTTTCAGAGTTCCAGAGCGCGATTGCTGGCAGGGGAACACCGTTGAAGGTGTTGGTTTTCACCATGGAGTAGTGAGCCTGATCGAGGAACGCAAAGCGATCGCCAATATTCAGCGGCTCTGCCCGTGTGTAATCGCCGATCACGTCACCTGCGAGGCAGGATGGGCCACCGAGGCGGTATGCGTGCCCCTCCTCCGCCTCGTCCAGCATGGCCGGGCGATAAGGAGCTTCAATCACATCCGGCATATGGCAGGTTGCGGAAATGTCGACAATTGCCAGATTCATGGTGTTCTGGGGCAGATCCAGCACTTCACCTACCAGAATGCCCGCATCCAGAGCAACTGCTTCGCCCGGTTCCAGATAAACTTCCAGGCCGGTTGTTGCCCGCACATCCTTAACGAAGGCAATCAGCGCTTCACGGTCGTAGTCTTCACGCGTGATGTGGTGACCACCGCCGAAGTTGATCCATTTCAGCTGACTGAAATACGGCGCAAGCTTATCTTTCACCGCCTCCCATGTGCGCTGGAGTGGTTCAAACTCCTGTTCACACAACGTGTGCATATGGATGCCATCGACGCCCTCCAATACCTCTGCATTTAATTGCGAGATTGGAAAGCCCAGGCGAGAGCATGGGGCGCATGGGTCGTATTTCGCAACCTCGCCTTCCGAGTGCTCAGGATTGATGCGCAGGCCCACATCGACTTTGTGTCTGGCAGCTCGGAGGTTTGGCAGGAAACGGTCTTTTTGAGCAGGAGAGTTGAAGATCATATGGTCGGTGTAGCCAATGATCTCATCAATCTCGCTTGCTTTATAACCCGCGCAGAACGTTGCAACTTCTCCGCCGTATTGTTCGCGGGCAAGGCGTGCTTCATAAAGGCCTGAGGCGCAGGTGCCTTCCAGATATTCGCGCACCACAGGGGCCAGTGCGAACATGGAAAAGGCTTTCAACGCGGAAAGAACGTGCGCGCCAGAGCAATCAGCCACATCCTTAAGCACAGAAAGGTTGCGGCGGACCGCAACCTCATCAACGACGAAACAGGGACTTGGGACCCGGGAGAGGTCAAATGTCCTGAACGCTCCCGCATCGCCAGCCTGCGTCTGCATCATGTCGGCCATCAGCTTAGAACTGTACCGGGCCGTCGAGCTCATGCACCTGCCAGGGTAGTCCGTGCTCGTTCAGCATGTCCATGAAGTTATCCGGGTCCAGCTGCTCCATGTTCCAAACACCCGGCTCGTTCCAGTTCCCTTTCAGGATCTGTGCCGCACCAATCATTGCCGGAACACCAGTGGTGTAGGAAACAGCCTGCGAGCCAACCTCTGCATAACACTCTTCGTGGTCACAGATGTTGTAGATGTAAAAGGTTTTCTCGCCGGAGCCGTCTTTGGCCTGACCGGTTGCAATGTCGCCAATGCAGGTCTTGCCTTTTGTCAGCTCGCCCAGATCACTTGGGTCCGGCAGAACGGACTTCAGGAATTGCAGCGGGATGATTTCCTTGCCTTCATGCATGACAGGCTCAATTGAGGTCATGCCAATGCCTTCAAGCACGCGGACGTGGTTGATGTAAGCATCGCCGAACGTCATCCAGAAACGCGCACGTTCAATCTCGGGAAAATGCGTTTTCATGCTTTCCAGTTCCTCATGATACATGAGGTACATGTTTTTCTCGCCAACGCCCGGGAAGTCGAAAGCAACCTTGTGGGTCATCGCAGGTGAGCTGACCCAGTCGCCTTTTTCCCAATGGCGTGCATCTGCTGTTACTTCACGGATGTTGATTTCCGGGTTGAAGTTGGTTGCAAACGCCTTGCCATTGTCGCCGCCGTTACAATCAAGAACGTCAATCTGGCGGATGGTGTCGAGCTTGTGCTTTTTCAGCCATGTTGCGAAGACGGAAGTAACCCCCGGATCGAAACCAGAGCCGAGGATCGCGGTAAGGCCAGCCTCTTTGAAGCGCTCCTGATAGGCCCACTGCCAGTGGTATTCGAACTTGGCTTCGTCTTCCGGCTCGTAGTTTGCGGTGTCCAGATAGTTGATGCCAGCTTCCAGACAGGCATCCATCAGCTTCAGGTCCTGATACGGCAGTGCCAGATTTACCAGCAGCTCTGCGCCGCTCTCTTTGATGAGGGCAACAACTGCGGCAACGTCCATCGCGTCAACTTCAGCTGTCTTGATGGTAACGTCGGTCTTTGCCTTCACGCTTGTTGCAATATCATCGCATTTAAACTTGCGGCGAGATGCCAGCGTGACCTCAGAAAAGATATCCGAATTCATTGCCATTTTGTGTACGGCTGCGGAGGAAACACCACCTGCGCCGATTACCAGAGTCTTACTCATGCCTATTCCCCGGTCCTTGGATTATTCGTAGTAAGTGTAGCCGTTGATGCTGTCGCGGTAAGCGGCAACCAACGTGCGTCGATCAGCGTTCTTCAGTGTGCCAGCGGAGACCGCCTCATCGATAAGCTTGCGGAAAGCGTCTACGCAATCGCGTGGATCATACTCCACATAGGAAAGAACCTGCGAGATTGTATCACCTTCAACTTCCTGAAGCAGATCAAATCCGCCATCAGCGCGCAGGTCAATGGTTGCCACATTGGTATCGCCAAACAGGTTGTGCAGATCACCCAGCGTTTCCTGATAGGCACCAACAAAGAAAACGCCAAGATAATATGGCTTGCCTTCTTCGAGCGTATGGACCGGCAAAGATGGTGAGATGCCGTCCGCCAAAATGAATTTGTCTACTTTACCATCACTGTCACAGGTGATGTCAGAAAGAACGGCGCGGCGATCCGGTGCTTCATTCAGGCGTTGTAACGGCACAATCGGATGAAGCTGATCGATGGCCCAGACATCTGGCAGGGACTGGAATAAAGAGAAGTTACAGTGGTAGATATCTGCCACCTTCTCCAGCTGCTCGTCAATCTCGGGAGCAACACCTGTCGGCGGCGCCAGCTCTTTAATTTTGGACATCAAATGCAGATAAATGCGCTCAGAACGACCCATCTGGCGCAGGTCGATATACCCACGGCGGAAGAGCGCACGCAGCTCATTGCGGTAGAATGAGGCGTCGTTCAAACATTCCTGAAGCCGTTCTGCGCTAAGGTACCCCTCAACGGCGGCAAGATCTGCAACCATGTGGTGATCGTCTTTTTCAGGCTCAGGGGCGGTTGGCGCATCAAACAGCGTTGCTTCAAGGACATTGAAGAGCAGCATTGAAGAGGTTGCCACAACGGCACGGCCACTTTCAGTGATCAATGTGGGATGCGTAAGTTCTGCCTCATCCATTGCATAAGCAACGGTCTCCACCACGTTGGCGCAGTATTCCTCAACCGAATAGTTGGTGGAGTTTTCAATCGCCTTCTTCTCACCGGTGTAATCAACCCCAAGGCCACCACCAAGATCAAGATGGGTTAGCTCCGCCCCTTCCCTTGTCAGCTCGACAAAGTAACGACAGGCTTCACCAACGGCACGGCGCACGTCATTGACATCAGGAACCTGCGAACCAAGATGAGAGTGCTGCAACTTCAGGCAGTGCAAGAGTTTCGCATCGTGCAGTTTGTCAATCACTGAGACCAGCTGATCAGTGTTCATGCCAAATGTGGAGCGATCACCAGAGCTTTCTTCCCACTTGCCGCCAATCTGGTTCGTCAGTTTAACGCGCACACCGAGCAAAGGCTCCTCGCCCAGCTCCTCAACCACATTAATAACGGTGTCGAGTTCTTTCGGGCTTTCCAGCACGATGATGGTGTTAAAACCCAGTTTGCGCGAAAGAATTGCAAGACGAATGAACTCTTCGTCTTTTACACCGTTACAGACAATGAGAGCTTCTTTGGGCAAGCGGTGCGCAAGGGCAATAACAAGCTCAGGCTTTGAGCCAGCTTCAAGACCGTAGGAGTATGGACGGCCAAACTCAACGATACGATCGATAACCTGCGCCTGCTGGTTTACCTTGATCGGGAAAACACCGCGATATTTGCCTTTATAGCCGACGCGATTGATCGCATCTGCCATGGAGTTGTTGATGTGAGCGATTTCGTTTTGCAGGAACGAACTGACGCGCAGCAAAAGTGGAGAATGGATACCACGTTGTTCAAGGTCGTGAACGATCTCCGGCAGACTCACCTTGGGAGCGTCCGGCATCAAAGGATTACTAAGTGCTATATCGCCGTTTGGCAGCACAGAGAGAAGATCTTTACCCCAGCGTCCCATACCATAGACGGCATGGGCAGTACCTTGATTATTTGGCAACCATTTATCCCCTTCCAGAATTAATTTCGCCCCATTTACTCATGGTCTACCCATCTGACAAGCCCAATATTGGTGTTCTAAACATCAGAGGTGGGAGAACAGGTGCACAAGTCACTTTTTGCTGAAACTAAAACTACAATCTAAAATTTTGGTGGGAGTGCTGTTTCAGCAATTTTAAAGAGGAGGGAGATTGGGTAAAGACAATGCAGTAGGCAGCTCCCCTATTTCTTGCGGATATCTCATTTGCTTATTTATTTGCGACCAATCTAGTCATAGATTAATTGCACTAACTGTAATACTTCTTCACGGGACTATGTTTTTAGCGACTGCAGAGCAACCATGACTTGGCAACAGCGGCTTCAAAAACTAAGAAAACAGAATGATCTGACGGTCAAAGATTTAGCTCGACGTGCAAACGTTGGTTATGACAATCTTTATAAGATCGAAAAAGGTTTAATAGATAATCCGCGTGGTGATACTCTGGGAAAGTTGGCACTAGCACTCGGTGTCAACGAACAGTTTCTTCGTTTCGGAATTCACGGTGTTAATGATATCGACTTTATAGAAGACACTGAGATTCTAAGTGAGATGGAAGGGCATGTGAAACAGACTGATCTGGATTTAATCGATCAGGCGTGGACCCAGGCATTAGAAATCGAAGCACAGGTGTATGGCTCGGGTAGCAAAGGACCTATGAATTTCGTTTCCATGATGTTTGCTCGTATTTATCACGAGATGCTGAAACGAAATGAGCAATAAGACGCATTTACTTGCGGCCTTGCCGACACTTTGGCGCTGTTGTTAGAAATTCAAAGTCTTTTTCCAAACAACTTGTTATATCACGCTCTAAATTGAATATCGTGTCAATCTTTTTTCGACAATGTCGTTTCGAGTTCACTTCCTTCAGTTTAATCTTCTCAGTGAATGTGAGTGCTTCACAGTTATTGTTGGGGGAAATTACCTAATTTCCATCTGCCGATATGAAGTTATTCTCTCCAATTTTTGGCCTAGTGAATTTGACTTAATAATTGTGCATACGTCATGAATGTGTCTTTTCGATCCCATATATTATTTAATTAAGGTGTTGTATCTTAAAGGTTAAATTGCTTTTTTGTCGTGCCTCTGTTTTTCGACTTTTAATGTGCATTGCTCAGGTTATTTAAAACTTGAGTTTATTTACCTTTCCAGCTGTTGAAATCTACGATATGGATTTATTATCCAATTCAACTCTAATTTGTGCTCCTTTCCTGATTATGTGAAAGGCGCATAAGGATTGGACATAATCAGATTGTTCGTCTGAATTGGTATTTTTACATTTGCTTTTAGTTCTCTAGTTGAAAGAACTCTTATGCCCATCGACTTAAATCGCGCTGAACATTCAAACGAAGTAGATAGTCAACATTCGACTGCGCGGCATGATATTTTTGAGGATCTCTTGAAAACGGCGAGTATGCATGCTGCGGATGCGACTCCTGAAGTTGATTTTTTGAACTTGCTGACTGCGGATATGTCTTTTGGTGAACCTGAACTTGGTTCAATCGTTAAGCATAGAAGCACTGAAGAAGTTGGGTTTATTTGCGGTGAAACCACACTCATTTGCGGGCATCGTGCACTCAAATTCAGACCTTTTGACAGCTCCCCAACGGAAAGTGTGACGTGTGATCCTGATGAGCTGATTGTGGTTGGAGATCCGGATCTGAGGGTTGGCTATCCGCAGCGTTGCAAGTACTGAAACAACTTGCCATTCTGTGAAACTGGTTTAGACGCAAAAAACGCTCCATTTCTGGAGCGTTTTGTATTTTTCAGATTTTATAGTCTGGGCTAGTTGCTTGACGCATCACTGAGTTCGAATTCAACTGGTTTGAGCACGTACTCATCAGGAATTTCTGTCAGTTTCACAACCTTACCACCGTTTTCAGAGGAAAACTTCTCAGCACCCGCTTGTGTGCCGAATGGAATTGCTTCTGGTGCTCCCATGCCGCCGTTCTGTGTGCTTTCGATAACGAAATATGCTGCATCGGCATCAACCCAGTTGTTGTTGCCTGGTTGCTCCCAGCTAACTGCGTTGTCCATATCGTTCACATAGATCGCGACGTAATCTTTTGATTCTTCAGGTAATCGTGTGAAGGCGACTGCATCACGTACCTGCGAGAACCACAGTGGAAACGGGCTACCTGCCAAGTGAATCTGAGCTTTTGGTCCTTCGTGATCCAAAACAGTCATCTGGCAGTAGAAACCAGCAGCTTCGACACTAAGTTCCATGGCGACCGGTTTGACGACTTCTTCTTTCTCCTGACACGCTGCCAGAAGCAACGTGACACCAACGACTGCGAATAGTTTCTTCATCATGGGGAAACCCTCTTAAGCAGAAGGATTGCACCAGACATTGCAGCACCTGCAAACATAAAGATGGATGCAAGAGCAACGACTGGCGGGAATGGAAGGCTTTCAGCGACACCTGCCATACCGCCGACCATGGCGTTGGCATCAAGTGCTGAAAGGTTGAACAAGCGGAAGGCATCCGCTGGATTTGCCAGCAGAGCAAATGGGAACACACTGGAAGCAAAGAAGCCTTCGCTATCAGCGACCAATGCTCCTAACAGTGCCAAATCGTAAAGCACAATCAGTACCAACCAAATTCCGATCGCCATTGCTGCTGCTGTCGTCACCTGGCGCACGAGTGCACTAACGATGTATCCAAGGGACAAGAATGCAAAGCCGAGGATGGCTGAGGTTGCGATCAGCCGCGCAAAGTCGATGAAACCACTGGTGTCGCCGCCACCGGTTGCTGCCAGCATCAATGCGGTTGATCCGTAGCCGAGTGTGAGAGCCAGCATTAGAACGCAGATATGTCCGACAGCCTTGCCAATGAGGAACTCGCTTCGCGTCATTGGTGAAGAGAAGATCAGCAGCAAGGTCCCGCGTTCGATTTCACCTGCAACAGCATCAAAAGCGAGCAGCAGTGCGATCAGCGGAACCAGATAGACTGACAGGCTGGATAGAGAAGCTACAGTGATTGTCATGCGGCTTACATCAAGCGTGCCCGCAGGAGCTGAACCGAGCAAGGCCAGTGCCATGGAGAACGCGCTCAGGATCACAACAGAAAGTAGGATCCAGCGATTTCGTAAGCCGATCCGGAATTCTTGGTGAGCTACAGTGAGGATACGTTGGAACATACCTTTATGCCTCCCCTGCACTATCTTCGAGATCTGCTTTTTCAGAGAAGTGCTTATACACATCATCCAGAGTTGGCAGATGGACATCGATGTCTTCAATCATCGCGCCAAGGCTGGTGACCGCAGCAATTCTTGCGATTTTGTCTTCGTGCGCACACATGATTTCTACCGAGCGACAATTGACCGGAGTACCACCCAAGCGGTTTGCCAGTTGCTCTGCCGGCTCTTCTTTCGACTTCACCTTGAGTCGGATCGGTAATCTTGCTGCAGTCCGCAAATGGTCGAGCGTATCGTTTGCCACCAATTTACCTTTGGACATGATCAAGATGCGATCAGTACGTGCTTCCATTTCCGTCAAGGCATGAGACGACAGCAATACTGTTGCTCCGTTTCCTGAAATCTCAGTCACCAGATCGTAGAAGTTCTGCCGAGAAATGGGGTCAAGGCCACTTGTTGGCTCATCCAGTAGGACAAGCTTCGGTGTTCCGATCAATGCTTGTGCCAGACCCAGACGTTGACGCATGCCTTTTGAGTATGTCCCAACGCGGCGGCGTCCTGCTTCTGCAAGGCCGACCCGTTCGAGCAAACCAATGGCTTTCTTTGCATCTTCGCCTTTTAGTCGTGCGTAGTATTTGAGAACTTCGACACCTGTCAATGTTCTTTGAAAGGCAACAGATTCAGGCAGGAACGCAGTGGATGCGCGTGCTTTGTCACTGCCGGGCTCTGCACCCAAAACTTCAATCCGTCCATCCGTTGGGGTTAGAAAACCAAGTGACATCTTAAAGAATGTCGTTTTTCCTGCCCCATTGTGTCCGAGGAGCGCAACCCTCTCTGCGCTTCCCAGTTCAAAGGAAAGATCTTTTACAGCATCCCGTCCATCGAAGGTCATGCGGACGTTTTCAGCTCGAAGAACTGTATTATTCATCTTCTTGCTCCTACCTTCGGCTTTGCTAACTCTGGTGCATGCATCAATGGTTTTGTGTCCACGATTCCACCTGGCAAAAGCGCCGGGAACTGAGACTGCGTCCAACTGAGGAGTTGAACCGCAGGACTTCCGGTAAGCAGTTTTGCCGCGGGTTGCGTCCAGAGAATTTGATCGACCATGTCGTTTGGCCGGTAGGCGGTGTCGGCTACTCCGTCTCCGTTCATGTCAAAGGCTGAATGATCGCTCCAGAAGTTTCCACGACCTTCATAGGTCCACTCAAGATGACGTGTGCCCACATATTTGACCTGAGTTTTATTTCCGATGAAAGCATTGTTGGAAAACTTGTTTTTAGCGGAACCTGCCGTGAAATGAACTCCAATCTCACAACGCTCGAACGTGTTGCCGTCGACTTTGTTTTTATTGGCGTTGTACATAAACAAACATTTCTCAGGCGATGCTTTCACATGATTTCCGGTGATTACGGCATTGTTTGCATAGTTCAGCATCAAGCCGTGGTCGCGGTCCCCATCAGAGATGTTGTTTGTGATGGTGAGCTTGTCGGAAAACATAAGAGCGTAGCCAATGTGATTGTCTACTGAGACGTTGTTGGAGATAGTCCCTTTGTTGCCATACATATAATGCACAGCAAAGCGTGTGTTTTCGAAATAATTATTTCTCAGAGTATCGTTTGGACTGGTGTTTACGAAAATACCGTCACGGCCATATTTGATGGTGTTGAACTCCACGACAAGTCGTGGTGAGTTCCAGACATATATGCCGTTTCCGCGCTCGTTGGGGCGCAGATCGCGACGTCCTTCAATCAGGTTATCGGCAACGTAAGCATCATCTGGGCCGTGCGCATCCACACCCACCAGATTGTTGAGGAACTTATTGCCTGTAATTCGGGCACGATCTGCTTTTTTTGTCAGCTTCACGCCTGAATCGATTGTTTGGTTGGAAAGACCTGAACCGGTAATGACCAGTCCATCGACGACCACATCTGGTGCTTCGACAGTTATTACTGAGCCTTTGCCATTGCCTTTAAGCTCTGCGCCTGGCTCTCCTTTAAGCACCAAAGACCGATCGATGATGATCGGTCCCTGATGAATTCCAGCAGAAAGGCGCAAAACGTCTCCGTCCTGCGCCTTTTCTAAGGCGCGGGCTAAGGCATCAGGCTGTGCAGGAACAGGGATTTCAGCGGCGTGAGCAGAAACGCTCACGCCAACCAAAGCCGTCGCTCCCAGCAATGTTTGCCAGAACAACCTTGTCATGCCCGCTGCTCCCTTATGCGTCGCGAGGCTCAACGAACATACGGCCGCGCATTTCCATGTGCAGTGCATGACAGAACCACTGGCAGTAGAACCAGTGAACACCTGGACGCTCAGCAATGAAGGTCACAGAAGCTGTTGCCTGAGGAGCAACTTCCATTGCTACACCGTAGTTGGAAATACAGAAGCCATGTGTCAGATCGTCAATGTCATCAATGTTGGTGACGTAAACAGTGACTTCATCGCCCTGCTTCACGGTAAACTTCTCAAGAGAGAAGGTTGGAGCTGCAGAGTGCATGTAAACGCGAACTTTGTTGCCATCGCGAATTACGTGTTCTGCTTCTTCCAGATCAACACCGTCTGCTTTTGCCTGTGCAACTGCATCAGCGAATGTTGGGTCGTTACGATCCCAAACAGAAGCTGGATTCACGAGAGAACGGTGAACGATGATGACGTCATGTGGTTCAGCGAATGTTGGGCCGTCATGAACGATCTTCATTTCGTCGCCAGAAATATCGATCAGCTGCTCGTTTTCAGGCTTCAAAGGACCAACGTTCAAGAAGCGGTCTTTGGAGAACTTGTTCAGGGAAACAAGCCACTTACCGTCCGCGTCCAGAGTTTCACCCATGGAAGTGTGGTTGTGGCCTGGTTGATAAGCGACATCAATCTTGGAATGGATTGGGTCGATATCTTCACCAGCGTACTGACGGATCGCTTTGTCGATGTCCCACTTCACCATCTGGCTGTCGAGGAACAGTGTGGTGTATGCGAAACCGCGGTTATCGAATGCTGTGTGGAGAGGGCCAAGACCCAGCTCAGGTTCTGCAACAACTGCGGAACGTGGATCTGCACCGTCAAACACTGCATCCAGCTTGTCCACGTCGATAACGGAAACTGTTGGAGACAGTTTACCAGCGATCATAACGTGTTTTTTGTCTGGGCAAGTGTTACAGCCGTGTGGGCTGTTCGGCACTGGAACGTATGCGGTGTACTTGGAGCCTTTACGGCCATCAAGAACAGGCACACCATTCAGCATTTCGTAGTCGCCGTTTTTGACGCCTTCTTCAATGCGCTTGATGTTGAAGACAACGCAGTGGTCCATTTCGGACGCAGTCATCTCGGCCAGATTGGTACCCATTTCTGAGTTGTAGCTGGTTGAGAATGCATATTTACCCTGATAGTCCGCATCGCAGTTATCAAGGTTACCGGATACAATCACTTGCCATGCCACTTCCATGGTATCGCCGTCAATCGCGGTAAAGATGCAGGTATATTCTTCCGGCTTATCAAGGATTTTACCATCGTTTACGAGTGGAGCTTCGTGCTCACCGTTTGCGAAAACATAACCTGTACGAGGCCATTTTTGAGGGCGTAGACCATGGATGTCGTGCGCGTTTGGCACTTCGATGATCTTGTCTGCTTTCATCACGTCAAGACGAATACGTGCAACACGAGTATTTGCTTTATCGTTCATGAACAGGTAGCGGCCGTCATATTTGCCGTCAGTGAAGGACATATGTGGGTGGTGAAGGTCACCGTTGTCATATGTGTCCATATTATGAGCTGCAAGGAACTCTTTGGTTTCTGGCAGCAGGTTTTCTGTCAGAATTTTTTTGGATTCGTTGGTCTGGCCCCAACCGGTTGCGGAACAACGGTTAAACACAGGAACGCGCATCAGTTCACGCATGGATGGGATGCCCAGAATGCGCAGCTCGCCTGCCTGTCCAGAAGACCAGAAGCCGTAGTATTCGTCCAGGTCGCCCGGAGCAACGTGGAAGTCGTTACCTTCAGCTGCCTGTGCAGCAGTGATGCCACCAGTAGCGCCAGCAACTGCCACTGCGCCCAGACCCGCAACAGCGGCTGTTTTAGCAGTACCACCGAGCAATGCGCGGCGTGACAGACCTGTCTCTTTTCTATCAGTCATGAAAGTCTCCCTTGATACTTTCTAGTAGATTTGGCCTAAGCCGGTTGTTTGACGGAAGTGCCCTTTTCCGTCTTTGAAATACCCGTCTGCGCTTCGAATTTCTTGCGCTTGGCAAGCTTCTTAATGCAGACCGGACATTTGTCGTCGCTCTGATACAGAACCTGACAGTGCAGGCAGTTCAGGCATTCGTTTGGATTGATGTTGCCCTCTGGGTGGATCGCTCCAACCATGCAGTCCTTCTCGCAACGTGCGCATGGATTGCCGCACTCTTTGTAGCGCTTCAGCCAGTCGAACATGCGTAGGCGTGCTGGAATGGCGAGCGCTGCACCAAGTGGACAGAGGTAACGGCAGTAGAACCGCTCGATAAACAAACCTGCGGTCAAGAGTGCCACGGCGAACAGGACAAACGGCCATCCGCGCTGGAACTTCAAAATGATTGCGGTCTTGAATGGTTCAACCTCTGCATAATGCTCAGCAACTGCCAAGGAGTAGAGTGACAAGCCAAACAGAGCGAGGAAGATCATGTACTTCACGGCCCAGAGGCGTTCATGCAAACCCCAAGGCAATGAGATTTGAGGAACTTTGAAGAACTTCGCGATCCGATTGGTTAGCTCCTGAAGTGCACCAAACGGGCAGAGCCAGCCGCAATATGCGCCACGACCCCAGAAGATGAGTGCTGCTGCAACAGCAAACCACAGCAGGAACACTAGTGGATCCATCAGGAACGCGGTCCAGCTGAATTCTGTCGTCAGCGCTGAGAAGAGCGCCAGAACGTTTACAACAGAGAGCTGCGCGTTTTCCATCCAGCCCAACCAGACCAAGACGAAGGTTAGGAAGCCAATACGGAACCAGAAGGTAAACTTCTCTGATTTGGCAACCTGCATCTGGAAGAAGAAAACGCCTGTCAGGATTGTAAGAGCAATGCCTAGTATTGCGATATCAACCTGACGATCATTCCAAATGCGCTGCCAAAGCTCTACGCGGCCTTCTTCTGCAGGAGCGGCAACTGCGCCTTCTCCCTTTCCTGCATCTGCTGCGGCAACTGGTGCATCCTCTACCTTCTTCAGGTATTGCTGCGGCAACTGATAGCCCAGATCAAATGTCAGGAAGGTTTTCTCAATCGCACCAATTGTACGGTGTACGAGAAGCTGCAGCCGGAATGGTTTACTTGGATCGAAACCGGAGTCTGCAGGAATGGTGAACATGTCCAGTTCTTTAAACGTTGGCGCATCATCTGCAGCCACAACGCCGAGACGTTTGTGTTGACGGTCTCTGAAGCGGACTGAAATGTCATCCTGGATCAGCTGAATACGATCAAAGATGCCACCACGTACGTAGCCTGTGCCTTTGAAAGAATAACGACCACGACCGAGGACCACGATTGCGTGCTCACCTTCTTTCAGACGATTTTTCAGATTGGCATACTCTGCGTCTCCCAGGATCGTACGACCTACAGTTGGGACGTCAGCAAGCGCCATAAACATATCAACGTAAGAGTCGGTTTCTGGCCCCTTCTCTGGACGTTTGATGGCTTTGGGATTGCCTTGCTCTACAAATGCGGCGTTGACCTGGCCCACATCGAGCGTCAGACGACGGATAGAACCATCACCAGTCATTGACATCCAGTCAGAAACCTCTGCTTTGTCTGGATCTATGACAAATTTTGGACCAGTGTCAGCAGCAGCGCCTTTCAGGCCACCAAGTCCGAGGGTGCGCGCCACTTTCAGGCTTGCTCTCACGACGGAATCATCAATCACCATAATGGTGACGGTCGCGCCGGAGATGATATCCAGCTCGTGAGCAGACCCGCCCTGCTCTGCTTCTTTCTTGATATCGAGACCAGCATAATTCTCGGTGATCTTTTTGATCTCGCTATCAGGGATACCGATCAGAACGATTGGTTCTGCGTGCTTTACCAGCTGAACGCTCGTGAGCATGCCTTCAGGATTGATACCAACCAACGTATCAATAGGCTTGCCAGAATATCCTGTTGTGGAAACGAGATCGGTGGTTAGGAAGACCCAACCTAAAACGTCATCTCCGGCCATTGCTGGTAACACTGCGATGTCCTCGTGCAGCGCGCCATACCTGTCGGCCTTAGGAAAGAACTTTGTGACCTCAACTTTTTTGGCAAAGTCGAGAACACGGTTTGAAGAGTCCGACGCAGCTATCGCGTAGTTCGACGCACTGAGAAAGAACGTAAATATTAGAAGGAAGACAGTGCGCAACCTGAGAGCTCGCATTTCCGAGAAACCTTATCTCGCATGAAAAATATACATTAAGTAGGTGCGCTTATTCGGAGGTGAGTTCTTTGCGGCAGATCAAAAAGCAAACTCCGCTAATCGATCAAAACACGCATCTCCACAGTATTTAGATATTTCACAACTTTTGATTGATTTTGCACGATGACGCTCTGGGCTGTGGGGTTTTTTATTATCGTAACTTATTGCTTTTGTTTGCATTTAATTGAATAGTCAGCATCGGTGGTGGACACTTGAAACTCATGAATTGGCGTGGAAATACGTAGTCTAATGAGCTTTAGGTTGTAGTTTTACGGAGAAAGCGAGACAATTTGCCCTATGAGGGAAAGTCTGATGATAACTCCCACTCTTAACTTTGAGCGCTCGTACGCGTGAGGCGCATTCTTTGCTGAAGGCACTTAAGTGTAGCCGCCTTCTCCTCATGATTGTGAGAGGCGTAAGATGCATACTTGATTCAAATTCAATGCACTGTGTGGAAAATAAAAAAAAGCGCTTGCGCTAAGCCCCTGCAATCCTTAGAAGCCCCCTCACAGGCAGCGACCTAACGGTCCTGTCGAGAGCCCGTAGCTCAGCTGGTAGAGCAACTGACTTTTAATCAGTAGGTCCACGGTTCGAACCCGTGCGGGCTCACCATTTAACCTCATGGTATATAAAGAGGCTTAGCAAAGCTCCCTCCCGGGAGCTTTTTGCTTTTGTGCCCTGTGTCAGCACTATGTAAGCAAATGAGAGCGTTTGAAAGCGCGATTTTACCTCTCTTAGTTCCTGCAAATACCCTTTCAAATTAATTCTGAAAAAGCTGTTAATGTCGTCATTAGTCGTCAGGACACAGGCTTTCATTGAGGTTTTAACTCTTGAGAGTTGTCGGAGGGTCGTCAACGTCCGTCAGGGGGCAACTTTAATGCTTCTTGATAAAGGGCATGCCCGCTTCAAGCGACCAACAAAAAGGGCCTGAGAAGCTTCACGCTTCCCAAGCCAGAATATTCCGTGAGGGGCAATGCCCCTCTTCATTCCGTATTATTCGTCTTAGCGCGCAAGGTTCGAGCAGCTCGGAAATCTTCTCGCTACTTCCCTGCACATCTTCAATGTGATTGCGCACAGTATCAAACAGCGTCAGCAACGCTTCATATTCCTGTGTGTGCTCCATGCGTTCACTCAAAACCACGCTCATGGAATAGACTAGATTTTTGAGGTGGTTGGCTGTGAGGTGAAGCTGGTCCACTTCATTGCGAAGGGACGTATGGGCGCATTTCTCTTTACCAGTATCAGTCATCAAAATACCCTCGTTACAGGCTTGTTGAACAAACCACTCAACAGAGAGCTTTCGACAACCCACTGGCGAGCGGGAGGTTCGAAACCTGGTAACGACAGGCGGGTTTATTCCCCCGTGAAGGGTATTGTATTCACCGCCCTCCCGCCCATAAGCGAGAGTTGCGTTTGGAGAGCTAACTCCAGACACAAAAAGACCGCAGAAAGCGGCTGCGGTGCCGCGTTACCGAGGTTTCGACGCCTCAAGTTGACCATGCGATGATTGGCGCAAGGTGTCAATGCAAGGAAACTGAATTCCTCCACAAACCCATAGGATTAGCGGGGCTAAAAACTGAGAACAACAACATGAACATAAACATCAAGCCCTTGCGAAAACCACATAGCCGCTTGCGCCGTGGTCCCGAACTACCCGCAGGCAAGCAAAGGCCTGGGAAGGACCCGTGAAATCTTGAAGAAGAAGAGATTGGATCATATCCAGCCTAACGAGCATTTGCCGCTCTTTAGGATAGCTAAAGTCAATGCCTGTTTTTACTGAAAAGGCCTAACAGCTTCATGAAGTAAAGAAGTTATGAGCCCTGCAATTCAGAATGAGCTAAAATTCGACCATCGGACGTTCCCATTATGAGCTGAATCGCGCTCACCTGTAGGCTTCTACAATAGCTCTTATTGGCGATCTGCAATTACTCATGACCAATAGCATGCGTAATCGGGCTCGTCCTTCACGAGAGGTCAGCTCCTGTTAAGATCGCAGCATATTGCTGCGAGGATGGGAGAGCACCATGGAATACTATGCTGGTTTGGATGTTTCTTTACGGTCTGTTT
>NZ_LMCG01000067.1:0-2963 GCF_001623065.1 Pseudovibrio sp. Ad46 | reverse complement strand
GCCTTCCTGCCACACGTTACCGACGGAATCTTCAGTAAACGCGCCTTGAGTGATTGGACCCTGAGTTGACCCTTCAATGGTGATATAAGCGGGTGTTGGCATAGTATGCTCCTGGTGAGCGCCCTCCATGTGCGGACAGACGCAGCAAAACAAATAAATGAACCCCATTTGATGAGAATGGGCCACAGCCCCAGACCCCAGTCTGCGACAGCGTACCAACACAACTGCAACTTGCATGCCAGAGTGAGAGAAATAGAAGAAGAGAGCACACCAGAACTCGCTTACTTGTTGAAATAACTAGAGAATAAAATCTAATGAGATTCAGATCTGACCTAAATCTAGATCGTAAAGGGGAGTAGTAACGGGCCAGAATTGGCCCGGAGACCTGCATCAGACTCGCAAAATTGGCGCAACTCCTTGAAAATACTAGGAAAAGAAGCAGGCCAAAAATGGCCTGACCTAAGCCAAAAATGGCTTCCCCTTGTAATATAAGGGAAAATTCAAACAGAACCTCAGAGCCGAGATGCTTTCAAAGTCCCGAACTTCCCCCAGAACAACCTATTTTCATGAAGTACGGTAAACATTAAAAACAGCAACCTGCTCAGGAAAGGTAATGTAAAATTACGAAAAAAACGCTCCAAATCTTCTATGCATGCGGGAGAGAATCTTCATGGAAGCTGACAAATAGCCATCACGGGACCTCAACGCCTGAATAGAAAAGTGATCATTTCCGCACTTCCATCAAAGGTTTACCTGCTCACCAAGAGGGTTGAGAGAGCCCATTAAGAACCACGTAGAAGGTATATATCGCTACTAAGGGCACTATTGGAAGCTCAACATGCAGACGGCATAATCAAGTGAGTCTAGCGCTATATGTTGACCTTCTAACTCGGGTACCCAATGACAACGAATTCAGCGAGAGCATTTGTCCTTTCACAACTGCTACAACCAGAGGCTCAACGGGACTTTGGTGTGTTGAACTCATATGTTCAAGCCTTAAGCCCATTCGACCGTGGCGCTATCCTTGCTACAATGTGGGGAAAGGCAGACTTTCAACAAACTGCGGGCGCTTCAATATCTGGGATACTCCGAGATATTGAAGAAGGAGGGCTGCACGAAACTGTCTACCTATTCTTCACACCCGAAGAAGCTGCTATCGCATTAAGTGGTTTAGCTCGAACAGAAATTATATCAGGTGGCTCTCACGAGAAAGACGTATGTTATCGTTATGTCGCCAAAATTCTTTTAGGAACGATTGGAACTCTCCCAGAAGAGGCTCTGGAAACGCTCCGTAAATTACATCCACGCATTAGCAAGGGCTCTGCTGATGTTGCCTTAATTGCGGCACATGCAATTGGAGATGACTTACTCCTGGACGCTGCACTCGTAAACATTGCCGTGAGAAACGATGGCCCGATCTCATTTGAAGAGTTCGAGGCTGTTGCAAGAGTGTCTGATCTGCGCACCTTGGCAAATGCAATATGCGAAATCAGCCCAGAGTTGTCGCATAGTATCCCAGTACACGATTCTGTTCTTGCTGATATTTCGGAATGGCGATTGTTTGCTGAACATGCTGTTGAAGAAGTGCTGAGAAGATCTCGCCGGATAGTTGCAGGTGCAGTCAAATATCAATCAGATAAGTTGACCAGTGTTGCAGAGGCTTCAGCTGTTGCGCGAGCAGTGAAACTTGCTTTGACAGAACGTCTGGATTGGGGACTGAAAACACTCGATGAACTTTGGGTTGGAGCTGCCCTTGCTCCTGATCACAAAGCCAAATCGATGCCTTCTCAATCGTTAAGTATTCAGCTTGGAAAGGTTGTCCGAGATGAACCTCAGCCCGAAGCTGTGTTGATTGCACAAAGAGTCACTCGAGAAATACGCCATGCTGGCGTTAAGAAGAAGCTACAGCGAACCACTAAAGAAGCTATACGAAACCTTTCTCTTCACCCAGAACGCGTTCTTGATCTGCTTACAACAGGTCACATTCCAGATGAGTTTACCAAGCTTATAAAACCAGCATTGGAAGGCATGTTGCTGCGCTTGTGGTGGTTGGATGTTTCCGTGTGGGCCAAACAAATGACAAACAAATCCTTATGGCCGATGACTAGTAAGCTAATCTGGGAAGTTGAAGACGAAGGGGACAGGTTTGTTGCAGTCCTCAAAGGAAAATCGAATGAAGGGATGTGGCTGCTTGTGGATGGTTCTACCCGCTTGGCAGCGGGTTCGGCTCTGGCATCCCGTAGAAAGTTCAAAAGAAGAGCGTCAAGAATGGCAATTTTTCGTTACCAAAGAGGGTATCAAACAACCCTTCCCGCAGGCTTCTCGGGAAATCTATCCAGTAATGGAAAATGAACTCAGCACAAACACATCCAGAATGTTTGCCGGTCACACAGTCAGTCAGGTCCCTCTATTCGGATTGTCACAACAAATGGGATGGAGACCAAGCGATTATGAGACTCTAGCAATCACTCTTGCTGGTAGAAGGTTTAATTTTGAAACCGGCATACGTACCTTTCCAGGGTGCACGGGAGAAGGAACAACAGGCAACTTCTCTTTAAAAGGGCCAGAAAAGAAGTTTGGTGATGTACCTCAGCGTGTATTGTCAGAGGCCTTTCGGCAAACTGATCTACTTGTAGCAACAGGAGCTGCAGGCGTAGAAGATATCTTGCTAGAAGATGCGTGGGATAAGACCAAAAGCTATCCGGGCCAGCAAAGCGTAAAGATGCGCAAGATTATGCTCCAGCTCACTCACCCTACTGCCTATGTAGAGGGGCGGTGGCTCATGCTTGCTGACGGATATCGAGTAAACTTAAGTACTGGACGTATTGTCTATAACTGTCCGTCGTCAAAGATAGTTGGACAAAATTGGCTTTCGATTAGTGGAGTGTCTGGCCCAATTGCGTGTTGATGTTAAGCGGCTTGTGCGTGGTAGCGCAAGCGTCGGTTTTGAATAGTTCTGCGTT
>NZ_LMCG01000066.1:0-511 GCF_001623065.1 Pseudovibrio sp. Ad46 | reverse complement strand
ATGTTACTTTGGAGCCTGGAACCTACACTGTTACTCCAGAAGACATCCAAAATGGACTTTTCCCTGATTACACTGAGTTTTCAGGCAGAAAAAACTATGTCTTATTTCTTTTTTCAGGAAATAATAGTGTTTACGATTTTACAGACGTAACCATAAATGTAGAAACAGCCGTTTTTAATGCTTACACTGATGCTTACGATAATTTTTATGAAGTACAAACGACTGGAAATAACAACGTACTTAAAAATTTAACTTTAATAGATTTAGGTAGCGTAAATGATTATCCAAAAAATGGTGCTTGTAACATTACAATGGATGGTTCGAATAACAGAATAGAAGGTTTTCACATTACAGCTAAAGGTTCCTATCCTTATGGGTATGGAGATGCCTTTGGTAAAGGAGGCACTTACACTATTAAACACTATAAGCATAGTGCTTTTTTAATTCGTGGAGAATCTAATCATGCTAAAGGAGTTACCATTATTCACAGAACTTACGGACACTGTATGTT
>NZ_LMCG01000065.1:0-2305 GCF_001623065.1 Pseudovibrio sp. Ad46 | reverse complement strand
TCCCTCATCAAAAGAGGGAAGCCCTTCAAAGCGGCAATGATTGCTCTGGCGAGAAAGATACTCATCACAGCCAATGCACTCCTCAGAGATAGTGTTCCATTCAATGCATAAACACAGTTGCCGCATCGCGCTGCGCTTGTGCGGGATGACGGCGGTGGGGGAAGTGCAGTGACGGTTTAGGTGGAGCGCTTGCGTGGTTGTAGCGACTGTGGATCCAGCTCACCCAAAGCCATCCGGGCATTCACCGTTTGCGCTCCAGCACCAGCTGCGAGCCAAGGCTTTGCTGCGTCCATAGAAAACCGAGGGCGGCGCGCGCCTGCTGTGGGTTGCTCAACTTGCTGTTCAAGCGATTTTGCCAGTTCAGTTACCCGATAGAGGCCTTGCACTGCAGGTTGTGGAACCTTGCGCTTTTGTAAGGCTTGCCGTTGCACACTGAGTTTTTTAGCAACATCGGCCAGACTCACCAGATCAGGCCGCACTTCTCTCAAAGTGCTTCCTTTTGGAAGATGCGGGAGAATGGTGCGTGCGGCCTCCAAAATGACCTGATCAGGTTGCTCACCTTCAACTTCCAGCGCCACGGCGAGCAGGCCCGCCTGCCCTGTTCCAACAACGGCATCATCAAAACCCAACGCATAGACAGCATCAGCTAATTCAAACACATCATGCTCCCCTTCCCCAAGAGCAAACACAAGATCGAATTCAAACAGGTTCGACATCCTCAGCTTCCTTCTGGTTCAGATAAATGCAGCTCAGCGCCTTCTTCTTGAGTTTGACTGCATGCGTTGACGGATTTTGTGGTGTTGAACTGATCGACATTTGACAGAACTCACCGCAGCGGCATTGCTCATCATTAAAGGGGCACAACAGCAACCCCCAAGCATGGCCTTTGCCATTGCGAAGCCTGACCGTCCATCCAAGCTCTTCCAGCTCGCAAAGGACCGCCTCAACCTCCTTCTTGGCATGCCGCCTTCTCCCCAAAAGCCTAGTCCCTCGTCGGTTAAGTTGTCAATCGACAACTTTGTATCGCTACCCAGTCGATCTTGCTGGGTACATTTGTCAGAGAGTAGGGTGCGCGATGGTGTTGGGGTAGCTATGGGATTTTGTGGAGAGTGTGTTTCAGGTTACGATCGCAAATAAGTAAGCCAAAGAATTCAATGAGATTTCAGTTTAAATGTCAGACCCAATACGTCACCATTACATGCCTCGCTTTATTCTCGGTAATTTCGTTAATAGCTCAGATTTGCTTTGGGTACGAAGGCAGGGGAAAATTTTTCAAACAGGGATCAATAATGTCTTTGTAAAAAAAGAGCTCAACACATTCATCGATAAAAAAGGAAACAAAGAAAGGGAGCTAGAAAAGAAATACTCACAAATTGAATCTGATACAGCACCCATTACCAAGAAGATAATCGAGTTTACAGAAAAAAATATTTATCCGAATATCTCTGAAAATGAGAAATACACTTGGAATGTTTTCTTTCTCCACCAGCATAGTCGAGCTCCAGATTCATTTCTAAAACTTGGCATCAATTCTGACTTCGACGAAGTATGGGCGCGAGAAACAGAAAATTTTGAAAAATATGCAGGGCAAAATAATATAAGAGTCGATCCAGAAGAGCTAAAGCGAGTAAAAGACCCCGCAAACTTTGGCAAATTTAAACAAAATACTAGCGTTCTAGCACGAAAAAATCTCGGGCACGAAGTACTTCAAATACTTGACCGCCGTGGTCTTGCATATGGGATAATTCGAAATCAATCTGACGAGTTTATAATTGGTGACCATCCATTTGTTAGACTTCAAGGAACAGGAAATTTAAAGAATCCAGCAACGGAACTTTGGTTTCCAATATCCCCAAAAGTTGCGACCTCACCTTACGGTAAAAACTTAGACAGAAAACTTATCGAGCTAACGTCCTCACAGGTTCACTTAATTAACTCTACCATTTTTGAGCAGAGCAACATTATAGCCAGCAAGCAAAGATCAATCATCGAGGGCTTACTGCCTCAAACATCACCCTGAACGCGATGCAGCCCCCTGCTGTGCACTCACAGATTTCAGGCGAGGGAGTTGTTGCATCCTTAAACGCAACCTCTTTGCCTTCTCGCTCTGGGTCCCTGTGTGTTTGTTTTGTGCTTGAATGGTAGCGAGGCGGAGGTCGTTGGGTCCCAGATCAGAGCCCAGCACGGCTTGAGATCGTGACGCGGCCAGACCCCGCCTCGCATGTATTACCAAACCTGAACAGTTGATGGTGGCCGCTTTTGCGGACCACGTAGCACAGGGACAGGCTCCATGACCTTACACCCT
>NZ_LMCG01000064.1:0-2117 GCF_001623065.1 Pseudovibrio sp. Ad46 | reverse complement strand
TGTCACGACCTTGCAAGACCACATGCGCTGTGCCTGCCGGGTCGCACTCTTTGGGTGCAGGTTCTGCAATTGCCTCCACCTTACGCCGGCGCCACAGCAAGCTGCGAAAGAAGCTGCGCAAGTAGCCGCGCTTTGCTGAGGCTTTGCCAGAGACAAACTGCATATTCCAACTCCGCAGATCAGGCCCAAATCAAAGACTGCCTGGTGTGTACTCGCCCAAAGGCAGTGTCCGGGCCAAAGCTGGCCCGGATCTGACTTCCATCCTCAATGAGAATGGAGACTTAAGCAGCAGGTGCGCGCCAGTCATCAGCACCAGACGTGCCGGAGACTGTGTGTTCCCACATGATCTTGCGGTAAGACAGTTCAATGGTGATCAGCTGCGTGAAGTCAGCGTTCTTCGGATCCTGACAATGTGGCAGGCCACACTCGATGTTGGTGATCAGCGCATCTTCAAAGGAGGTGGTGAAGAAATGCTCCTGCTTGCCGGAAGAATTGGTGCGGTACCATTTGACTTCACACTTCGGCAGCATCTCACCGGAAACCAGCGCATTATAAAGCAGCGGGATGGACTTGTTCATGGAGCAGGTGAACTTGAACGGAGTGTGCACGCGCTGGCCAGCTGGCTGGCCGGACTGGATATCACGAGGAATGATGACAGTGTGATCAATGGCCTGCACCATGATCTCGTCTTCATGGCCTTCCTGCCACACGTTACCGACGGAATCTTCAGTAAACGCACCTTGAGTGATTGGACCCTGAGTTGACCCTTCAATGGTGATATAAGCGGGTGTTGGCATAGTATGCTCCTGGTGAGCGCCCTCCATGTGCGGACAGACGCAGCAAAACAAATAAATGAACCCCATTTGATGAGAATGGGCCACAGCCCCAGACCCCAGTCTGCGACAGCGTACCAACACAATTGCAACTTGCATGCCAAAGTGAGAAAGCAGAAGAAATGAATACTCCAGTCCAGCCTCACCCTATTGAAATAACAAAGGAAAATAACTCGGTGGCGTGCGCAAATTTGGCCTGGTTGCAGAGTACCAAGTTTAATACCGCAGCGTAAGATTGAGCCAAAGATGGCTTGAAACTCTAACGCCCGAAATAAGTATCTGATAAATATAAGAAAACAGCGAGCCAATTTTGGCCCAATCTTAGCCAACAATGGCCCGCCCCTGAAATATAAAGGAAAATCAGGATAGCCCCTCAAAGGCAAGCAGCTATTTGAGCCGTATGAGAGCCTCTTCGCGCTCTAAATGCCCTTTAAATTAGTTTCTTCCAGAAGCGCAATTGTCGGCCCCTGCCAGCGAAAAATAGCCTTCCGATGAAGATCGCTCAGCATTATGCCTGACGTGCAATTTGGTTGAAGTTGGCTGCTCTTCTTGTCGCTACTCATCTTCAATTTCTTTTGCAGGGGTGATTTTCTCCTGATCGGGTGCACAAAAGGGGGAATGAACACAAAGCTGTACACTATTGGTGATGGCTCTGGCCGTCCGATCAGACTTCATCTGACAGCCAGGCAAACCAGTGTTTTTAAGGAAGCTGAGGTGCTGTTGCTGGACCTACCGGCAGCCCGGGTCGTGATTGCAGATCGGGGTTATGACAGAAACAAGGTCAGAAAAACCGTGACAGATCAAGATATTGAAGCCTGTATCCCTTCACGCAAAACCCGCAAAAAAGAAAGTCTCGTATTGCACAAAAACTTACTGAAAACGGCATAAGGTCGAAAACCTATTCGCCAAGCTTAAGGACGGACGGCTCATTGCAATGCGATATGATCAATGTGCCAGTATATTCAAATCTGCAATCTACATCGCTGCAACCGTCATATTCTGGCTATGAGTCCTGAGCCTAGTTTTCCTACATCTTCAAGACAAGTTTCCTGAGCCGCCCTAATCCAACCTTCACAGCAGCGCAGAAATCTAGAACAACGTAAAGCTACTGTTAGCACAGCGGGCCAACTGCGGTCATTCGGGTGCTTCAATCAAGGGTTGCGCAAGTCTTTGCAGATGAGACTACGGTCTCTTTCTGAAGAGCTCTTCTCAGCATATGATTATGTGAAGCGCCCGATAAGATAAGGGGCATTTTGAGCCCAAAGCGGCTCTGGAATGGAGTTG
>NZ_LMCG01000063.1:0-1970 GCF_001623065.1 Pseudovibrio sp. Ad46 | reverse complement strand
GCCCAATGATCCGAAGTTGCCTGTCAGCGCGGTTCGATTTCATAATTGAAGTGCGGACTTTGCTGACGTCCGCTGCGGAGTAGAGAACTGGAAATGAGTATGGCTACGTCGAGATGCATCGGGCCAGGAGCTGCCATTCGGGTGTTTCTATCAAGGGTTGAACAACAGAATTCCGAGATACAGGTCGATTATTGAGGCGGGTTCGCGTCAAATACTTTTCTGGCCTAAGCTGAGCTGGTGGATATCGATAACCATCGAAGCTCTGGAAGAGGCATTTGCCAAATAAGCATCATCGCAAGGTATATTCACTGCATACGTTTGGACCATCTGTAAATTGTAACATGGTCGGCACGATCACCACACTCAGCCATCATTTACTCACCTTCACGATAACTAATGCCGTATCTGCAGTACCAATGAAGCGCCTATAACACTATCTTCCCAAGATTATAGTGAAAGGCATCTCATTGCAGAGCTTGCCGTTTTTTGCAGCAGGGCCGCAAAACAACTGAAGCTGCGCCCGTTGAGCAGGTCGCTGTTACCGGCTAGATAAAATGCAACCATAAGTTTCACACAAGAAACATACTCGTAATGTGTACGTGTAATATTTGGAGTAAGTTCAATGCCTAACACTACACCAATTTCCTATCCAGTTCAGATTAATTCGAATGAAAACGGGGCGATTGCGATCCGAGTTATCTTCCAAGATTCTGATCTACTGGATACCCATACTCTTAGTTTAAATATCGATGAAATGATCGGCACTGGCACGGTAGTTAGTGATTACAAATTCCATTACGATCCGGGAACAGCGTTTGACTACCTTGCAGCTGGCGAGACTGCGACAGATACGTTCTCCTACACTGTAACTGATAGTGATGGTGCTAGTTCGACCTCCACGGTAACAATCACCTTAACCGGACAAAATGACGGTCCTGTAGCGATTGCACTGACAGAACAGACCGATGAGAACACCGCAATTGTTATTGCACCTGAATTTACCGACCCAGATTCAACGGATACACACAGCTTTACTGTTGATACGACCGGCACGACCGGCTCAGTGACTGTAAACGCTGATGGTACTTTCTCATATGACCCGAATGGCCAGTTCGATCATCTCAATGCAGGGGAAAGTGCAACCGATACCTTCACCTACACAGTGACAGATTCTGCGGGTGAGACGTCAACTGAGACTGTCACCGTTACAGTAACTGGCGTAAACACCAATACTCCACCAGTTACCTATCCTGTTGATTTAGCCGCAGATGAAGACGGCGGGATAGTGTTCCGTATCATTTTTGAAGATCGAGACATTGGTGACACCCATACGCACACAGTAAATACCGCAAGTCTTGAAGGGGTGCTGACAGAAACGTCTGATGGGGTGTACCAGTACGTCGCTAGTCCCGCTTTTGATTATCTGGCAGCCGGCGAAACAGGTACAACAACCTTTACTTATACCGTGACAGATAATTTTGGTGCAAGCCACACCTCTACCGTGACCATCACAGTCACGGGCCAAAATGATGGACCTGTTGCTTCTGCTATAAATGTAAGTACCAGTGAGAGCAGTCCACTAGTGATTGCACCGGATTTTATTGACCCAGATACATCCGACACGCACACTTTTACCGCGGATACAAGCAGTACCACTGGTACGGTGACTCTAAATGATGATGGCACCTTCACCTACAATCCGAACGGCAAATATGACGATTTGGATCGCGGTGAAACCGCGACCGACAGCTTCACGTATACTGTGACCGACAGTTCAGGTGAAAGCTCAACGCAGACTATTACTGTAACAATTCAAGGTGAAAGCGATGTAACTGTCCATCCTGGCAAGATAGTTGCCTCAGATGGTGATAGAAGTGATTGGTTTGGCTACAGCACACAGATGAATGATCATGGTGTTGTTGTTGCAGGTTCTCACTATGATGATGACAAGGGGAACACATCCGGCTCTG
>NZ_LMCG01000062.1:0-539 GCF_001623065.1 Pseudovibrio sp. Ad46 | reverse complement strand
TTGATGACATCCCAGCGCCAGAACTTTGGGTTGATGATCATATTCGCATTGACGAGACCGAGGGTGATCACAGTGATAATGTTCCGCCGAAGTGGCGCATTCGCAAGCTGTTTAAAGATGTTGACGAAAAGGGCAGTGATCCTGATCTGAGCGGTCCAATCTACGCGCGGAATGATGTTCTTGATTTCCATAAGAATGTTGGTGCTGATGAGCGCGGCGGTCATGAGCTGGTATTTCGCATTGATAACGCAGATTCTGGCCTGACCACGACTGAAGGTTTGGCGATCACGCTTCATCTGGAAGATGGTCAGATTGTTGGTCGTGTACCAGACGGAGATGCTGCGTTTGCAATCCACTTGCATCAAAACGGTAAGGTCTCAATGGTTCAGTACATGTCCATTGAGCACCCGGTCACCGGATCTTCTGATGAACATGTCTCGCTTGATGGCAAGGTGAGTGCAATCCTGACTGTCACCGATGAAGATGGCGATGCGGTTTCAACTGAGATCTCTGTCGGCAATCTTCTGACGTTTGATGAT
>NZ_LMCG01000061.1:0-6013 GCF_001623065.1 Pseudovibrio sp. Ad46 | reverse complement strand
GTGTTGGCACGCTGTGGCTGGCGAGCACGCGATCATAGATCTGCAGCATGAACATCGGACCCGTCAGCATCAACAGGTTGATGACCAGACTCAAGACCCCAACGCCCGCATACCCGGACCGAGACGCAGCAAACGCCTCAGCCACCATAGGGCGCTGGCGTGAAATTGATTGTTGAGAAGACATGTTTCACTCAGGATAAGTAAGCAAGAAGCCCACCAAGACAGGCCAGAAAGGTGTCAGCTGTCCTAGACATAACTATAAATGACAACTCCACCCGAGATAAGAGAGACACGGACCGTCTTAGATCCGTGTCCTTGTGCCGTCTTAGGCTATGAAATCACCATAGATATCGATTTCAGCGATGTGCAGATAGTGCCCACCTGCATGATCGATGCGAACTTCGTCACCAACTATACCGCCAACTTCAATCAGCTGGTTGTGTGCGGAAGTCAGATCAGAGGATGACCAAACCACTGCCCCATCATCCAACACTTCGATGTGAGCTCCGGTCAGACGAGAGCTTGTCCAGTTGTCCTGACGGTTCTCAAGATCAATAAACTCAATCAGAGCATCTTCTCCCAGATCAATGCTCAACCATGGGGCTGGATCGCTTTTGCCCGTGTGGTTGATTGTATCAACGTCACCATCAAGAACGTTGAATGCGAGGTAATCATCGCTGACGTAGTTGGTTGATTGGTCTGCTGCGCTGGCATTCAGCGCGTCTGTCAGGTTTGTAAGTCCTGCATGATACGCTCGTTCAGCTGCTTGAGCCGCTGCGACAGTTACGTCATAGGTTGCCGTATCGCCTTCATTGGTGGAGATACTCGTTTGGAATGACGATTTGTGGAGGCTTGTTTCCCAGGTTACTGAATTGTCACTATCAATCGAGAGGCTATTGCCTTCATCAGATAGAGAGTTGATCAATGCATCGCGTTCAGACGCGGACAATCCTTCGAAAACGAGCACATCGGCTTTGTCCAGATCGGTTATCGTGTCCTTCCCAGAGTTGGCGGCAAAGACAAAAGTGTCGGCGCCCCCCCCTCCAGTTAACTCATCATCTCCACCAGCACCTGAAAGGATGTTTCGCTCTTCATCACCTTTAATGATATCGTTTCCGTCTGATCCGATCACATTTTCGATGAAGTACAACTTGTCGCTATCTACCTTCGTTATACGTCCGCCCTCATTGTCGGTCTTAATCGAGTAGATCGCACTGGAAACTGAGTAGTAGATGCCAAGATTTTCTTTCCAAATCTTTGTGCCCAAATCAATGTCGACGGAATCAGCTCCAAAGAAAGCTATAGTATCACTATCGGCGGTGCCGTCGAGGTTCTCGCCGCCATTGATGACATCATCGCCTGCACCACCAAACAAAAGATCATCGCCCCCCATACCATACAAATACGCCGTATCAGAATAATATCCCTCCCTGGGGGCAGTTGTGTTGGCTTCGGCTGGCACAAACGCGCCGAGGATGTCGTTCAGATTGGTGCCAATCCACATGTCGTTAGGGGCTTCATTGTCGTAAATCGTCCAACCAGCATAGGCCCCCACATCCATGAATCCCAGATTGGAACCGGCCATTTCACCGACCCATTCACCTAGATCCTGTAGTTCGTCTCCGAAGTAGAGCTTAGATCCATCGTAGTTGACATAGCTTTCCTTCAAACTTGCTTTGAGCGCATCAAAAAAATCACTATTGATCGTAACACCCTTGCCATTTTCGGTCATGTAGTCAGGAAAATAATCTACAAGGTCGTCAGCCCATTGGACGGCAAGGATTTCACGGTCTGCTGTTCCACGGTTGTCCCGTAATGTGAATGCCAAATCGTTAGCAGTCTCCCACTCGAAGGTGTAGTGGGTATTCAGATCAGTCTCGGATGCCGCAATTGGGATCATGATATGATCTTCAAACGGGTTAAAGTCTCTGACCTGAGCTTCGGCAGTCTCGCCCCAGTCTGCATCAATAGTAAAGGTTGTCTTTGATGAGTTGGTAGCTGTGTAGTAAGCATCAAAGCCAGAAGCTATAGTCTTTGCAACTGAACCAATTGCTTTCACGCCCGGTATAATCCCCACTGCGCTGCCTGCTGCATCCAGAATAGATGTCCAATCACTGCCCTTGTTAGGAAAAGCTGCTGATATATCGAGAACAAAATCGCTCGTGTAGTCAGTACTGCCATCGCCAATGATAAACATATCCGCACCAGAACCACCCCAAAGCTGGTCACTTACGGCTTGGTCTTTGAGCGAGCCTGAGGAGATGATATCGTTGCCTTCTCCTCCGTAAATTTTATCAGCGCCCGTGCCACCATCAAGAATATCATTCCCATCATACCCATTGATAATGTCGTCACCTGCACCGCCATAAGCAATGTCGATATTGTCTGCGATGATATCGACATTGGGTGTTGTTTGCACATAGATCGCACCATGTATGGTGTCATTGCCATCACCACCATACATTTCATTGGCGCTGTCTGCTGTAATTCCTGATGTGCCACCCCAGATTATATCGTTGCCCTTGCCACCAAAAATCAGATCAGCCCCTGCGCCACCTTCGATCGTATCTGCGTCATCTCCGCCATCAATGTAATCATCCCCTCCATTACCGACGAGCGTGTCATTTCCGTCACCTCCGTAAAGCTTGTCAGCATGCATTGTGCCTTTCAGCGAGTCATTGCCATCGCCCCCATAGGCCGTAACGCCATAAGACAGACCGTAAAAGTCGGCTGTGTCATCAGTGTAGTTGAAGTCGAAGATCTCAACATTGTGTGCAGTGACGTCCAGGGAGCTGAAATTGATGTGTGAGCTATCTTTCGAATGGCCCCCTTCGACAATGACGGTATTTCCATCGAGAACCTTGAGATCAGTCGAATAATTATTATCTCCACGATATCTCAACGTATCTATGCCTTCATTACCATAATAATGGAGGTTCGAGTTCTTCTTTACACTACTACCGCTCCTTGCTAATGAGTCCAGTGTCACTGAATCATTATGGTCACTGCCTACAAGGTTCGAGTCCTTTTTATTCTTTCTTGCGATCCAGCCGAATGTGTAGCTGCCATCAAGATATGAGTTCTTTGCAGCGATGCTCCAGATTGTATCTGCCATTTTCTAATCCATGTGTCAGTGCATACATTCGTTGTCCGAGCAGATGTCAGGTGAATGTATTGCCGAGTTTCTAAGGACAGAATTGTCCGACTCCTACATGGATACCGCGGGTATGATTTGAGGTCTCGTGACAAACTGTGACAAACACTTGTCACAGTTTGAGAGGCTGATTAATTCTTTCGGTAGAGTGGAAGGCGAAGCTCAGCGCGCAGCCCGCCTTCAGCGCGGTTAAAAAGTCCTATGGAACCACCTTGGTCAGTTACAATTGTCTTTACGATTGCCAACCCCAGGCCGCTACCGGGTATGTCTGTCGCCAAGCGCTGGAAAGGCTGGAACACACGATCTAGTTCCTCTTCTGGGATGCCTGGGCCATTATCATCAATGGTGATAACCGCTTCATCTCCGTCCTTAGAAACAGTCACATGAGCGGCGCTGCCATACTTGCAAGCATTTTCAACCAGATTGGATAAGCACCTTTGGATAGCATTCACGCGGCATGACACGATAACAGGTGCTGTGTCTGTCATTTCAGCTGCATCTCCCAGCTCACTGCGCTCTTCAATCACCACATCCAGCAGAAGTGTGAGGTCTACACGCTGGAAGTCTCCATCTCGCATCACCGCACGAGAAAAAGCCATAATAGATTCAACAATGCTCTGTATGCGATCTAGACGGGCCTCAATCTGATATCTGGTGGTTTGCGGACCAACGGCATCAACAAGCTGCTTGATCCCTGCCAAAGGACCTTTCAGATCATGAGCAAGACTGCGCAAAAGGCCAATCTGATAATCCACCGCCTGCGTAACGCGCTCATTCATTCGATTGAAAGACCTGATAATCTCACGGGTATCACGCGGTCCCTGCACAATCAAAGAGGAAGTGGTCTCGCCGCGCCCAAGCCGCTCTGCCTGATGAGAAAGGTGCCAAAAAGGTGCCATAACACGCCGACTAATCAGTAAAACTACCGCTGCAATTAAAAGAGAAACCAGACTCGATGTTATAAGCTTCGTGTAGGCTGCATTGATAGGTGGTAAGCGCCTGAGCTGATAAACCGTGAGCCAGTTGCCTGTAGCATCATGGCGCAATGCAACCCTGTACACTTCAGCGAGTGGCCAGGTTCTGAATAAGTTCAGAAGATTGTTTGACGGTGCCGGTTTCTCCTCAAAAACCCATTTTGGGGTCGTCTTCCAATCAAGCTCATTTACCAAAAGAGTACGCGGCGGTTCACCAAGGCCTAACATAGGTGTCTCTTCTGCCACCATTCCGCGGGGAGGAGGAGGAGTTGGAAAGCCTCGTTCTGTCACAACGACTTCTGAGACGGGTAACCCTGCACGGCCATACCAGGTAAGTGCTTCGGCCTCGATATCTGGGCGCCGTTCGTCACCATCAAGTAGAGCTCGCGGAACTCCCCATTCTATATGAACAGCGAGATTAGATAAGGTTTGTGTATATCGGACACGCTGGTTTTCTGGCAGGGCTAAGACACCACTGAAAGACCGACCAGCCAGTGTGAGATGAAGGCTTTTTTGAGCAGCTGTCAGAAGCTGCACATCAGCAACACGCGATACAATTACGTTTACGACTTGAACTGCCAATACCAGCCCAATGACCAAAAACATTAGTTGTTGACCAAGCGTAAGACGCGCTGAAAACCTCATTGATTTCATTTATCTATCTCGGCATTGGGACAAGTTGACACGCAGATGTTACAATATATGCGTGTTGCAAAGTCAATTGGATATCGAAGGTTTAGACCGGATGAGCGAGAGTATTTTGATCGTGGACGACGATCACACCCTCGGAGAAGAGTTGGGGAAGGCTTTGGTTAGCGCTGGCTACACCCCCCATCGGTGTATAAGTGTCCCCGAAGCGCGACAGGTTTGGAACAAGACAAAGTTTGATCTCTGCTTTGTTGACATTGTCATGCCCGGCCCCTCTGGCAAAGTGTTTTGCCGGGAAGTCAGAGAGCGGTCTGACGCTGCCATCATTATGATGAGTTCACTCAGTGACCAGGACACAATCATTGCGTTGCTTGACATTGGCGCCGATGACTATATCGTCAAGCCATTCACTTTTCCGGAGATGTTAGCCCGCGCACGAGCCGTGCTACGTCGTCGTAAAGATCACACTCAACAATATACGGCTTCTGCAATACAGATTGGAGATTGGACATTTGATCTTCAGCTGCGGCGCATTTCCAACATTAAAGGCCTTACCGTACCGCTCACTCAAAGTGAAGCAGCAGTCCTTCGTTTTTTTGCGCAAAGCCCTGGTGTTGTTTTCTCCCGCGAAGACATACTTGCCGTTGCCAGAACTCGACAGCACGCTGGCAAGGATGATCGTTCTGTTGACACGCTAATCAAGCGCTTGCGGCGAAAGATCGAAATTGAACCTTCAAATCCAATGCACATCCTGACTGAGTGGGGGAAGGGTTATACATTCCAGAACTGATAAGTTGCTAAAGTAAGCCTTACGTAATCTCCAATCAGATGCTCATTGCAACCTCTCTTCTAAAAGTCTTGATTAGCTTGCTCGGGACTAAGTATTTGCCTTTGATAAGATATGTGAGGAAGTTTTCAGAAACTTTGGCCTTCTAGACCAGAAAAAATGCTCTATCGCAGTGTGCAGGCCCTCAAAAGAAAGAAGAGGCGTGTTGGAACTTGCATAAGCTTGCTGAGACCCAAAATCGATGATTGGGCCCTACTAAGCAGAGGCCACGGCATCATCAATCCAAGTTGGTCTCAACCCTTGATAGAAACACCCGAATGACAGCTTCTCTAATCGGGCGCTGAGGTCAAGCTCTTTTTCCTTTTCATTCGGATCATATCCATCTCCGGGTCACGCTTCTCTTCGCAGTCTGGGTCGCTCTTTACAGTGAGCAGCTGCATGCATGTGCCG
>NZ_LMCG01000060.1:0-811 GCF_001623065.1 Pseudovibrio sp. Ad46 | reverse complement strand
GGCAGTGCTGCCTTTCTGGCAGAATGCGAGCGACTAACAAACTTGATGTCAGTGGCTGATACCAGCAGGCCGGGCACGCTCGGCAATCTGATTGACAAGTATCGCGCCGGCTCTGCCTTTCTTGAGCTGGCTGAGCGCACCAAGTCAGACTACCAGAAGGTCTTTGATTATCTGGCACCAATCAACAACACACCCCTCACCCGCTTTACCTCGCCCTTCATTGTCAAACTCAGAGACAAAGCAGAGGAGCAACGTAAAAGGCGTTTTGCAAACTATGTGAAGCAAGTGCTTTCCGTTCTGTTTTCATGGGGCAAGGAACGTGGGTTCGTCAAAGAAAACCCTGCTCTTGGGGTTAAGTCCATTCGCAAACCCAAGAACGCTCCAATCGCCAACAGGCCCTGGAAGATGACGAGCGCAGGGTCGTTTTAAAACACGCTCCTCCTCAAATGGTCCCTGCCCTTACCTTGATGATGTACACAGGTCTCGACCCTCAAGACACGCTTACGCTTGCCAAGCAGCAATACCAAAATGGTTTCATCTCAACACGGCGAGCCAAAACAGGGGCTCAGGTCTTTTGGCCTGTCATTGCACCTTTGAAAGCAGCTCTTGATGAAGCTCCTGCCCACTCAGCTCCAACACTTTGTGCAAACTCCAGAGGGCAACCATGGACTGTCTCGGGGTTCAGAGCATCGTGGAGAAAGCTGCGCATCCAATTAGAAGATAAGAACCTGATTGAGCCGGGCCTTACTCTTTATGGTCTGCGGCATACGGTGGCGACCATTTTGCGGGAGATTGGGCTGAATGACAGAGA
>NZ_LMCG01000059.1:0-5955 GCF_001623065.1 Pseudovibrio sp. Ad46 | reverse complement strand
CGACGTCCCATGAACACCCCACTTACGGCGTTGCCCTGACCCTTGCCTGGGAAAAAGGTGGTAAGAGTGGAGCAGTTAATCTTGCCGATCTTGGCCAGCATATCGAACGCTATGAGTTTGCTGATGGGACAAGTTTGAGCAAAATTGAACTTCTGCAAGACGAACGCATAAGACTGGATGGCACAGCTTCGGACGATGTAATTATCGGAGGCAATGTCAGCAACATCATTAATGCCGGTGACGGCAATGATATCCTGACTGGCGGCACATACAGTCAGAACTGGCAGCATCTACGCGGCCAGGGCGGTGATGATACATATCACTACAATCAGGACAACGGGATTGTCTGGATAAACAAGGACGGCGAGAACGCGTCTTCCGGAAATGATACCTTTGTATTTGATGATTTGGTTCTGACTGATTTTACCATCACGTCCCATGAACACCCCACTTACGGCGTTGCCCTGACCCTTGCCTGGGAAAAAGGTGGTAAGAGTGGAGCAGTTAATCTTGCCGATCTTGGCCAGCATATCGAACGCTATGAGTTTGCTGATGGGTCGACACTATCAAGTATCGAAGTAAAGACTGACGGCACACTAAAACTGACGGATACTCTCGGCGATGACATCATAAAAGGTGGAGATGGCAACCAGCAAATCATCGGTCGTGACGGAAATGATACGATCTTTGGAGGAGATGGAAATGACCAACTCTATGGAGGGGCTGGGCGCGACAAACTCTATGGAAATGAGGGGAATGACACCTTAAACGGTTACAGTTCCGGATCAGACTATATTCACGGGGGCGAAGGTATCGATACCGTCCGGTACTACTGGGCACGTTCTGGTGGTGTCAGCGTTAATCTTCAAGATAAAGTTGGCCTATCTGGAGATGCTGCAGGAGATGTCTATGTTTCCATTGAAAACGTGATTGGATCGAACTTCGGAAACGATCGTCTTGTAGGCGATGGCAATGCCAATGTCTTAAATGGATTTGCTGGCAATGATATACTGATTGGCGGTGGCGGAAACGATGCGATCTATGGCGGTGTCGGTGATGACCAACTCTATAGCGATGCTGGTTTGGACCGACTTTACGGAAATGATGGCAACGATACTCTGAATGGTTACAGCTCTGGAGCCGACCACCTTGATGGGGGGGAAGGGATAGATACCGTTAGGTACTACTGGGCGCGTTCTGGCGGTGTCAGCGTTAATCTTCAAGATAAAGCTGGTCTATCTGGGGATGCTGCAGGAGATATCTATGTTTCCATTGAAAACGTGATTGGATCGAACTTCGGAGATGATCATCTTGTGGGAGATGGTAGTGCCAATATCCTGAACGGGTATGGAGGGAACGATACGCTGATTGGTGGCAATGGCAATGATACACTGATAGGGGGACAAGGCTCAGACATCTTCGTATTCGGTAATGCTCATTTTGGAAATGATACAATCAAAGATTTTGCAACGGGCGCAGGCTCTGATGATATCATCAGTATTGATGCAGAACTATTTGCAGACTTTACATCTGTACTCGCCGCAACAAATGATGTTGGAGGAGATACGGTAATCAAGCTAGATGACGAGAACTCCATCACCTTGAAGGGTATTTCGAAGATAGACCTCCATGTCGATGACTTCCAGTTCATTTGATAATGTAGTTTGATCGAACTTTAGAACTTCATTTTTGATCCGAGTGACCCCGGGGACTTTCTCCGGGGTTTCTGTTTTGTTCGTTCTTAGCGTACGATTTTTTGCAAATCTTGTTCTGGCCCCTAAAAGCTTGATCTTTATGCATTACTAGATCACTTGACAGGAGGTATTAAACATAGGGATAGGGATTGGCATTCGTGCGGCCAGATGTTTATTCTGGAACTACTCTAGCCCCATTTCTTGCATAAGATCGTGATCATGGAACTCGCCATCCAATCCAATACGTCTACACAGTTCATCATCACTACAATCAAATGGAAAGCGGACGATTTCTCCATACTCATTCACGAATATCAGTTTTCCATTTAGCTCTGGAAAGTCTTTTCGGAGTTGATCGCAGAACATATATGCAGCTTCGATTGTCGTTGGAGGACGAGAAAACGAAATTGTGCGATTACTTCTATACATAATATTCATTCGCACATTTGGTTTCTTTATGCTCTCCATCTTAATTTCGTCATCTACACTTCCGTCATTGTACTGTTGTTTTTTTGACGATGAAATATTCCACTTCTTACTCAACCAACTTGATAACGAGGTGCTATCACTAAAAATTACTATTCCATCTCGAATAACAGATAGCATGCTTGGGTCATAAAGCTTATCGTAATTTTCAAAATGCAACACTAGTCAATCCTTTACTTATGCTATATCGCCATATTCTGATGGATCGTAATTCCACCAATCGTCTTCAGGATTAATCCTTGGAGGACGAGCAGAGTCATCATTCCCAAATTCGTTTTGCGCCTTGCAAGCATTTCGCATCGGCACATGCTCAATCATTCCCTCAATATCTTTCGACTCGTATAGTTCCATATAAAATGGAAGTAACGCAGGATGACTAATCGCTGTATAAAGTCCGATGTTCCAACAAGGTTTTCCAGGTGCATCAGGATTTTTTGTTATTATGCCATATCGTGTATATTCATCTTCATCTTGTTTCCGAATATCAACGTGCATCCAGAATTGTGAATACTCACCATTTGATTTTCTGACTTTTGGAGATCTGCTAGCGTTTTTGGCATATTTTGCGTCACCGAGCCAGCAACGATCCGGGTAGCTCATATCAGCATCAATTTCCTCTTTCCCGCCGCTGCAATGGAACTCGCTGCGAGTTTGAAAAATGCAGTATTGATACCCCCACCCCCTCATTTTTGCATCACGATCTACCCAAGGAAGATCCGGCCTCATTCTCCCATCAGTGACTCTATTCGGCAGTTCCACGGCCCAGAGAGGGAACTTATGCGGCTCACAGCAATTGCGCCGGGGGCGGACGCGGCGGCGGCGATAGGACACCGGTTCTCCTTGCTCATCTTCCCCTGTTGCTTCTCTTGGCTTGTCGAATTCACCGGGGTCATCCCAACTAGGATCAAAGAACTCATCCTGCTTTTTCAATTGAGGCGTAGGCTGAGTGTCGGGGGCCAGCACATCTGGCTGGATTAGTGGTTGCAACGGACTTGGCCGTATCAACGGTCTTGGAACGGGTGGGCTAGGCACGAATGGCTTTACCCATTGCGGGGTCTTAGGAACTGTACCTGGTGGAAGATTGCGAACAAATGCGTACTGATTACCAGCGGCTTGCGAAGCTACGTTCTTTACCGTTTTAGCCAAGTTTGGATTGTTCATGCTGCTGTCCTGATGATTTTTCCGGACCGTTCCCGATAAACGGTATTGCTGCCGTCTGCGTATGTTTCCTTGCATTCAATAATATCGCAGAGATCTCGCAGGGCCTCATTGTCAATTTCAACGCCGCTGTTAAACAGCAGCAGTTCAAGCCGTGTTTCGCGAGACATTGTTTCTTGCGAAAGAATGCGCTGAACATCCTTATCTTGATAAAACTCAGCTCCGGCCATAAAGCTCAAGACAGCCCAGTAAAAGAAGCAGCTCTCATCGCTGTAGCCTTGTTTGCCAGCGTGCTTTTGAGCCTCACCAAAGAACGAGATCAACTCCTTGCGCTGAAGTTCCTCCGTCTCCTTGGGAAAGGCTTTGCGAAGGAACTGCTCAATCTCGTGGTAAAAGCTGATTTGAGCGCAGTGCATCATATCATCGTATTGACGCTGCTCGATCTCGCGGAATGGGAAGGTTGCGCGGTAGTTTTCGACTGCTCGGTCATGGTTTTCATGTTTGTGCCAGTGATAGTCCAAGCCGTCTTCGGTCTCGATGCCGAGCTGCAGCTGTTCGCCGCGAAGGCGATAGACCGCAAAACTTGATGTGTAGTCATAAGGTGCTGCAATCAGATCAATGTTTTTGAAAAAATCCTGCCACTGTTCCGGGAAGCCATGACGCAAGAAACAATAAAGCACGCGGGCATCATAAAAACGCAGGTAAACTGGTTTGCCACTTTCTGGCGTGATCACGCTCATGAACCGCTTCAAGGAGGTTCGAAGTTCCTCAATCGCCTTTGTTGAAAAGACGATGATACCAAGCTTTTCTGGAAACCCAACCTTTAGCCAACTGGTCAAAACAGCGGGATGGATAGTCAGATCTACAAGCAAAGAGGTTCGGGCATGGGCCTCTTGTTTGGCCTCTGCAGGTGACCCCATCAACGGTTCCCATCCGTCTTCGCCTGTGGTCCGGATCTCGCTTGCAAGGTCTTCCTGCCAGGATGCATCCAGCACCAGGTATGGTTTGGCACCAATCGTTGCAGCTTGCGCGGCGATCCCCTTAAATCGTTCTGTCAAACTCACTGCTGCTATCCTTTGGAGGCTTTGTCTTCACAGGTTTCACAAAACGGCGACCGGCTCATTCCTACGGGGGAGGCTCCACCAATCAAAACATCCCCAGACCCGGTTGAATCGGCCCCTCCGCAATCAATCGGATCTCCCTGTCGTCCGGCTTCCTTGTTGTTGAACAGAACGGTCGGACTTCCAGAAGCCAAAGACCGGCCATGGGGTGGTGACGGACAGACCGGACACGGATGCGGCGCATAAGCATCTCCCTGGCGCACGGCAAGGCGGTTGTTAATCAGAATATTCGGGCTCCCGGCAATGGCGGGAGTTGGCGGGAAGTGGCATCCATGACCAGAACCAATGTCCCCAAGGCGTGCTGCTGGTTTTCCTGACATATCGTGCTCTCCTATTTCTCAAAGGAACGCGCATAGCGCTGTGCATGAGGACCGGCGTAATCAGCTGGCTTCATAGCTTCCATTGGAGGAACTGGAGCGCCTTTGGCAGGAGAACCACCACAGTTGACCTTCACCAGCGTGCCTTCAATTTGCACACCGCCTTTGTCAATCTTGACGAAGTTGCCACCGACATTCAGGCTTATGCTCGCACCAGCCTGAATAACCACAGCGTCCCCGGCATTGATGTAGTGGGTTGTTCCGCTCTCAAAGTGCTGTTTGCCCTTGGTCTCCAATCGCCAGTTTTCTTCAACAAGCGTTATGGCATTGCGCACGACATGAGTGACCTTGTCTCCCACGACCTTCAGAAAATCGCTGATCTTGATCTGGCGCAGTGCGGACCCGTCAACTTGTGTATGTTCTGACCCCTTCACCTGTTCGCGGTGATCGCCGCCCACCTCAATGTCTTTTGAGCTGCCGATAGATTCAGATTGAGACCCTTCAACTCGTTTGTGGCGGTTGGCACCCACCTTCCAGGTCTCGTTGTTCTCAACAACGCCGTTGTGGAATTTCTGAGCGTGGAACCAGACTTCCTCCTGCCCGCCCTCATCTTCAAAGCGAAGCTCGTTGTAGCCATTGGCCTTATGGCTGTCTGACATGAGCACCATGCGGGTTTTGAAGTCGGGAAGTTTGTTCGGTGGACGGTTGTTGTTATGATACGTCCGCCCCGTAATGATTGGCTGGTCTGGATCACCTTCGAGGAAGTCTACGATGACCTCGTGGCCGATGCGGGGGATGGCGATGTGGCCCCAGCTGGCTCCACCCCAATTTTGCGAGACACGTATCCAGCACGAAGATCTATCATCCTTGGCGTTATGGCGGTCCCACGGGAACCAGACTTTGACCCGGCCATGTTCATCACAGTAGATCTCTTCGCCCTCAGGCCCGGTGACATGAGCGATCTGAGGGCCGTCCACCAAGGGCTTTTTAAGCAATTTGGGCCGGTATGGCAGGCGGGCGGGCATGACCTCAAACCCGGCACTGTAACTGGTGGTGCCGCTACCAGCTTCCTCCGTCACGGCTTGCGGCTGGCTGCCCTGATGCGAGACGGTGAGCAAATGATACTTGATGTTGTAGTCGTCGTTTGGGTGGTCTGTGAGCGCAAACTGATGACCGGCT
>NZ_LMCG01000058.1:0-573 GCF_001623065.1 Pseudovibrio sp. Ad46 | reverse complement strand
CTTTGCAGATGGTCCGTCTAGCGACCTCCACCTCGCTCGGCAGGTCGGAGATCGCGGTGAGCTTCTCCTTCGCGTCACGCAGCAGTTCGCTAGCCCGGCTGGAATCGTAGAACTTCTGGCGATCCGCCGCATCGAAGGGAGACAGCTGGTTGTGATCGCCAATCATCACCCTGCGGTTTCCCAGGAGCAGAGCACCGATCAATTCGGCGCCGTTGGCCCGCGCTGCCTCCTCGATAAAGACCCAGTCGAACTGCTCGCCATCGGCAATCATCTCCTCAAGAATATGCGAAGACGTGGTTGCAAGCGTCACATCCGACGAACGCAGCATCAGATTGTCCGTGTCGCGCAGGGCGCGGTCGGCGATCGACTGCTCCGAGGTATCCAGAGGTCTGAGTGCCTGGACGATCTGATTGAGCTGGTTCGTCATGATCGCGGCGCTGGCCGGGTCCGGCTTCGACACGGATCGCAACAAAGAATGCGAACTCCGCCTTAGCGTGCTCTCTTTCTCGCTGAAGCGCGATCGCTCGACGCGAACGACGATCGTGGAGGTCGCTAGATGGTCATACTACGTGT
>NZ_LMCG01000057.1:0-1370 GCF_001623065.1 Pseudovibrio sp. Ad46 | reverse complement strand
GCTTCTCTAATCGGGCGCTGAGGTCAAGCTCTTTTTCCTTTTCATTCGGATCATATCCATCTCCGGGTCACGCTTCTCTTCGCAGTCTGGGTCGCTCTTTACAGTGAGCAGCTGCATGCATGTGCCGGAATGGTTGTAGAGAGCCACGCTAATGGACGCGCTTTCATGGCGCAGCAGACATTTTCGGCTTCATCTACAAACCTCGTCCAGAGAGGGCGATCCTGCCGTGATATTGAGGTCAGGCTATATTATGCAGCAACCTCCAAGCCATCACGACAGAACGATGTATCATTGACCCACATGCGATGCATGACAACCGCAAGCTTTCTGGCTACCGCGACAACAGCACGGCGGCGCCCTTTGGTCCGCATCAGGCGCATCCCCCAGCTCTTGATGCTGGATCCGCCAGTACAGCGGGTTAGCATTGCATTAGCAGCCGTATAAAGGGCCGAGCGGACCTCCATGTCTCCTGCTTTAGAGATTCGGCCAGGATTATCAGTTTCTCCTGATTGAAAACGCCTCGGCGTTAAGCCGAAGTGGGCAGCAACCGTTCGCGAACTCCTGAACCGCGCCGGATCATCCACCGCAGCGACAAATGCCAGCGCAGTCATAGGGCCAACGCCGGGGATTTCCATTAGTCGCAAGCACACTGTATTGGTGCTTGCCGCGTGTTAAACGCGTTTGTCCAGCTCTTGATACGTGTGTAATAAAGCGAGCCGCGCGTCCAGAAGCGGAACCAGTGCCAGGCTCAAATCTGGGTGGACTTCGATAAACGGTCGCACTGTTGCATCAAAGCGTGTGTGTTTAATCCGTTCCGGCAGGGGCAGGCCGTAAACCTTCAAGAGCCCGCGTACCTCGTTTGCTAAGTCTATGCATTTACGCAAGCATGCCTTGCGACTGCGCAGGAGCGTGCGCATTGCATGTGAACGGTGACTTTTCATATGCACTGGGCTATACCAGCCGGAACGCAGGACTTGCGCTATGCCGCGTGCATCATTCTTATCGGTCTTGTTACGCATGGCCGACAGAGCCGCATGCACTTGCCTTGCCTCCATGCAGACAACGTCAAAGCCATGTTGTTCTTTCAAACCGTAAAACAGAGGCTGGCTCATTGTTCCAGCTTCAAAGCCAAGACGGGTGATAGGCAACGACGTCTGAGCTAAGGTATTGGCGATAACATCAACTTCGCAGGCAACCAAGCGTTCAAATATAATCTTGCCTTCGCCGTCAATCACACAGATCGAAACAGACCGTAAAGAAACATCCAAACCAGCATAGTATTCCATGGTGCTCTCCCATCCTCGCAGCAATATGCTGCGATCTTAACAGGAGCTGACCTCTCGTGAAGGACGAGCCCGATTACGCATGCT
>NZ_LMCG01000056.1:0-805 GCF_001623065.1 Pseudovibrio sp. Ad46 | reverse complement strand
TATCGGCACGCGGGCCGTGGCCTTGATGGTAATACGCACGTACCTACAGTCTAATTACCGGACAGGTTACTTAGAACCATTATGGCCCTCTGACTTTGAGTGCGTTCTTTCTTCCGTTCCATGCTTATGCTCTGTCGCGAACTTTAAGGAGGTTCTGGTTAGATCGCCTCCATATCAGCTGTATGGTTGTCAAACTCCGTGCAATTATACAATACGCTCCAGGCGATCCTTGCCAGCTTATTGGCCAGGGCGACGGCCAGTTTATTCTTATGCATTCGCTTGGATGCCCGTTCCAGCCAGTCTCCGAAGCTCAAGTTCTGCCAAAGTTTCGGTCGCATCATCAAAACGTGTGCCGCTTGCACCAACAACATGCGTAAATAGCGATTTCCGGTTTTCGATATTTTGCCGAGGATGGGCTTGTCTCCTGTGCTGTACTGCCGGGGGACCAGGCCCAACCAAGCGCCAAGGTCTCGTCCGCGTTCAAAAGCAGATCCGTTACCGATGGCGGCCACCAGCGCGGTGGAGATGATGGGTCCGATGCCGGGGATACTCATCAGCAGTTGGCAGCCAACGTCATATTTGCTGATCTGTTCGATCTCGGTACTGGTCGCATCGATGCGTTCGTCTAGCCACAGCCAGTCTTCATAAAGGCCGATCAGGATGTCGTGCATGCGCGAAGAAATCTCATTGGCGCGATTGTCGAGAATGGCGAACAGAGAGTTTCTCAAACTGCTACTACCTGTGCGCACCGCAATTCCTTGCTCTAACAGGAAGGCCCGGATCTGGTTGATGGTGGCGGTACGAC
>NZ_LMCG01000055.1:0-1028 GCF_001623065.1 Pseudovibrio sp. Ad46 | reverse complement strand
AGACTTTCGCCTCAATATCCAGACTTACAAGACCTCTTAAAAACCCCGTAAATCCTTCTGTTTTTGTGCCTCCAGAACCGCGCCTCAGTGGCCCGCCCCGGTGGCGTGAAGCGGGTTATAGGGATACCAGACCGACCCGTCAACACGCAAACTCCAAAAAAACAAAACAATCGGGCAAAAACTAAAATTCAAACAATTCAATAACTTCATATATCAACCCACACACCACCACCAACACCACAAAAACCCCAGAAACAAGCCAATAACAACCAGCCAAAACACCAAAAATTAACAAAACCAAAATTTGCACAGACACTGGGAAAAAACACACACCAATCAAGACCACCCCAAAACACACAAAACCTGGCTAACAAAGAACCTCACCGAACAGCACAGAACTCCAAGAGCAACAATGAGAGATGGAGACACACAAGAGAACATGACGAAGCGCAGACAGAGACCCTGGCATCAAACATCCCACACCACCTCCTCTTACAGCTAGCGTCAGAGTGCTGAACAAGCCAAAACTGCCCCCAGGAAAATGAGCATCAACAATGTGAGACAAACATTGAAAGGAGAGAGGTAAGAGAAATGGCGCGCGATAATTGAATAATCAGTCAGCCTCATAACAGAGCCGTGCCCCAAAGAGAGGCTCAAAGCACTTCTTACATCGAGGAAGACCATAAGCTTCAAGGATATTCTTCGATCAGGTGGCCTAGCAACCCAGGGGATCACCAGCCATAGAGGCCAACTGTTGGGTGTATATTCGGTGCTAAGGGAGTGTTTTAATTCTTGGCAGGCTGAGGCTCATCTCTCGGCTCTCCCCTTCTAGCTAGGAAAGCTTCCGTTAGAACGCAAAAAAGCCCCCATGCATTATGCATTGGGGGCTTTTTGTCTGATATGTTTGTTCTGTTTTATTTTGTAGAGATTTGTCGGTGTGTATTATTCATGCCCGGCGGCGCCCTACTCTCCCGCGTCTTAAGACGAAGTACCATTGGCGCAGGGGCGTTTCACTTCCGAGTTCGGGA
>NZ_LMCG01000054.1:0-30897 GCF_001623065.1 Pseudovibrio sp. Ad46 | reverse complement strand
GGTGGCCGGAGCGGTGCTGGGGGTCTGGGCAAGCACAAGCAGCGTGGCGGCCGCGCTGCTCCCAAGTTTGCTGCACGCCTCCTGCCATGCTGGTTTTGAGATCCCAAGATATCCTGCTGCCAGTGTTGCGGCCTCGATGACAGAATCCCAATCGGCACCACCGCTCTTTGAGGCATTGCGGATCATATCGCGCAGCATGGGACTGGCACAGGCTAAAACCTGTTTGAGCGTGATGTGCTCGATACCGGAGCTCAGGAGCACGGCTTGTGCTGAAGGCGGTTCAAGACCGGGCAGGGGAGGCGAGTTGGACCTGTCCTCATGTGCAATCGGGTGTTGACGTGCTGGAGCAGCACTTTCACGCTCGATCTTTTCAAGAGCCCTTTCCGCGTCAGCGGTCAAAGCAATCTTCAAGTCATTGCCGGCAGGCAGTGTCCGCTCACTACTTCTTTCGTTAGAAAGTGTTTGTTTTGTATTGCTTGTATTTATGTGTCGGAACTGGATTTCCGACCTGTCGGAAGTTTTCTTCCGACCAAAGGTGTTTTGAGGTTCGGATTCCGCTGCTGGATCGTCCTCGATCTGGTCAATGGAAGAGGGGTCACGCACCTCATGAAACGCTGCGATCAGCTGCAAGAACTGCTTGCTCCATTGCAACAGCTGGGTGATGGTCAAGCGCGCCTCGATACGGCGCGGCAATGACAGCAACAGCTTTTGCGCATCCCCTGCAGCTGGGTGGTCTGGATGCAAGGTCAGCTGCTCTCTTAAGACCTTTTTGTGAAGCAGCAGCGTTGTCTTTTGCTGTTTCCAGACAAGGGCGCGCTGCTCCAGTTCTTGCGCCATGCGGTAAAGGCGCTTGTAACTTGCGGCCAGAGGGGCAAGATTGACACCGAACGCCTGCAGGAGCTCGCCAGTTGCTGAGCGATGGCCGAACCGGCGCAGGTTGCCGCTGTCGTGCCAGCACACCAAACCAGCACGATTTAAGGCCCGCTCGATGTTGAGCACCTGGCGCTCGCAGATTGAACGCTTGTTGGCGGTCGCGATTACCGTCAGATAGACAATCGGATTGCTGCCGCTCTGCCAATCCTGATCGCGGGTATAGCCCACGAGGAATTCCAGGTGCGCAACTTGTGTTGCGGTCAAGCCAAGCTCGCGTTGCAACCTCTTCACCAGCGAGAGCACATCCCACCGGCTCACACCGACCGGCAGACCAGTAAAACCTCTGGCCGCGACTTCTGCCTTCTCATTCTGCTGGCGCGATGTGTTGCCGATTCCAAACACTGCCGCTGCCTCATCTGGCATATAGGCATCAATAAACATTCCAAATATTCCGTCTTCACTGGAAGCGTTGAGCCAATTTCAGAGTGAGTTCTCCTGTTCGCAAAAATTATTGCGTTCTTCACTCTTGCAATTTATGGGAGGGCAACATAGAAATTCAGGTGCTAATCATGATTTCTATGTTGTTCTCCCTGGCGGCTCCTGGCTTCCAGGGTTTACTTTTTTATAGGGCAGTGCCCTGATTGCTTTTATCCTTGAGATTTTCGCTAAATTTCATTCAATTGTTACAAACCCCTTTTCGATTTAAAAAGTACAAGTTTAATCAACTTGTGTGTTACACACATGTAAAGACTGATTTCTGATCAATTATTCATAGGACTTTCGAATAGAGCTATGTATTTCCCTAAGTCTTCGAGTAAACTAATCTCATTCTTACTTATTAATTGAGCATCACTACATTATTGATAATGCCCTCCTTTACTTGAACACATTAACTATACTTGAGTTAGTTGTGAACAAAGATGGAACATGCCCAAGTTTCATTGAGAACTCCCCCAGAGTTTTGTAAACTAAAACCAATGGAGGGACATTCAAATGCGCAGAGTATTCAGACACATAGCTATTGATTTGAGCTGGTTTATTTCGTGGGCCGTGATTTCGGCTCCAGCTTTTGTAATCTTGTTTTATGCTTTGATCCCGGTGACTTCTGCCATTAACAATTATGACTTGCTGCCGTTCCATGTCCCTCACGTCAACGAGCTGTTTGTTCTTTGCGTCCAATTCACGCTCATCCTGTTCCTGGCTTCGATACCGGGCATCTCTGAATTCTTTGATGATATCAGGTTGGGTGCGCGCCGCTGTTCGCAGCGCGAGCTTGATCAGATCGAATCCGCTTTTGCCTATCTGCAACACAGCGCCGATACCAAGAACATCAAACTGCCTCACATTGTGTGGCGAGTGGTTGACGACAAAAGCTACAATGCCTGCGCTTATGGCCGCAACCGGATTGCCATCCATAGGGGCGCTCTTTTTGATACCAAATTTCGCGAGCACGGCCTTGAAGAACTGGCTGGGCTTCTTGCTCACGAGATAGCTCATTTGCGGTATTGGGACACAAAACACGCGGTAATATCGGCTGCAATCTTCACGCCGTTCAATGTGCTTTTGTTTTTTGCAAATCTCTTCAAAAGTGTACCAATCCTCAATCTGGTCGTGATGTTCTTCTTCTTTCCTTGCAGCCTGATTATCGGGATCGGAAATCGTATCCCGGCCCTGACCTCTCGTATGGCTGAGTATCGCGCCGATGAGTTTGCTCAAATGCTGCTTGGAAAAGACTGCATGTGTCAGGTCTTTAACAGCATAGGCGATGAACGGGGCGGCACGAACATCATGGCTCACTACCTGACCTCCCATCCCCCGACTGAACTGCGTCATAACAATTTGCAGCTGCGATCTGATTATCGTGCTCAATTCAATGCTCCTCCCTCTGAGGATCTCCTCGCCCGCTTCCGCAAGCATTAAAATGCCTTGCCAAACATAGTCTTCATCCTGTCCCTCTTGCCGCTAGCACCACCAGCAAGTCGGGCAGGGCGCTTTATCTGTCCCGGCCTTTGTCTTTGACCTTGTCGTTGTCAGGCCGCTTAGCCTTGTGCTGCTTTTGCTTTTGCAGTTTCACTCCAAAATGCTTCTCCAGCAGTCCTGGTTGTCGTCTTGACCCAAGTCCCATCAGGGACAACATGGCCTCTTCCCCTTTAAGCATCTCGATGGCCGCATGATTGAGCTGGGCGTAATCCGTTAGAAACGACTTCCAACTGTGTTTGCGTTTGCGCTTGGGTTTACTGAGCTGATCGGTGAACTTCTCCCAAAGATCGGTTTCCCGGTGCCGGTCATAAAGCGGCCTGCGTTCATAGCGGTCCTTGCGCTTAGCCTGAGAGAGATCTTTCTCCGCTGCCTGATAGGGGCCGAACTTGTCTTCCAATGCCTTTTTAGAAAAGTCACGGTGAACCGTGCTGGCTTTTTCCGAACGCGGGCCGTCCAGCTCCTTGAACACCAGGCCATTGCCACGCGGCTTCAGCTCCAGCGAATACGCCGCAAGGCCCTCGTGAAGTTCGGGCCACGTTTTGGCACTCTCCCGGATCTTCAAGAGTTCAGGCTTGTAATCCTTCACATAAGTGGAGAAGGAGACCTCATAGGTGTTGGCCTCATAATCCCTTGCCTTTGGATTGGTCTTCTCCAGCACTTCGCCCTTGGCGTTGGTGCGGGTCAGGCCGTATTTCACCTCCATCTCAAGACGGGTGCGCTCCAGAGCATCAAAATCCATATAGGGCGTGTGGACCTTATAGGTTTTGGGATGAATCCGGTTGATCGCCACGTGCATGTGGTAATTGTCTGTATTGGTGTGCGTGCCGATGATGCGCTCATGCTCTTCAAAGCCAAGCGCCTCGGCGAAAGACTTTTCGATATCCCTCAACGCCGCCAGCTCGGGCACTTCCCCTTCCGCAAATGAGATCACCAGGTGATAGGAGCGGTCGCCCTTCACACGGGTGTTGTGCTTTTGCGTGTTCTCAATCTCGACAATGGCAAGCTCCAGTTCGTCTTTGGTGCTTGCCAACTCGCAATTCTCAATCCAAAGATCGCCCAGCTTCTCATTGTCTTCCCTGGCAGCAGCCACATAACGCGCCAGCGCCTTAAAAGAGTTCTGTCCGGATTTACGGTCTATCTTGTGTGCAATCATGGATCAGAGCGCCATTACTTTTGCTTTGAGCGCGCTCTGCGTATCGCGAATATCGTGCAAGAGCTTTTCCATCTCGCCGTGATTGGCCCTGAGCGCCATATCGGCCAGTCCAGCGTTCAAAAGGTTGCCCAACCGCGCCTGGTCGTGATTGACCTTCTTCAGCTCATCAATGGCGGTTAGTTTTGCCGGGTCCGGATGGGCAACGTTTTCATAAACGTAGGCAACGTAATGACCGTATTTCCAGTTCAGCTTTTTGGCCCGCACTTTGATATCAGCAATCACGCTGAGCGGCATGTACAGGTTGAACGCTGCCGTTTTCTCATTCTTTCCTCTTCCGAACTTAAAACCTGTCTTGTCGATTTTCATAAGCTCATCTCCATCTCACGGCTTTGCTGTTTAGATTTTGTGGTATCGATCTGAAGCTCCTGCGCGTTTCCCAGGCTTAACGCTGCCCGAGTGCGTGTGAGGAACTGGAAGACTGCTTTGTCGTGTCCGCGCACCACACACAGATCATTCCAGTCCGTCAGACCTTTTGCTTTTTCAGAGCTGGTAAGGGGAGGGGCCACCACATACCCGCCAACGGCCTTTGCTGCCTCGCTTGCCTTCTCCAGTCCCTTGTTGGGCAATGGATTTTCGCGAAGGGGCAAATGATGGTCATCATCTGCTGCAAACAGCATGGTCACGTTGGGGTATTTCTCACGCAGCGCTGTGGCAACCTTGACCAGATTGTCACCATCAAACGTCACGATGACTGGCTTGTTTGTGAGTTTGTGAACGGACGCACCGGTCGCATAGCCTTCTGCAAAGACGAGCGTATCTCCCTGTCCCAGCTTGTCCGCATCGTTTAAGTAACGCCCTGGATCAATGGCATGGAACAGCCCTTCTTTGCGGCCATGTTTGAGATAGTGTTTGTCTTCGCCTACGAACTGCAGCGAGTGGATTTTAAGATCCGTATCGCGCAAAGGCACGACCATGCGCGCATCTTTATCCAGCTTCACACCATAGCCACGAACGTTTTTTCGGCTCAAATACTCGCAGTTTTCCGGATTGGCCCAGTCCTTAAGGTTGGCCCAGATCCCATAGGCTGTCTTCGCAGCTTTCTCCTGATCCAGTTTCCGCTCATCTGCCCGCTCGATTGAAGCCTTTTTCCCCGCTTCAATGGCCCGCCCAACTTCATCCTTTGAAAGCTGCTGCCCGTCAAACGTCCAGCTCTCCTGAGTTCCTTTAAAATTATGCAGCATGCCATTTGGAACAGCGCCATCGAGAAAGCCACGATAAGAGGCGTTCTTGACCTTCTTCTCGCCAGCAATGGCAATGCGGTGCCATTTACCATCCATCTGCGCCAAGCCCTGCAGATCCATGCCTTGTGCCCGGAGCCAATCGCTGAATTCCCCTTGCGGATCGCGGTTTTGTTCAGCAGCAGGCGCTTTGCCTTCCACCGACCATTTCATCGTTGCCTTCGCGACTTTGGCGTTTGGCGCAAACCAGCTCTTGGCTTTGCGATCAAACCTGGCACCAAGTTTCTTAGCAGGCTCGCGCTCATCAAACGGAACGGCCAGATAGGTCCGCTCCGGCTTGTTTGAGTTTGCAGGCTCACTCGGCGTTCCTTCATCTGCTTGGCGAGCATGCGGGTGGGCATTCTGGCGGGCAGGGGCCTTGGTTTCACTCTGTGCCATGGTGGATCTCCTCAGGGTTTAAAACGACGACAAGAAAGAGACTTTTTGAGCTCATGACCCGCCTGCCTTGCTGTCAAAGGGCACGCCTTCAGCAACTCGGCTGAGGGGGCCAAGAAATGGATTGCTCTGAGTTGCAGTCTCGGATTTGCAAGTCTCAGCCTCAAAAGCTTCCTGGATCACCTCTGGCGCGACCTGTTTATCCATATCTGGCTTGGGTGAGGGCTCTGGCGTTCCAACTTGCGCAGGCGAAGTCGGTCCATCTTCAGCAGGGTGAGCACTGTTGCCGCTCTCAATCTGAACCCCTGCTTTGACGTTGCCAGAAGGTTTCAGTTTAGAGCGGGCACTCAGATCCTCATCCTGGAAATAAAGGTATTGCTGGCCCTTGATGGTGGGTTTTCCTGCGGTAAACACCAACACCTCACCGGGACCGACAACCCTGCCGTCCTCATCGTATTTGAGGCCGGGAAGCAGCATGCATTCATCGGGCGTCATCAAAGGCCGTGAGGTTTCAGAAACACTTTCCGAAAGACTGGCGCCGCCCCGTTCCAGATTCTTTGACACCGAACGCTTGCGCTGCACCACCGTTGTCTTGCCGGTCATGTCAGAGAGAACCCGAGCCGTCTCGATCTTGTTGGGTGCATAGGCAATACGCACATGGCAGTTGGAGATGATGCTCTCATCACGGGTATAGGCGCTTTGAAGCTGGGTGATATCCTGCGTGATCAGGAAAGCTTTGAGGCCATACCCTGCCATGAAGGCAAGCGAGCTTTCAAAGATGTCCAGCTTGCCGAGCTGCGGAAACTCATCCAGCATCAAAAGCATGCGGTGCTTGTAAAGCGTCTCACCCTCATTATGGGACATTTTAGCTGTCAGGCGCGTGAGCATCTGATTGAGGATGATGCGGATAAGCGCCTTCATGCGCCCAATCTCAGCAGGCGAGAGGACCAGATAGACATTGGTCGGCTGATCCGCGTTCATCAAATCAGCAATGGTAAAATCACAGGCCGATGTGTTTCGCGCTATGATCGGATCTGCAAAGATCGCAAGTTGAGCCGTGGCCGTGGACGAGACACCAGAGCGTTCATTGGCTGCCCGCTTGCGCATGCGTGATGCCCCGCGCCGGACTTCCTTGTCAGCACCCTCATTGCCGTGCTCATAGCCCTCCATGTCGAGCAGCAGCTTTTCAAACCCGTCCTCATCCTTTTTCTTGCCCTCCGCTTTGGCTTTAACAAGCGCATCAAGCTTTAGCTCATCATCACCAGCTTCATCATCACCGACTGACAGGAAGTGGAGCACATCGGCCAGATTAGCCTTGCGCTTTTCCTCATTGCGTACCCGGTAAAGCACATGCAAAATGGCCGTAGACAGCCACGAAAAGCCTTCCTGTTCCCAAAAGTTTTGAAGACCCTTGCCGGAAGTGTCGATGATCATCTTGGCAACGTTCATGCAGTCACCAATCTGGAAATCGGTGTCGATGCGGATCTCTTCTAAGGGGTTGTAACGGGCAGAGCCTTCGGTTGCGGTCGGCTCAAAGTAAAACACGTTCTGGCCTTGCGCCGCTCTCCAACCCGAAGTCTTAGCGTAGTTCTCGCCCTTGATATCAAGGATGATGGTGCTTCCAGGCCATGTCAGCAGGGTCGGGATGACCACGCTGATACCTTTACCGGAACGGGTCGGGGCGAAGGCCAGCACATGTTCAGGCCCGTCATGACGCAGCATGGCCGCGTTTTTGAACTTGTCTTCCAGACCGCCAACAACAACGCCTTTGCCGCGCAGATACCCCATGCCCTTGACTTCACTGTCTTCAGCAAACCGTGCCGTGCCATGCAGCGAGCCTGAATCGCGCTCACCAGAGACCGTTTTGTTACCCGCTTGTTCCATGAGGATGCGACCGACAATCATGGTTATGATCATGGCAATGAACCCGCCGCCAAACGGGATCAGGATCTCATTGGGGAGTTCATTGGTCTCAATGTAAAAGGCATAAAGCCATTTCCACCACGCAGGGTCGGTGGGGTCAAATTCCAGCGTATAATACCAGCCTGCGAGGGTGACGCAGACAAAGGCAAAGATGGAGACAAGAGCGACAACACGAGGGAAAATATGCATCACTGAAGTTTCCCGTCTTTGAGGATGTAGCGCTCGTTCTTGACCTCATAAATGTCAGTGATCTGGCGCACACCGCGCTCAAAACGAGTGATATGGAAGACCACATCCACCAGTGAATTGAAGTAGCTGCGGATGGGCGTGGCAACGCCTCCGGACAGGTCAATATTGGATTGAAATCGATCTACGACCATCTCGGCGCGGTCGGCGTGAATGGTGCACATCCAGCCCTTTGCGCCGGTGTTCAAAACATTCAAAGCTGAGTACGCATTTTGAACGGAGATCTCGGAGAAGATGATGCGGTCGGGAGAGATACGCATTTTGTGATCGAACAGCTGCGGCCAGGTTTGCAAACCAGCTCCTTGTGAAGCCTCACGCGATGCAAACAGCGCTGACCCATTCCAGAAGCGCTCAATCTCCAGTTCTGGTGTGTCCTCACAAGACACAACGCGCTCATCAACGGGCAACAAGCCAAGCAGCTTGTTCAAGAGTGTGGTCTTACCCGTGTTTGTCGAGCCGGAAATCGCAATATTCCAGCGCTTATGCATAGCTTCACTGATGTAATCGATCATCTTTTGGCGAAGCCCCATGTCCTCAAATTTGACCTCATAGGGGTGCTTGCAGCGCACGGCCATAGACAAGCCGGTGAGCGTGCTTGGCCCAATCAGGCATTCAAAACGATGGCGCTCAGGAAGCGACACAGAGAGCTTTGGGTGCGTACCTTCAGAAAACTTCAGGCCGTTGTAGTTGGCAAGCGCTTGACAGATCCGGCGAACCTGCGTGAAGCCAATACCTGGGGCATCAAGCTGTTGCAGATCAGCTTTGCGATGCTCCAGAACAAACGTTTCTGGCCGCGTCTGACGCAGCTCTACCACGTTCGGATCATGGTAGATTTGTGATAAAGGTTCCATAAGCTTCATTATCAGTCGATCAGACATAACTTACCCATTCACCCTGAGGATTGCCTCTGGGAGTTACTTTCAAACCATTGGTGTTGCTTGCGTTTTAAGAGTTAAGGAGGATCTGGCAGATCCATGACCTCGGCCTGCCAGATCCTTTGCGTATACTTAGACGTTCATCAGCATTCTTCGCCGCCATCCCCTCTTGAGGTCACGGTATTAGACGTGTTTCTTTGTGAAACCGTCTTCCACTTTGAATAGAACACTTCACCTGCCGGATTAGTCTTTTTATCCCGCGTATAGGTCTTAAAGAGATTGGTTGCTGTGAATGTAGCAGTGTTGCAACGATTGCTTCTTTTGGCACCAGTTGCTGTGTATGGACCGTTTCTATGTGGGCCGTCGTTAGAGTAAGCCCTGTTCTTATCTTTGTCCTCTAAATAGCCCCAACTTGCACGGTTGCTCGTAAACGACACACTCACCCAGCGCTCTTCGATCTCCTGCTGATAGGTGCACCGATCACCTTCATTCACAGGAGTGCCGTCGCTGACAGCCACATAATGCTTGCTTCCATCTGGCCGTTCATAAGCTTGTTTACGCTTGACAGGAACCATCGCATTACATCCGTCATAATAACGCTCTGAGGTGTCTTCATCTTCTTCAACACTCTTCTTCTTGTAAGCAACGTATTGTGCGCCAGGCAGAAGCTTCTTAGTTGCAATGGTGTAACTTAAGCCATCCACTCTGATCGAAACGTCAGACAGTGGCCGTGCTTTGCGCTTGGGATCATCATATTTCCAGGAAGATGTCTCAGCGATATGCGTATAATTCGTATCGCTCTTCTGGCAGCTACCCACATAGATCCTGTCTGGATTGGTGTAATAAAAACGCTCCAGTCCGGTAGACACGCCAGCAGTGAAATCATGCGTAAAGTCTGCTGGACTGATACACCCTTCAATGGTTGGCTTGCACTGATAGCCTTCCTCAAAGACTTCCCCATCCCCCAATGGGACCTCCAAGCGGGTGCTGTCCGGACGCTCAAAAACATCTGTCAGCTTAGTCGGGATAAAGGCATAGCAACCCTCAAAGTAGCGCCCTGAAGCAACCTGCTCGGCTTCCGTTTCCAGCTTGGTGTAAGCAACTTCAGGTGCCCCAGGCAGCATCATGTTTGAAGCAATCGGGTAGACCTGACCGGCCACATTGATCGACACATCAGAAAGAGGCTGGGCCACTTTTTTCTCGTCATTGTGCTTCCACGATGACACATCCACATTGTGAACGTATGTTGTCCCGCCCTGCTGACAGGAACTTACATATTCACGGGTCGGGTTCTCAAAATAGTGCCGCTCCAGGCCATAAGAGACACCAGCTGCAATGTCGTGATTGAACTCAGCTGGATTGATGCAGCCTTCTGTGGTGGATTTGATCTCAATCGAGGCATTTGAATCTGGTGTGCACTGATCAATATACTGAGACGCGCCGCCCACTGTAATTTGCGTGCGGTACTGAGGAATTGCTCTGCGCCCGCTCAGATCCACCATGGTCTGGCAGATATCAACGCCGTTCTTTTTAAAGACCTTCTCATGCGGATAGGTGTTTTCAGTCACCGAGCAAGGCGAGGCCTGGAAGAACTGCTCGTCCTTTTGATAGATCCACATTGCCATTTCAGTTGAAAGGGAATTGCCGAAATCATGACGGATGGAACAGCCGTCTGTGACCTGCGCCATCTTGATTGGCTGGTAGAATTCAGAGCGTTCACAACTACGAACGGTCTGCAGATTGTTGTTGCCATCGGTGTAGACCATGGAGGTTTCAATATAGGCCATACCCGCTTCCAGATCGATATCAATCGGGCAGCTGTCATCCTCGGTAATAGAGAACGTTGTATCGGGATCAGGCTGACAATCAGAAAGCTGGATGCGCTCCTGCTGGCTGTTGACGTAATATTCGAGATATTGCGGCTTTGCGATCCGGGCAGTCACATCGATCTTGTCATCACAGGTTGCCCCGCTTTTCTGGATCGTGAAATTGGTCCCGCTGTCTGAACACGCGCTTTCCTCAACCACAATGCCTTTTTTGAGCGTTTGCGTCTTGCTTTGAACCCGCACTTGTCCCTGATTGCGGTCAATGACCGGCGAGCACCCCTCAAAGGTCACACGGATTTCTTCTGGCACATCCTCAGGAGCGTCTTTTTCTTCCACCTCTTTGCGATCAGGTGTTTCATAGCCGTTCTGACCAGGCGTCTCACCACCATCTGAAGAGCCTGACCCGGCACCGGACCCGCCGTTCTCATCGCGCTCAACGTCCTCGTATTTCTCCTCGTCCTCTTCCTTGTCCTTGTCTTTGTCGTCCTCAGGCTCTTCTTGCGCATTGAGCTTTTTAAGCGCTGCGATCAGCTCTTCTTCATTGCCCGATACATCAAGTGTTTCTTCCGGATCAATCACATCCTCTTCAACGTCGAACTGAGAAGAAAAGTTTTCTGCATTGAGTTCAACAAAACGCTCGCCCTTTGTCAGACGTGTGAGCACAGCTTGCCCGATCTTCTTCCCATCATGCATGACATATTGGGAGAAGCCCTCTGCGCTCACACCGGCAACGGAAACCTCATCCTTGTTGACCCCAGCGGTGAACTGAGGAGCCTTCTTGATCTGCAGGGCAAGCTCAACCGCTTTGCCCTCAAAAATGGGTGTGGTCTGCTTCACAGCAACAGCAAACAGCTTTTCACGAAGTGCAGCGGTGGCCTGCGCCGCACTCGTTCCTTGCTGACCTATCTGGCCTTGCTGACCGATCTGGCCTTGCTTGCCTGCCCCGGCCGCCTGAGCGGCGGGTGTTGGAGGGGCCGCTGTTTGGGAGAACCCGGCTGCTGTACTTGTCAGCAACATGGCCCCTGTCAGAGAAAGTCTTAAAATATTCCGCATCTAAATAACCTCACATTACTGCTGGGTAGGTGGAGCCAGGTACCAGTCATATTCAGGTCTGATCTGAACTCTGGTGCCCTGGGAAATACGGATGACCGGCCTTAAATTGACCGTGTCTTCCATAAACTTTGCCGACAACTCGCCAACGTTCTCCGAGATGCCTGTCAGGGCAGAAGCAATCGTGTCGGAGCCCTCTAAGCCATAGGCAGAGGCCATGGTGACAGCAGATTCAACGCCCGCGCCAATGGCAACGGTGGTCACAGCAGTGCCGTATTTCTCCCACCAGCGATTATCGACGTGGCCGGACATGCCGCCATACCCTTGCGCATCACCAACTTTGGCTTTGAGCTGGTAGATTTCAGCACGGCTCTCAGCCATGAGAACGCGCTCGCACTGGAAGCCAATACGGGTCTGTCCAACCTTCTTGGCGCTCTCATAGCGGCAGATCATGCGGCTTCCCTTTGGAACCAGAAGATTGGCCCCGTGATAGCCGTAAACATCCCGGCTCACCTGAATGACGACCGTGCCCTCATCAGCAAGCTGGCTGTTAATGCCGGTTTCCATGATGCCGGTGATGTAGCGATCAGCTGTCACAATCCGACTGTTGTCAACCGCACTGGTGGAGATCCGGCCAGACGCCTTGTAGGTGCTGTTTTGCGGGTCGATGCCTTCCGGGGGACTGAAGGAACCGGATAGTCCACCTGCAGGAGGTACGTTGAGCGCCGCTGTGCGCGTTAGACCTTCATCAAGACCTGGAACATTGCCCTCTAACCCGTTTGCCAACACACCTCGCGAGGTGATGTAGCCTTGTGTCCCAAAGCGGGCGGCTCGTGCTGCTTGCAGTTCCAGCTCAAACGGGCTGGGATCTTTGGGTTTTGGAGGCTCAATGATCTTCTCAACCGTGATGTATTCTTTCTTGATGATCGTTCTGGGCGGTGCGTCCTTGCTGACTTCCTTTTCAACCACGATGGGAGGAGCCATGATGATGCGCGGCGGCGGCGGTGCTGGCGGTATCACCGGCTTTGGAGCCGGTGGGCGCTTATACTCAAACACACCATCATCATTTGGAGGCAAACCACGAGAGAGAACCGGCTCAGGGACACACGCCCCACCAAAACTCAATCCAACCGCAAGGAATAACTCACATACACTCATGTTAGTTACCCTTGTACTGGATACACATGTAGGACTGACCGGATTTTAAGGTGATGAGTTTGCTGGTGTTCTCAATGATGTATGCCTTGCCGGACACGCGGGTATTGACCAGTTCATCAATCCCATCGACCACCACATACGCGGTCGGCAACTCCAGATCATTCCATTTGTCGCCGTAAAAAATGTAGGTGAAGTGATCATCACGCAGCACCAGTTCCGGCTTTAACGAGTTGTCAGATCCCCAAAGCTTGTATTCACCCCATCCGCGCAGTTTGGACGGGTCAATGTTGGCGCGTTTGACATAATCGCCCGGCACCTTCTGTGTCTCGTCGCCCTTGGGAGTATAAGCAGGCATATTCATCAAGGGCACTGGCGATCCCCCTGCTGCAACTTCGATCAAAGCCGATTGCACCAATCGGGGTTTTTCGATCTTGAATTGCAGATCCGGAATATGCTTTGAATTGACGGTTTCTGCACGCAGGTAAAAACTGAACACTCTGCCATCTTCAGCATAGACCTGCAGGGAGCTGTCAACGCCTGCTGCCAAAGGCTTGATGACCAACGTGGTGTCATTGCGCACTTTGGTGTCAAACAAGTTCACATCCGCCACATCCGCGTTTTTAATCTTAACGTCTTCAGGCAGCTGGATCACGGTGAGCATGAACTCGCGAAGACGGACCCGGTAAACGCAGGTTCCGCATTCAACCTGCGTGTGAACGCCGCCATCCTTGCCAGCCTTATCCCAGGCCTTCTGGATCTGGCCCAATGGCACGGTCGTGCGGTTCAGGGGACCAAACTGGCCGCGCCGCTGTGCAGCTGCTTGTTTGAGCGCATCCTGCGGCACACTGGCAGCAACATTTGACGCTACCTGCTGACCCTGCGCAACCCGCTGGTTTGGTGTTTGAGGACCGCGATCCAATGAGGTCTGGGCAAGAGCGGTGTTTGAAACAAGTAATGTGACAAGAAATAGAGAAATACGGGGGCTCATGTGGTCGGTCTTTCCTGAACAGCCAATTTTAAGATGCGAATGCCGAGGGGGTTCTCAAACCGCTCCACGCTGGTGACTTCTTGCGGGCGTGTGGTCATTTCCACATAGGCGCGAAGTCTGGATTGCTCAGGCTTTGCCCTGCCGATCCTGTCTGTCTGGATGAAGTCAACGGCGTATTGGTAGATCCCGCCATAGGCATCGACCTGGTTGGCGCTTTCAACGGTGATCGAGCGGTTCAAACCATCTTCAATCGCTTCATCAATGCGGCCTTCGTTTTCTTTCAAGAACTGACGGTAAAAGTCCTGATCGGAATACGTGGCGACTTCCTGAAATCTCGAACTTTGAGAGATCGGGTCAACGGCGAGGATCTGCGCCACATAGCGCCGTGCCATTTTCTCTAACATCAACTCAAAGCCATCCACCTCAACAGAGATCGGCTCGACCCGGTAAATCCGCTCATCTGCTGGATCAACCCGAAGCAGCGCGATTTCCGTCGTCTTAAGGGGCAGGGCAACCGCAATGGCCTGCAGGGCCAACGCCAGACACACGCCCAAAACAACATTGAGACCGGCTGAGATCCTGAACAGCGTCACCATGCGCCGATGGGCGCTTTTATAGGCGAACGGATCTGCATCCAGCACTGCCTTGCGCTGTGCCTGGTCTTTATCAGGAACGCCCACATCAGGCGCGTTGTCCTGAACAGGGACCGCAAGTCCTTGATGCAGTGCCCCCTTAGGCTCGCTCTTTCCCTTGTCTTGCCGCCTTCTTTTAAACATGGGCCGCCTCCACCCACTCAAAGCTTTGCGGCTGGTAGTCCAGATCTACGCAGGCACAGGGCGAGGGACGCATTTCGTCCGTATCAACCGGGGCGTAGGGCATTTCTGCATTGGAGGCGCAGCCAGCCAGAAACAAGACAAGGGAAAGCGTGAAGAGGAACGGTTTGCTCATGATAATTACTTCTCTGATTTCAGGGCATCGGTTGCTTTGGAATTGGGATTGCCGCCAGATTGCAGGCTCATGTCAGCGGCTTTGTCACTGAGCGTGGCATTACTCACGCCAAGCGCTGCCTTACCAGCGCTCCAGCCGCCTTTGGCTCCAGCAGCAATGCCTTTGCCGTAAGCCCCGGCTGTTTGAGCTGCCCCGCTCATCATCGCACCCGGAGTGGCGGCATTGAGCGTCACTTGTGCCAGTGTGCCGGCCAGTGAGGTTGCTTCCTGCACCAGCGCCACACCCGACCACGCGGTCAGGATCACAAGGATGTAAGCCTTCCAGGCGGTATCATCTAAAACATCAGAGCTGATTTGCTCACCACCCGGCATAAGATTGCCGATGCCAGTAATAATCAGCTTGAACACCAGCGTGACTGCAACCAGCGTCAGGATTGAGGTCAAAAGAGTGGAGACCCCGGAGCCGATTTTCTCACGGCCAAAGGGAAATGCAGCCATGGAGATCACATAAGGGGCCAGCAAGCACACCATCATGATCCGGAACAGGCCGATTGCCACATGGACCACGAACACGATCATCATGATGATGAAGGGCAGCATCAGCGCGGCGACAAAGAGCACGATCCCGAATTTTTCTAACCACCCTGCCCCATTCATCATGGTTTTTGCCATTGCAAAGGGTTGGGTAAAGGCAGCTTCCAGCTCGGTGACAAGGCCGGTGATGGCATCCGCGCCACTGCCAGCCCCCATGAGCGCACCTGGGATACCGAACATTAAGGTCGTGGTCGCTTCATAGATCATTCCGGCAAGGCCGAATTTGAGGGCCGTGAGCACGCCAAAACCAAAGAACAAGAACACAAACTGGGAGGCGACCCAGGTTAAATCCGTGGTGGCTGTGGCAAGTTTAAAGCCCTGCCAAATCGCCCATAAACATGCTAGGCTGGCAAATATTACCAGCATCGGTTCATAGGCCACACCCATGTATTCATTGACGAATCCTCTTCCATTCTTGACATACTCCACAATCAAGGGGCAGCTGATACACGCATCACTCATGGCACTCTCCGTCTTGGGGGTTGTGAGTGCAGCTCAGGCCGAACCCGACATCAATCATTTGAAGGGCTCCATTGTTCTTAAAGGTGAGGGCTCCACCAACATTATGGACGGCATGAACGCCTCGCGAATTCTGGACCCCGACTATTCCAAATGGGCCTGGAACAATCTGACCAACTACGCGCAGGTCGCGGAAGAGCTTGCCAAATACGAGGGCGCCTACAAAGCCTTTGAGCAGGCATCTGAGGTTGAGTTTGCACCGCGCTGGGAAAAGCTGAAAAAAAACTACCAGTTCCACAAGCGGACAAAGCCGCGTCGAGAATTTCGTGCTCAGGTGGATCGGGAGGTATTTGTGCAAAGCACCTATCAGGACGCCATTGCCCGTTACCGCGATCTGGCCCTGCTCGAATACAAATGGAATGGAAATTTCGCCAACACCTCGCCATGGCATGCAGAGGACTGGACAGCCTTTGAGAGCTTTTACTGCGACAGGCACACCCGTTTTCTTGGCGTTATAATGGAAGGGTGCAGCATTCCCAATTGGCGCAGACCCGATACGGACGAGTTTTACAAGCGTATGTACGAACAGCGAAAAAGTGAAGGCAGGCTTGAATTCCTGCAAAGCAACTGAGGAATGCGTCTGGGAGGTCATTTTGAGCCTCCCTTTTTCTTCATGTCGTCTTTTGCCAGCTCGCTTTCCAATGGAACGCCCTGAATAATGGACTGTGCCGAAGACACTTTAAGAAGCTGGGCAAGCAGCTGATTGGTCTGGGACTGGCTTTGCAGCAGGGCAGAATTGACTTCAATCAGCACCTGCAGGCGCTCATTAACTGTTTGTGCCTTAGCCCCCTCACTTTTGAGCTCTTGCGCCGCCTCCAGAGTTTTAACCGCGTTTTCCTGCGCCATATCAGCCTGCGCCAGCCCTTTAAACGAGGCATCGGCCACCGTACTGAGGCGGGCCTTTTTAACACTGTTCTGGGCTTTTTCTTTTTCCGACCAAGGCATGCTCTCTATGTCTTTGGGATCAGCCACCAGACCGTTTTGATAGGCATCAGAACGCGAGCACAGCGAGCCCATATCCATCTCATCAAAGCTCACATCCGGCATCAGGCTCTCAAAATCAGGAACCAGGCAGGAATTGTCCGACATGATCTGACCGGTAATGTCACTGAAGTTGATGGAGGGGATCGAGATCTTGGTGACTTCGCCAATGCTCTTAAGCGTATCGTCAATGCCCGCCCGCACATCCTTGACCACATCAAGCTGCTCTTTGAGCGTCTTGATCTGTTCTTTCATCTGCGCAATCTGCTTCTTGGCTTCTGCGATGGCCTTGATGTCAATGACAGGACGAGCCGCAAAACCGACGCCGGGTATCAGGCTCAGCGAGAGGACAAGCATGGAGACGGCAATAAACCGGTTGGCTCTCATCAGCTCGCCTCCCCGTCTGCGTCCAGTTCAAATTTGATCTGCCCGATTGGTTTTAACGGCGTAGAAATTGTCTCAGAAGCCAACGCCTCTCTTTTGAAGATCGTTTCAGGTGCGACCAACCGGTTTGCCTCTCGATCAATGATGACAGGAGGGTCTATAATGACAGGCTGCGCAGTCAACGAGGTCGCAGACAAAGGCATAGGCGTCACAGATGCAACCAGATGAACTGCTCCTTCCAGCCGGGACAGTCTATTTTCTATGTCGCTTTCATCGGCCCCACTGAAGAGGAATGATCCCAGAGCAAAGCAGGTCAGGCAGGCCACCATGACAGCACCCCACGAAGGCCGGTACTGATGGAGATCTTCGTCTACAAGATCTTCATCAGCAGATCCTTCCTCCTCAACGCCTTCCTCGTCTAAGCCTTCCTCGTCTAAGCCGTTGTCGTCTAAGCCGTTGTCGTCATAAAGGTCCTCATCCTCATAATATTCACCACAAGAATAGTGATCGTCCGACCAGTCAGTCTTATGGTCATAGGAGTGTCTTGAACCTGTCCCGTTAGATGCATTCATTTTACTTTGTTCCCGCCGCTTTGATGATTAAGTCCTGCATGTTCCGTTAGACATGAGCGAGCCATTGCTCGCCCCACACGTCCTGAATTTTGCGAAGTTCAGCCATTGGCCCGGTGCCTGAGCGATAAAACCGCAAGGCATCACCAAGGCCGGAAAGATCCACATCAATGATGGTGCTCTCATTGTATCCGGAGGCCAGATCACGCTTGACCAGAAGAACCTGACGCCCTCCTGCCAGATCCACCTCACCGCGAATGAAGGCGATCTGATCCTCGCTCAGATTGAACGGCTCAAGGGCTTTATCGCTGCCACCACAGCCAGCCATGAACATAAGGTTCGGGGCGTTGTTGACGATCTTGGCTGAGCCTTCAAACTCCACCAGCGCTTCCGGGTTCTGGAAGGCCAGCCCGACAACACCGCCTAGTTTGCGGTATTCCATGAACATCTGCCCGACGAGATGACGGAAGCCTTCATTGCGGAGCAGATTGGCCGCTTCATCGACAAAGATAGAAAAGCCTTTGTGGTTGACCTTGGCCGCTTCATAAATGGCACTGGCAATATGCGTGACCAGCGCAGGACCAAGCAGCGGGTCTTTAAGCGGCTCGGTCATATCAATGCCGACCAGATGGCTTTGCTCCAAAAAAGTGCGGATGCTGTCATGGGGGGCGTTGAAGATATGGCTATAAGCCCCCTCTCCAAGCCGCTCATCCTTCACCCACCTGGTGAAGGCGCGCTTGATATCGGAGTTTGAGGGGAAGGCGGCTTTGAAAATACTGTCGAACGTGCGCTCCCCCCGATCCATGACACTTGCAAAGTCGAGCACGTCATTGATCTGGTCATCCATCTCCTGCACATACTGATCGCCCAGCATGATCCGCATCATGGTCGCAGCCCGCTGGCGAGCGCTCTTATTGTCAAGATCACAATCAAGCGGGTTAAGGGAGAGCTGGTCAAAGGACTGGTACTGTCCGCCCATGACCTCGCTCATGAACCGCGCGCCTTCCAGACTGTCAAAGACATAGTTGCGCACGCCTGCAAACTTGGCGATCCCGCCAAGCAGATGCATGATCAGGGTGGATTTACCCGTGCCGGTCGGGGCAAAGATCAGGTAGTGCCCTGCCGCCTGAGGCTTATCTGCAATATGGAACTGGAAGGAATAGTTCTGGCCTGTTGGCGTCTTGAACAGACGCAAAGGACGGTTCCCGAACGGCGATGAATACATGCCTTCGGGGGAATATTGCAGCGGCCAGAGCGCGGCCACGTTATAGTCCATCAACCGCAGTTTGCGCACCAGCTTGTCTCGTCCGGGCAGCCGGTTAAACCAGCAATTGGCAGCTGGTGCCGTCTCGATCGTATGTTTGACGCGGCGCGTGTTCAAAATCGCCGAGATCTGGTCGAGCACCTCATCCAGCTCTTCTTGTGTGCGCGCTCTGACTGTGAACTGAAGCTGGGTCTGGAACATGGTGTTCGTGCTGTTGGTGAGCGCTTCTGTTGCATGAGAAAGCTCTGTGACCATAGCCCCGGAGGTTAAGAAGCTGTTGAGCTGTTCTGCCTTCTTGCGGGTGTATTCTAAAATGGTCTTTTCTGAACTGAGCGGTACACAGACCTGCATCACTTCCAGCTCTGCGGGCAAGGCCAGCACCCTGGAGATCATCAGGCCCGATACACTATCTGGATACTCACTCACGCCAATGGTTTTATGAATGTGTTTGAGCGGGGTCTGGGTGAGGATCGTCCCGTCTTTGTTGATGATCAGATCACAGGCGGGCAGGTTGGCGTTAATAGACCGGCTGACGCGCTTTGCATTGTCCGGCATATGTCCGCACACCAGATAGGTTAGGAACGCGGTTAATTCGCACGGCTCATCAAGATCCGTTGCCGCCTCAACCGGCGTGACCTGGTAGTTCTCAAACCCGTTAAGAAGCGCCTTGCAATGCTTGTTCAAAGTTTCAAAGGTGGTTGCTTCCAGCAGGATATACCAGCTCATGGAGTAGGCATGCTTGTAAAGCTCCTGCTCTGCTTTGCCGATTTCAGCTAAGGCTGGAGAGGGCCAGTCCGCCTCAAAGGAAATGTCCTTGAGCCGTTTGACGGCCATCAGGCGAAACGCTGATCCGCTTGATCCAAGCTGGTGCAGGATGTTGCTGCGCTGGCGGGCAAGCGTTTCCTGCTGCGCAAAACTCATAGTGTCGTAGGAAACGCCTTTCAGCCTGAACACCCGGAACAAGGTTCCATCTTTAAGGGCAATGGTGGTGCGGTCTTCAAAAAGAACGTCAAAGTCCAGCTCATCTGCAAGCCAGTCCTGCTCAAAACTGCCCTCCCCATCCTGACGCAATACCTTATTGGCGAGCATGGCCGCGCCGCCTGCAAATCCCAGGGTCGCTGCTGTTGAAAGAAGGAGGCTCATTTTGTCTTGCCCTTTGTCGTTGTCTTTGAAGACCCGCCGACGATGAGGCAGCGGGCTTGATTGCCTTTGAAGAAGGTGTGAGGCAGCAACAGTGTTGCCTCACAATGTGCATCCTTGCGGCGCAAGGCGATGGTGAAGGCAAGGGCTGGGGGAATGGAGAAAATGCAGAGAAGCATGACGAGCGGCGGATCAATCACCAGGGTTAAGATTGCGCCCACAAAGAACACTCCACCCAACGCAAGAGCTGCAAACAATGGCGGCATGCCAAAGATGGTCGAGGGTGACTGAAGGTGCCGATAAACGCCGTTCTGCACTCGCATACCCGCCCCCTTAGGCTAGATTAACAAGGGCGCGGATAGCCGTTGGGGCGGCTACAATGATGATAGCTGCGATGACGTAGTTGACCAGTCTCTCCCAGCGCATGCTGCCAGACATGGCCGACCAAGCACCGAAGGCCACCACACCAAGGCCAACGACAACAGCACCGATCTGAACCATGCCGCTTTCAAGGAAGCCGAATGTTGTAACAACTGGGCTTGCCCAGTCCGCGCCGGCAAAGGCGAGCGTCGGATTTAAAAGCAGAACAGCAAAGACAACGAGTTTGACCTCGCGGGTAAGAAACGACTTTGAATTCTTAGATGAGGACATGACAAACCTACTTCATGATCAGATAAAGAGCTCCAACGGCAAGCCAGTTCAGAGCGGTGAAAAAATAGAGCGGCGATGAAAAGCGTTTGATTTTAGATGTGAGATCTCCAAGTTCGCTTGAGAACTGAGACTGCTGCTTCAAAAGACCCTCAATTGAGCTGGCCTCAACGTTTTGGCGGATTTGTCCGAGCGTGTCGCTCAAACGCGATAATTCGCCCTGCATCTGCTCAGAAAGGATCTTTGCGCTCTCCCCAACCAGTGCTTTGAGCTTGTCTCGTTCGCCGGATTGTCGGGTTTCCACCTCGGAAAGGAGCACCGACAAATCCGAGGTAAAGACCTCAAACAGCGAGTAGAGCATCCAGATCGGATCGTCTGATCCCATGGACTGACCACCATGTTTTTTGGCGATCAAAGCACGAACATCTTCAAGCGAGGAGATCTGAGCGCCGCCCATGGGGGTTGACAGATCCGAATCTATAAAGTCGAAATTTGCCTGATTTTGCTCCGAATCGGGTGTCATAGCCGCCATCACATCCTCACCCACGCTTACAAGGCCATGTTTTCGAGTTGCGTGGAGACGTCAGACCAGACCTTTTTGAGCCTTTGACGGGTCATAAGACCGAAATTCTCGTCCAAAATGGCCTCTGAGAAGGTCTTTCGGCGCTCAATCATGGCCTGAATGTCGTGGTTGAAGGAAGAGCCGGTGCGCTGCGCTAAAGTAGGCACAGCGTAAATACGGTCCTGATTTTCCTTAAACAACTTCAGTTCTTCGAATGGCTTACCGTTTTTCTCCGCCCGTCCTGAGTATTCGTTCTTCCAAAGGACGATCTTTTGCTTTGGGAATACTTCAAACAGTTTCTCAATGCAGGACAATGTGGCGTCAATCGCCCCTCCCCCGCTGACCACGGAATGGATGGCAATCTCGCACTCATGATCATGCAGGAGGTCCAACACATCGTTCTCAGCCAGGTATTTGACCAGCGGTAAGAAGGTGGTTGCACCCGTATCAATGACGAAATGTGTCTCATCATCTGATTCGATTATGCCCTCAACAATGGCGTCAAAGCTGCGATGATCGATCTCTGCGTTATCCATCATCTTTATAAGGTTACAGTTGAGTGCCTTATAAGATGAAAGAGTGGGGTTTACTGGATCGGTATCGATGGCAACAAGATTCCTACCTTCTTGCCGAAAATATTCACAAAGCAGAAGAGAAATAAAACTCTTACCGGCTCCGCCTTTTCCTTGCATTACAAAGTTTACATATCTCATGTTTGCTTAAACCTATCAGTCGTAATCTTTAATGGAATCAGCCATCTGGAACCGGTTTGTACCCTTAGGTTGAGATGGAGGGGACGAATCCTGGGGTGTAATTGACCCGCTCCCTCCTGTTTTGGGTGGAGGTACAATGGCACTTCCTGGAGCCAATTCAGACTTAGGGTTCAAAGCCTTAGCCGCACATTCGTAGAAGGTTTTTTCCGCCATATCGATCTTCCCTTTACTGGAAAGGGCCTCGAAGATCTTACGTTTGGATATACCTCTCCCGATCTCAGCCTCAACATGCGCACGCACAAGTTGAAACTGAGCTCGGGCATCTCCCCATGGAAGCGCCATTGTTTGATTACCCGTCTGTAAAACGGGTATCCCTGATGTTTAATGTTTGGATAAAGGAATTAGACGCGGGTCTGCCCATCGCATTTCGTGACGAAACACGCTAAGCCTCACATCCATTAGCGGACATGAGATGAGCTGCGACTGAATTATGAGTTGTGGGTTCTCCCTATGCGAGTGCCAAGTTACCTTTGGTACTTGCAAGGCTCTGACGGTTATGAGCTGGTACTTACTAACCGTCAGAGCCGCATGCCATTTTGCTATGGCAGCAAGTAACGACGTGCATAACGCATCCTTACAACTTTATCTAGCCTTTTTTCGGTCACGATTTCCCAAAGTAAAGCCTTTGTTTTTACTTAAACTTTTACCCATAACAAAAAACGGCTGAAATCTTAGAGTTTTGACTCAAAGTTGAGGGAAATCCCCCAGCGCGTTTTCCACAGATAAACTCAACCACAAGTTCCTTTAAATTTGCGCAGCAAAAAGCGTTGAGCACGACAGTGCGAATAAGCTCAATTGTACGGGTTGGGCTCAACTCGTGGAATTTCCGCTAACCGGCTCCGGTTAGCATATCTTGCCAACTCTCACTCACAGAATCTCATAGGAAACTCCCAGAATTTCAAAGCACTCGCAGAAACTCCCAGAATTTCCCGGAATCTCCCAGAATGCTACGCTGGAACTCCCAGAAACTCCCAGAAACTCCCAGAAATACGCAGAATGCTACGCTGGAACTCGCAGAAACTCCCAGAACCAACTAGATCAACCTGTTGTTTGATGAAAACTGAATAGTTGATCAGCTGATGTATGGTTTTTCTGTCAAGGCGACATGGAAAAGAAAACGAAAAATCCGTTACAGCAGCAACAATCACCAGAGCGCGGAGCATGTGCGAGCTTGCAAAGCTTGCGCGTGCTTCGCGCGACAAGGCGCTTTGTGATCTGTGAGTGCAACGAGCGATCGCAAAGCGCCGCACGCCCCGATCTGACAAGGCGAGTGCGAGGCATCGTGTGCCCTGCAAGGGTGCCGATGCCGAGTGCTCGCCTTGTCAGACGGTTGGCAAGAAAAATGAGCGCAGCGCCAAAGCTGGAAGGCGCAGTGGGATCGTCAGATCCCGCGGAGCCTGGAAGGTTTGGAGCAAGCCCAAGATCACAGCCACTTTGCACGGCGATGCTATTTGATTTTTAGGGAGTTTCGGAGTAGTATACCGGAGTGGAAGGGAACCTAAGTCCCCTTCCCTTTGCTAGCTATTTGAAATAGACTCGGAGTTTCAGTGTCCAGCTGTTCCGAGTCTTTTTCATTTTAAGCGTGATCGTAAATGGTAAAAACCACATTTCATCACCCTCCGGTTTAAAAGCAAGGCTGTTGCCTCAGTCGGGAGAGCCTATCTTTCCCGATGCGTTGGCTGGATCAACGCGGCTGCTTCTGCTCTTAAAACTCTCAACTGCTTGTAGCAGATGCACCCCTTGGTTGCTATGGGTGATCACTCAAGGGCTGAGTGATCCCATGCCTTTTTTGTCTTTCTTCAGTACACGGCCCATTCAACGTCTTTGCATTCAATGTGCTCGTGTTTGTACCGCTGTCCCATACAGTCCATGGCCTGAAGGCTCCACGACCCCTTATTCCCGAGGCGGGTGGAGAGTTCCTTTATCACCTGCGAAAACTCTTCAGCTTGAATGAAGACAAGATTGCCAGCGTATCCGGTTGAGGCCATCTCATCACATACCGGACTGATGAGGCAGGCAAATTCTCCCATACCCGGATCAATGTCGAACTCATGGAAATAGTCGTGCTCGTTGCCTTCAGCTTCACACCGGTGCTTGTAGGTGTTGTCGTTCCAGTCCCGTGCACTGACCGACCATGAGTAATCCGTGTGGTAACGCTCAGTGAGGATCGCAATCACCTCATCAAAGGTGTCCGCCTCGATGATCTCCTGATAGTCAATATCAGCTTCCGCGTTCCAGCCCTCACAATGCGTTCCGCTGATCGTGCAGGCAAACTCACCCTGTGACAGGTCCGCTTCCAGCCGTTGGAACACCTCGAACTCATCATCCAAATCATCTTCCTGAAGCGCCTCATCATCCAACATCTGAAAGTACAACTCTGCTTCAGGGTCATGCTGGCGATTTTTGAACTCCAGCTCTTCGCGCTGGTGATCGGCGGAGCTGACAAACAAGTCAGAAAGGAACTCTTTCAGGGTCGTCAGGCTAGGAAGATGCAACATGATTTGTCTCCGTCTTGGTGTGGTCCGTTTCTATTTTCCTTGCCAAGCAAACGGGTGAGCGGGAGCTAGTGAGGAGAGAGGCTGTCCACATTCTCCCGCAGCCCATAAGGCGAGGAAGATTGTGGTCAGGCGAGTGACGATCTAGCTTTCGTGAGGGCGCAAGCCCTTGCAACTGGCCCTCAGGTCAAAACGACATGGAAGAATGAAGAGAAGTGCGGCTTGCTGGAGGCTGGCATGTGTCCCGCGCACGGGGCGCTTGCCAGCTTCCAGCCCTTCAACAAACATGAGTGAGCTGGTTTGCAAGCGCGATCTGGGCTCGGCAGAGCCCGGTGAGCGTTTGTGAGCCAGATCGCCCCGCATCAAGACAAACTATATTTAACCTGCCCTGACCTCTCTCAAACAGAGGAAGGGCGCGGAACCCGCCCCCTTCTCTTCCATTCCCTCCCTGTGGCCCTCACTGTGGCCTTGCCTCTTATGCGGCGAGCTTCTGAATTTCTTCCTCCAAGATATCCGGTGCCTGATATTGGGTCTTCAGGCATTCAGGAACCCAGTTTGCAATCCGCTCCTTGGCCTCACTGGAAAGACCATTGCGGTCCGCCTCATTGTTAAACAGCCCATGAAGGCAGGATACCTTGTCGCCTTTTTTCATATTGGCGAACTCCGGCCCCACTGGCTTACCGTCAATGTAGCTCTTGACCTCATCCAACTGGCCGGACTTAAGCCGCTTTAAAAACTTGTTGTTCGGCGTCCATGTCTTGCGGGCATCAAGATTGACGGTGTCAGCCACCAGCTCAACAAACGGCACATGTCCGCTGACAAGGGCGATACGAGCCGCAAAGGACCGCGCTACGGCCTGTGTGAGAAGGGTTGATTTTTCCTGCTCGCTCTTCAGGCGGAAGGCCGCAAACTGTACTGCAACATCTTCGCCATAAATAGAGGTCTCATTTGCAAGGGTCAGTTCCTCAGGTAGGTTCTGGCCGTGATCTTCAGCCTCATTGCGCCAAGTCCCTGACTGGATTTTACAAGGCAGGTCGCCCTCATAGCTCTTGGTGATCATGGAAAAGATCGCGATATCTTTTGCAAGCTCTGCCTCATTCAAAAGAGCGGCCTGCAGGGCACCTGTGCGGATGGCGTTCAAATCGTCCATCAAGGCTTGCGAGTACTCTTTGCTTTCTGGCTCCTGAGACGTGCCTGCAATGATTTGAGAGCCCTTCAGCACACCAGCGGCAATCGCTGCGTCCTGATCTTCTGCCGCAACATAGCCTTTCTCTGCTCTCAAGTCCCCATGATAGCCGATGCCAACAAAGACCCCTGCAACGCTCTTTTGATCGGCATGGAACTGAAGCTCACTTAACCCTTTCAGTTCCTCAAGCTCTTCAGGTGTTGCTCTGCCCTCGTTTTCAGCATCGATTAAAACCTCTCTGCGCTCTTCCTGCTCCTCGCTTAAGCGCACATCTTCAGCATAAAGCCGCTTGAGGCCCCGCAGTTCTGTATGGTCTGGCAGTTCAATGTTGGCCGTTGCCCACTTCCAGCCTTGTGCCAGAAGCTTCTGGCGGGCTTCTTCAAGCTTATCTGTGGCAAGCTGTTCTAAAAGGTTGCTGTCCAGATAATAAACCTCTTCCCCAAACAGGTCTTCACGGATCGCTCCCCCTGCAGCTTCATATGCCTCACGGCCAACAAACACGGCTCGGCGATCGTTGCCCTCTCCAACCTCATCCATCAGACTGCGCTTGATGGTGTGTGGTTGATCTCCGCCCCATCGCTCATTCAAGCGGCCAAAGACGTCTGCTTGCTTTTCCTGATCACTGGAAACCGTATAAGCTGCCGCGATATCAAGCGTGATCTTTCCAGCTTCCAGCGCATCAAGGATGCACTGCGCCAGTCCAGAAAGGCGCAAACGTCCTTTGACGTGGCGCACGGTCTGGGCAAATGCGATTGCAATACTATCAGGTGTGTGACCTGCTTGCGCCATGGTGCGGTATGCTTTGATCTCTTCAGCTGGATTGAGGTCTTTACGGGCGGTGTTTTCGGCATTGGCCCACTGTAGAGCCTGCTGCTGCGTGGCCGCGATGCGCACGGCAACGCTGTAGTTTGGAAGGATATCCTTGCTCTCTTGCAGAACTTGCAACGCACGAAGGCGGCGACCACCAGCAACAATGCCGATGCTATTCCCTTCAGCAAAGCCGACAAGGTTCTGAATCAGGCCGCAAGCCTTGATGGACTGGGCCAGCAGTTCAATCTCGCTGGGATCAACGCTCTGGCGAGGGTTCAGCGCTGACAAGGTGAGTTTGGAAACTGGCACGTTGGAAAGCAGTTTGCCGTTGGTGGTCTTGGTCATGATGTTGTCTCCGTCTCATGAGGTCCGTTTCTATCTTCCTTGCCAATAAAACGGGTGAGCGGAAGCTAGTGAGGAGAGAGGCTGTCCACATTCTCCCGCAGCCTGAAAGGCGAGGAAAGATTGTGGTCAGGCGAGTGACGATCTAGCTTTCGTGAGGGCGCGAGCCCTTAACGCTGCCCCTCAGGTTAAAACGGCATTGAGGAATGAATGAAGCGCGGCTTGCTGGAGGCTGGCATGTGTCCCGTGCGCGGGGCGCTTGCCTGCTTCCAGCCCTTCAGTAGACATGAGTGAGCTGGTTTGTGAGGGCACTGTGGGATCAGCCGATCCCGCTGTGCGCTTGCAAGCCAGATCGCCCCGCTCTTAGATCACTGAAACTGGAAAGCTAGCCAAAACGAAAAAAGGGAGCCTGCGCTCCCCTCCTCTGCCGCGTTCCTCACACCTACTCGGAACCGTCATGAGAGTAGGCATACAGGCTCTCGTCAATCGGCCCATCACAATCAAAGAGAATGTGGGAGCAGTCCTGCGCCCATGCAGCCGTGAGGCAGCTAAGCAAATCAATGGGAAGCTTCTCGCCGCTGTAGTCGTAATCCTTACTGGCAGAGACAAACAAACCGTTCATGAGGTTGCCACCATAGAGCGGGAAGGTCTCAGGCGTCTTCTCGCCAAGCATTGCAAGCGTTTTGGGGGATAGGTGAGCGGTCGATAGATCGAGAACAGATAAGACATTCGAAGCCCGGCTCACAGGTTGTTCCTGCCGCTGAACTGGGGCCTTATCAATTTCACAGACAATCGCACTTGGATCTTCAAGATAGTGATGAGTGGCTTCCATGTACTGATCCATCATCGCAAGCATCAAAGATGGAAGCTCTCTGCCAAAATCGCAGCCTTGAGGGCTGTCGTCCGGGTGAAACATCAAGTCTGCTTTATGCAGTTCAATCAGAAAGGTGATTGCGGTTAAAGAGCAGGTCGGTTTCGTGAAGTTGTACATGGGGTGTCTCTGGATCTGTGCGTTAGAAAAGGCTTGGTTGCTGGTAACCGGCTGGGCTCGCTTCAACTTGCTGGCGATGGGCCGCTGCCTTACTGGAGAGCTTGTGTGTTGGGATGTGAGCAAGACTGGCCGTTGTCTGCTGCCATTGCGCAAGCCCTGCCTTGCTCATATGGCGCTTAATCGCCTGCTTTAACTCATGATCGGTTTCACTAAGGCGCATGAGAGCTGTAACGACAAAAGCCCCGTCATACATTTCAAAGCAATTATCAAAGGCGCGGCTGTCTTCTCCAAGACAAAACCCTTCCCGCGCATAATTCACCCGCTGCTTAAAGGTCGTGTTTTGCGGGTTGATCAGACGCTTCCAAGCCCTGGCACAGTAATAATCTCCCATATCATCAACCTGCCGCTCTTGTTGTGGCAAATGGAACGTCTTGCATCCTTCGCAATACCAGTTTGGTGCATCTTGCTTCGTTTTCATATTCTCAGATCTCCTGTTCAAACTAGCCCCGTGCCCCCTCAAAAGAGGGAGAGTTGAGCAGTTGGGGCTACGTTGGAGATGGCGGCAAGAGGGGGAAGGCAAACCGGCTCCACGGGCACAACAGGAGGTGCCAGCACTGGTGTGGTAGTGAGCTGGACTTCCTCTACCTGACACGGTGAAAAGTCGATCAGGGCCACCTCACACAGCGGGGAAACACCTTTCCAGCTTTTGCGGTAGACGGCGGTATCAATCCCCACGCCGGCCGTCATTTCAAAACCCTGTTTAGCTGCAAACTTGCCGCCTGCGCTGGTTGGTGTCTGGCGATGGCACTGCACACCAGAATAAGCAAAGCTGGCGGAATTCTGGGGAATGATAAATGTCCCCTCATCTGCAAGTTTTGAGGCAATATCTATAACATGATGTTCAAACAGCCCGCCTTTATAGCTTGGGCCATTGCCTGAGCGCGGCACCTTGCCAAAGGGCGGGTTGCTGATCGCCTGATCAAACCGGCCAAGGTTGAGCTCTTCCCACTCAAACACATCAGCACAAATCCAGGTTGCCTCTGGAAGCAGTTTCTTTCCAACGGCCACATAAGCGGGGTTGCGTTCAATGCACACGATTTCCGGCGCTCTGCCGTTGCGCTCTTTTAAGCGGTGGTAGACTGCAAAAGACAGCATTCCGATGCCGGCACAAAGATCAATGATCCGGTGGCCGCCACAGTCAAATGAGAAATCAAAAGCCAGATCCCAAGGGGTGAAAAACGCGCCACGGGAGCCGTTTTCAAACTCAGCGCCTTCATGCCAGTTTTGAAAAACAAAATCCTTGTCGTTCTCGGTGAGCACGTCTTTGTTAAGGAGGTCCACTGCTTGTGCGTGGCGCTTTGCTTCTGCTTTGGTGAGTTTAGCCATTGTTTTTGCTCCCTGTGAGGTCCGTTTCATTTCCCTTGTCTTTAAAACGGGTGTGCGGGAGCTGGTGAGAAGAGAGGCTGTCCATGATCTCCCGGAGCCGCAAGGTGAGGAAGATTGTGGTCAGGTGAGTGACGAACTAGCTTTCGTGAGGGCGCGAGCCCTTGTAGCTGGTCCTCAGGTCAAAACGACAGAAAAGATAGAAGAAGGTGCAACCCGGCACGAAGGACAGTCACCGTATGGCAGAGACAGACTGCCTAAGGCACTTAGCAAGGCTTGGCGCTGTGGTGGCTCAGGAAGAGACAACGCGGCTCCTTTGCCGCGCTTAGTGGTGTGGTGGTTTGACTCTGTAAGCGCCGAGAGGCGCGTTGACCGGCCTGACCCGTCAGGGACGTGTCCAATTACCAATCAAACCAAAGCGATAGTGCCAATGCTGACACTGAGGACCATAGAAACCCAAACAATCCCGAACTTTCGGGCGTTTCCATCATGGGTTGATATGATCTGAATGACGGGCTTAATTTTGCTCCCTCTTGCCAAACATAATTTCCCGCAACTCATCACGGGGGATATTGGCGAAGGCATCGAGTTTCTTAGTCTTCGGTTCTAACAAACTGTAAATCGTGGCACGTGAAACGCTGAAGGTTGCCGCTATCTGTGAGATGGTCTTGCCTGAAGCCTTCATTTCAACAGCTTCAAGCTGCTGCTCTTCGCTCAGCTTAGACGGTCGCCCCTGCTTCCTCTTCGCCTTCTCAATCGCCAATGCCCGGCGTTCATCATCCAGCCCGCGAGCGAAGCCAACAAACGCCGCCATAACCTGAAACACAATAGGGTTTTCTAGTGTGTTTAGTCCTTCACGAAGAACCACCACATCAACGCCGAGCACTTGACATTTAGCGAAGAATTCAGCGATATCACGTTGATATTCCGCGACACGATCCAAAGAGCAAAACACCAACACATCACCCGCAACAGCCTCTTGCATCAGCCTATCAAGCTCAGGCTTCAGGAAGGAGCGCCGCGAAATTCCCTCATCAACGCGGAAGGTTTCGCAGTTTGCGGCTCGCAACTCTTCCATCTGGCTATCTCTGGTGTGCTCGTTTTTGTCGGTTCTTATATAGCCACGTATCATTTCGAATACCCAAGTGTAGGAAAAAATCAATTTCAAATATTTTACTACATCTCATCAGTGCGTATTAAAAGATTGCAATTACATATTTTCCAACGTTCTCCATTTTAAACGCCCGAGTGCGTTTGCGGCTCTATAGAGCACAATGGGATATGGTCTGTGAGTAATAAACTATCATTCTGAAATGACGCCCAATGATCCGAAGTTGCCTGTCAACGCGGTTCGATTTCATAATTGAAGTCTGGACTTTGCTGACGTTCGCTGCGGCGTAGAGAACTGAAAATGAGCATGGCTACGTCAAGATGCGTCGGGCCAAATGCGGCCATTCGAGCTGTTCTATCAATGGTTGAAGCGGCCTGGATGGCAGGCTGTCAGAGTTCCCGAGACTGCTTTCATTTCCTAGACAAAGTTCACGGTACTAATGAAAAAGGCCGT
>NZ_LMCG01000053.1:0-1841 GCF_001623065.1 Pseudovibrio sp. Ad46 | reverse complement strand
CGGATATCTTTAACCGCCTTCTCAGCTGCAGCGCTGGCGGTCCGTGTGTTGTGCCCCATTGTTCACTCCTAATCTCATGATCATGAGCCAAAACACTCCCTTATTCAAATTAACCGATCTGTCCATAAGGCTTCGATGGGGAACAGGTTTTATCATCGGATTGCGTGGCGAACTGACCGATGAACAGTTGGTGCGCCTCTTCTGCCTTTGCCGGTTTGGGCAGACAGTTTGGGACGCTGTGGAGGCTTCAAGCCGGGCAGTGTCCGAAGGATACTGGAAGACTGTGTCCGCACACTGGGCGAGGCAGACAGAAGATGAGTTGCGCTACGCCGTAGCAAAACTCATTGAAGCCCGTCGCGGCCTAACGGCGCTGCAATTTGTCCATCTGGACCTGAAGAGCATCGAATCTGAACAGCTCTGCGCAATCCTGCAAGCACTTCCCCGAAGCGATGAAGCTGAGCGGGGAGCATCCTCGATGGATCGGCATTCCATTGAGGAGGTGTTCAAGATTCTCAATTCGCGCGGCACAATTAGCCGCGATAGGATGGCAGATCTGGAGTTCCTGTATCTGAAGGTCTTCAGGTTCGATAGAGGGCGTATCCCTAACCTTGAGGCCGAGGTAAACGACAACCCGTCTCTTTTCTGCAAGGCCATTCGCATGGCCTACAGGGGCAAAAATGAGTCCAGAGATGTGGAACCTAACGATGAGCAGAAGACGGCCGCCAGAAACGCGAATACCTTTATTGATGCACTTTCTTCAGTACCTGGAGTCGATGAACACGGTGTCATCCAGGCTGGGAAGCTGAAGGAATGGATTATCGAGGCAAGGCGCATTAGCGAGCCGACAGGTCATCGCGCCATGCTTGACTATCAGATCGGGGAAATCCTCGCACACGCCCCTTTGGCAGAAGATGGATCATGGCCTTGTGAACCTGTGCGGGAGGCTGTCAATGATCTGTATAGCGTCGAGATTGAGCGCGACATCACAATCGGGCGCTACAATGCTCGCGGTGCGACTTGGCGAGGTGAAGGCGGAGCGCAAGATCGAGAGTTGGCGGATCAGTACGAGGGCTGGGCTAAAGCTTGCGAGTTCGAGCATCCGCGCATGGCGAGAATTCTGCGTGAGATGGTTCGCAAGTACATCGCGGAGGCCGAGTGGCAGGACAATGAGGCAATGATCCGTAGGCGCATGCGATACTAGTATCCGAACGGAAGTCTGTTCTCAAGCGCGCTTGTCAGGTGAAAAGGGGACGACGAGTTTGCGATCACCAGTTTTGGATGACTTGGCGGCGCTTCTTGGTAGGAACTGACTCGACCTTTGCTAGAAACGTCCCAATGGCAGCTTTTGGTCAAGTTCCTCTTCAAGCAGGAATAGTCCTAAGGGAAATGGGCGCCGCTGAGTAGCTCTCAGCTTGCTAACAGGCGCCATGCAGCAGGTAACTCACCGCTCTACCTTGGCGGCCCTCACCCGTACTGATCCGCGACTGAGATTGTCATTTCCCACCCACATCTACTGAGTAAGCTGCTGGCGAACATGTCTTTTGTTGACGTGGTGTTGACGCGAACGCAAAAAGCCCTGAGCGATTGGCTCAGGGCTTTTGCTATGTATTTGATCTTACGATCATATTTTGGTTGCGGGGGTAGGATTTGAACCTACGACCTTCAGGTTATGAGCCTGACGAGCTACCGGGCTGCTCCACCCCGCGGTAAATAGTGTTTGTTCTGTTTTATTTTGTAGAGATTTGTCGGTGTGTATTATTCATGCCCGGCGGCGCCCTACTCTCCCGCGTCTTAAGACGAAGTACCATTGGCGCAGGGGCGTTTCACTTCCGAGTTCGGGA
>NZ_LMCG01000052.1:0-41089 GCF_001623065.1 Pseudovibrio sp. Ad46 | reverse complement strand
GCTCAAGAAAGGCAGAGCCGGCGCGATACTTGTCAATCAGATTGCCGAGCGTGCCCGGCCTGCTGGTATCAGCCACTGACATCAAGTTTGTTAGTCGCTCGCATTCTGCCAGAAAGGCAGCACTGCCAATTGGCGCTTTTTCCAGATTGATTGGTTCACCAGTCTTGCGATGATAACACCGCAGCTTGCCATGCTGGTCATTGAAGATCTTGAAGCCTTTGACCCGGATTATCGTCATTTCAAGCCCCCAGCTGATTGAGGAGATCATCATCCGATGGACGGCTATCTTCCTTTAAGCCTTCAATCCAGCGATCCAGATCCTTGACGTCCCAGACCTTACGCCCTCCGGGAAGAAGAACAGCGGGAACCGGACAGTTGGCCAGGAAGCTGGTTGCACTTAGACCGCAATAGGAAGCCGCATCAGCTCTCTTCAGCATGCGATACGGCTGAATACTCAAGTTCAACTGCGCTCTCGCCATATCGATCTCCTCTCGATCTTTAGGCTATAGATGTTTTGATGCCGATAGCATGGGCCTGTGATTTAATGAGCCAAAGCGATTATTCGCTCTCCTCACGCACCTTTGTGCAAGACACCAGCACTTTCAAAAACAAAGCACCACAATCGACAATATGATAGGCAGGCTGACGTTTTGAACTTCGCATAATTTGAGTGATCGCCTCCAGAAGCTCTTCCAGTCCGAGATGCATCTCTATCTGAATATTTTCCTCATCCATTGCATTGTTGCAAAGGCAGAAAACACTACTTTCTGTGCCAAGAATACCAGACCATTTGTTGGCCAGCTGCTGTGAGACAGTCCCGGCAATCAGCTCTGCAATCGTATTTGTGCAGTGAGAGCGTACCATGTTGTGGTAGGTGGCAACGGCCATCAGATCATTAAAGGTATATCGGGTCCAGCCTTGGCGCTCGCCCTCAAGCACCAACTGCTTCCGCCGCCTCCAGACCCGCAACGTCTCAATATTCATCCCAATGATCTTGGCAACTTCGGAAGCCGTATATGTACGGCTATAAGTGTCACTATTCCCAATCATGCTCGACTCACTTTTTGAATTGGGTCAAGAGTACTATTTTATTTAAATGGGTCAAGTGAAACGAAAAACACCTTCTAACTGATTGGTTTAGATGAAGTGTTGTGCGTTGGGTGTTATGAAGAAGCTTAAGAAATGGATTGAATGCTTCGTTTGCGATGTACCACTAACCAGACGTTCGTGTATTTCTATCAAGGATTGAGGCAACGTCAGGGGGGCAGGCGACTGGTTTGTGGGATAGGAAGTTCTCTACTCGGTATTAATACGCTCATTGCTGACGTTGGTCAAAGCACAGAGCCTCGCTGGTGTAGCAAGTCGCTTGTGACCATTTGTGGACATTCGCCTTAATGCAGAGATATCCCTGTTTTACGTTCTTGCTATTTCTGATTGTGTGCGTTTTGAACAATCCAGAGGTGGGAATGGCAGCGTACTTAAGTTTGAGCGATGGACCCAGTGCGGATTAAGCTGCCATTCGCTGCACTGCGAGAACTTAGGTAAATGAAAAGTCGCAGCTAGCGTCGAGGGCCAACTGTAAAATTTAGCCATTTCAATCACAGATTACTACTGTTCACAAACGGAGAGAAAGCGAAATTGGCTACCTCTAGTTTTGAATACTCATTTATGAGAGGAAGCTAAATTAAGTCATCTTGTCTTTCTGCTGCGCTGTTTGAGTTTGTACCAGAGTACTGCACGGTAAAATGCAACCGGTAGTCTGATAATACTGGTTAGCATCCACCAGAATGACTCATATATGGCAATGATTTGCTCAGCAGCTGCTTGATTGCTATTAATACGCTCTGGAAAATGTTCATGTCGCAACAATCCTCGGTTGAAGAGAAATGCCCGTAAGGACTTGGTCACTCTCCAACTTAAAGAGGTAGTTATGCGTGTCAGGTTTTCCTCTAGTGTACTGTCTGTTGTTGTTTTCTTACCTGTAAGAATTTTGAAGTAATAAGCTTTAGAGCGATTTACTTCCTTCCATCTCTCCGAGAAACCCGCGTTTGACAGCCAATCACTCTCCTTGAATGCGTCTTTGTTACGTAAAGCCACCGTGTTCTGGTGAAGCAATTTCTGATTACGTATGATTGCTTTTGAGATACGATAAACATCTGCATTCATGCGATCTGGGTTTTCCAACTCCTTCAATAGACGTTTCTCGAACCCTGAACGATACTTAAAGTGAAGCAGATGACCGCATGTATCTCCCAACGGAACAGGAGTACACAAGTGTGTTGAGCGAAGGTACTGGAAGTCTGCTTGCCAGTACACAAGCGGTATTTTGTAAGATCTTACAAGATAATTCCTCCTGCCAGACATATCCGCTCGAGCAGAAGAGCGAAGTTCAAAAAAAGGAAAAGCTTGGGTACGTTCTGTATGAAATTTAGAAAAGGGGACATAGTTGGGTGTGTTGGTAATGAGCTCATCTAGATCCACCGCACATTTGGGCGCGCTGGTAAGATCATCACAGAAAAAATCTATTAGAGGAGTATAAAGTGCAAAGGCTAGCTCGCTTTGTAAGGCATCTGCCGTCCCGTGTATTGATAGTTGGGGAGGCTGTAGAAACTCGTCCGCATCAACAACTGTTGTCCATTTGTCTTTGCAATACTTACTGCCAATTTCATTGACCCAATCAATTCCGGCATTTGCTTGCGGGTAACCCCCATTTTTTTCAAAGAGCTGAACATCATTTTGCTGAAGCAAAAACTCACGAGAGCCATCTGAACTACCGGTATCAACAATGTAAAAACAAGTAACTCCAATTGAGCGATAATGATGCAGGAACGCTGGTAAAATGTCAGCTTCGTCCCGTAATATGCAGATTAATGGATAATCTGTTTGTCTGGACTTATTGGAGTGTTTACTAGGTCTCAAATTTTTACCCTAATAAAATTCTGCGCTTTTCGTATAGCCGAACTCACTTTCCCTGGTCGGAAACTTGCTTTTTCAGCATCGCGTTGGTTACTGATAAGCTGAGACGCATCAGGGCGTAGTAAGAAAAGGCTTTTATCTTCAGCATCCATATTGTCCAGAAACGGTAATACCTGCTTGAAATCAGCCTCTTCTTTAATCTGATTTTTCAGCTTCATACTATCTGTACTTTGTCGATAGTAATATAATGGATCAGGATAGTAAGATATTTTTCGATTATCTAATATTAGGCGATTGTAAAATTCAATATCATCTTTTCCAACTCGATATCCTTCAGAATACCCCCCAGAAGCTGAAAAGGCTGTCTTTTTTACAAGGCAGGTTGCATCGCCAACCACATTTACCTTTGTCGCCCATGCTTTTGCAGGGCCTACAAAGCGTATCTGCGTTCCGAGTACACTATTGGACGAATAAGGTTCTCCTTCACCACTGAAACGTAATGAACTGCAAGTTAAACAATCAAGCCCTGCAAAAGTTGCTGCGCTCACAAGCTTGTCGACCATTTCAGGCATCATGAAATTGTCGTCATCAAAGAAAAGCAGAAACTCACCTTTGGCAACTTGAGCGGCCTTGTTTCTTGCTGCCCCTACATATCTATTTTCCTGATAGAGGATGCGCCATGACTTATCTTTGTACCTTTGAGCAAGGGCCTTAAGCGTTGCACGTGCAAGCGGCGAACGACTACCATCATCAACGACTATCACCTCAAAATTTCGATAGGTCTGGCGTTCAATGCTCTTTAAAGCTTGGGTTAGAAGATGGGGGCGTTCAAAATGAGTAAGACAGATACTGACTAGCGGATGATTGTCTTTCTTTGGTCTGGCTGCCTTTGACATTGATTGGTTTTGGCGGTGCCAGTTCTCCCAGACTGTCAGTGATCTCTTCAATCTATCATGTCTCACTGCAGGGGCTGGGAGTCGTTTGGTATAATGCTCAAGCCGGCCTGCTAGTGCCAGATGATGAGGTTCAAATAAGACTCCTTCTCGTCCGTCTTCATCAATCAGTTCATACGTCCCACCGGTATTTGCAGCAATAAACGGAACCTGTGCAGCTAAGCATTCATAAACAGCCAATGGAGAGTTTTCCAGTAAGGATGGGATCACTGCTAACCGGCCTTCGACACTAAGGTATTCGATTGCTTGAAAAGCATTGCAATTGACTTTAAATGTGACTTTGGTTTGCCACTTCTTGCTGTTTTGCATAATGAACTTCTGAGCATCAAACCGATGAGAATAACCTCCGAGAAAAGTGATTGGGGGAATTGAAATGCCTTTTGCAGCTAGCGCATTGAGAGCATTAACAAATAACAAGATACCTTTCCGAGGTTCCAATCGGCCAAAAAACACCCATTCCCCCACGAGAGAGCATCGTTTTGGAGTAACGCTGCTAAGGTCTTCTAGGAACACGTTGGGCCAGTAAAAACTTTTTGCAGGAAGTTTATAGCAATTACGAAGCATCCAATTCAAAAGATGCTGACTGCCGCAGATGAGCGTATCAGCCATTTCCACGCTCTGTCGCTCCATAAAAACCCAACCAAGTTGACGGTATTCTTCCAGGAACTGCGAATTTCCCTCCGCAGCCCAGAGTGTTGGAGAGGAACCTTTGACAACAAATTGTAAATTTAGAAATGCAATACCCAGTTTCTTGGCTAATAAAGCAACATACCCCAAACCACGCCACTCTGACACGTGCACCATATCAAAATGACTTTCGTGCTCTCGCAACCATTCATAGGCTGCATATGGAGGTGCCATTGTCTGAGCCATCTCAGTTTTTGCAAGTACCTGAGGAGCAACAGCAGAAAATTCAATACCATGTTCAGAATAAAAATCGCGAGTGATCCGCATTTTTTGTTGGTTTTTGGCATGCCCATTTACAAAGCAAATGGTTACATGATGCCCGGTACGTTTTAAAAACACTGCCAAATGAAAATAAGCAGTACCAATACCACCATTTTTTATAGGCCCGAAGATATCAGCAGTAATAATGCATATGCGTTTGCTAAGCATCGGGGCAATCGCATTTATGTCCTGCTGTAGTTCGATCATTCAAACGATTTCCTCACTGCGCAACCAACATCTCGGCAAGGTATCTTAGCTTGCCGTTACGAACTATGCTGCCGTCCTCTTTAACCTTTACCGTGACTTCGGCATTCACATCTCTTGCTTCCTTGGGGACCAACAGTATAAAGCCATGCTGAGCAAGCTTCTGGTTTCTGCTGCCAAATCTAGCAATGTATCGATCAGCTTTGGCTTCAGTCATGGCAACACCATTAACTTCCAGAATAACTGTCAACTTTTTTGAAGTATCTCTTCTATCCCATGCCCATCCTTCAATGTGAGTGGGGTTTAAGGCAAAAAGCTCCTTTGGCGGTATAGATGCTTTAATCGGAGAACCTGAGTAACCACGGAACAAGCGAAGGAGTTTTCTCTTAGGCCTATGCAAAGAAATAAGGCTATCAGCTGTAAGAAATAGCTTCCTCTTTTCTCCAGAGTACGCTGTTAGCTTATCCTGTTTCAGCGTTCGCTTAGTTGCTTCCTTCAACTCCGAAATTGATTCTGGTTGCTTTTTTTTTGCGGCAATGCTTGGAATTTTGAAAAGAGTATCATGCTGGCTAAACATCCTTTCGGCTGCATCTCGGTTTAAGATCACACTGCCCGATACAGCTACAAAAACATTTCTGGAGAGCTTGATAACTCGGATGAACTGCGAGCGCGTCCTGTCTTTGTTCGCTAAATGAAACTTAATATTGTATCGGTCACCTTCCGGCCAATCCTTTGGAATGTCAAAGGCATGCAGCGTTGTTTCGCCCGTTTGATTTATGAGTGAGATTTGTTGCTTTGTTCCATTAGCAAATAAAGAACGTTCTCCTGAACCAATCGCAACACAAAGTATTCGCGATGCACTCTCATCCAGTCCAATCGCAACTTTGGACCATCTATTTCTTAGTTTGCGAGATCTGTCTGCGTGCACAAGCCAAACCGGTTCATCATCTTGTCGTTTTTTATCCCGATATAGCTTTGGTTGGAGTTTGAGACTTCCGTGACCTGTGTGGGGCAAAAGAGCTAATTTACGATATGCGATGTTATCATTTTCGATCAATGGCATTGAGCGCAAATATGACGCGTTTGAGTTGTTTTGTTGCTCTGTTAGTTCTCCTAGCTCAAATGCGCAGGCCAAGCGGCATTCAGGGATCACCATAAGGTCAGTATTGTGTTCGTTTTTCGCTCGGAGCACATACTCTTGTAAAAGCCCAAAGCGAAGGTCATACGGTTGCAGTCCACTCAATTGGGCTATGAGTTTCTTAGGAATACAGACTACACTTGCTCCAACCGAATTTCCGAATACGACTTCTGAGACAATATCGCTTCCCATCGGCATAACAATTTTGTTGTCTGGCAGCTTAACAAAGCTTGAAATGATGGCATTCTTTTGGTGCTGAATCGCAACGCGAATATCGTTACAAAAACCTGAAGCAAAATGAACGGCCGTACCATCGCATAAAATGCAGGCATCAGCAGAACATTCATCCATTATTCGATTGAACGCTTGTCCTGCCGGGAAACCAATAAACGGGCATAATCTGGAGCTTATGCCATTACGTTGCAAATATTCGACAATGCCCCGAGCTGTCTCTTCAAGCTCCGGTAACGTAACCAGAATGCTTACTTTATCTGGGAGCTCGCTCAGCAAAGCTTTTGCAAATGCCATTGCAGTACCGCTTTCACGCAGCAAAACAACTATCTCTAAGGTTCCAGCGACTGTTTCTTGCCTCTCTTTCGCATTCAATACTGCTAGCTTGTTAAGCGTTACTGTTGCTTCCTTACCTGAGTTCCTAGCGTATAAATCTCCTAGGTAGGCGTGAAAGCCGTACCAGGTTTTTAAGTTGTCTTGATTACTGAAACTGGCACCCGCGATGGGATGGCCTTCCATGAGTGCGGATTTCAAACGGCCGGCCAGCTCGTATGCGTTCGGTGGTATCAGGCAAGCAGAATGATCTTCTTTTGCGATCAGTTCAGGTGTCCCACCAACATCTGTTGCTATAAATGGAATGTTATGTTCAAGCGCTTCATAAACAGCCATTGTAGAATTTTCGATAAGCGAAGGCATAACTGCAATCATGTCTCTCGAGCACAGAAATGAAAGAGCTTCTGGTTGGTTCAGGTGAGTTACACAGTTGACCTCAAAGCTCCAGCTTTTGGCTTTTCTGTTAATAAAATCAACTACTTTTTCATTATTCTGGTTTGAAAGTGCTTCGCCGTATTTACCGAGAAAATTCACTGTCTTAGGGGGGGTACCTTCCCGTTCTAAAAGATCCAGAGCTGTACAGAATAACTCAATCCCTTTGCGCATCTCCAAACGGCCGAAAAACGTTAGTTCTTGAGCATGAATCCTATCCCCAGTTTTTCGAGGAGGCCTCTGATCGATAACATCAATTTCTGAAAAATCTAGAATATTTGGTTGCACATAAGTAGCTGCAGGCAGCTGATAACCAACATGCTTCATAAAACACAGCAAATGTGCACTACCGCCAATGACAATATCACCAAGTTCAACGCACTTCTGTTCAGCAAAACTCGCTGGCAAAAGGTCGCGTTTAGCAATGGGTTGCATCTGGTAATGGCGGTTCCATAGATGTGGAGAAGAAGTTTTAATGATAAAAAGGGTCTCTTGAAACGCAAGGCCGAGCTTTTTAGCCATCAAAGCGTAAATTAGGCCTCCTCGCCATTCTGAAGAGTGAACTACATCAAATTTTTGTTGTTCTTTTAGCCAGCGATAAGCCGCGTTGTATCGCCCTTGCCAATTTTGAGACGGACCTACGATAGTCTCGGTTGTATGTTGTAAGTAGTGTAGAGCGACGCCAAATTCAGCAAAATGCTTAACCCAATGCTGAGGTGTTTCGTTCTCAACACTTTCCCCTTTAAGGTAGAGAATATGAACTTCATGATCACGAGCAGCTAGCCCTTTGGCTAGATGGTAGTAAGTGGAAGCAATGCCACCATTTCTGACTGGCCCAAGGATCTCTTCTGTAGCAATGCATACGCGAAGTTTGTTGCCTGATGTATGGCTCGCGTAGCTATCTAGATTGGGGAAAGCTTCGATCGCAAATGTGTCAATCTGCATGCTGGGGCACTCCACGCTCATCACTGATTGGCAAAGCGCTCAACTTATTCTGAAAATAGTCCCATGTTCTCTGGATACCAGTAATTAAGTCAGTCTGAGGCATAAAGCCCAAGTCTCTCCGAGCTTTTCTAATATCAGCGAAGTTATGGAGAATTTCGCCTGCCCTAAAACCATGATAGGCAATTCTTAGCGCATCATTTTGGCCCGAAACTATTTTTAAAATGCCAATAATTTCGTTGATCGAAGTTGGCTTTCCGCTGCCAAGCTGAAAAACCCCATTATGTTTAGATTTCAGTGACTGAAGGATGCCCTGACAAAGATCTTCAACGAACACGAAATCTCTGGTTTGGCTACCATCACCATACACTTGACACGGCTCACCCATAAGAATTGATCTAACAAACATCGCGATTGCGCTGCCCTTATGGATAGAACGAGGCCCATAGACATTTGAAAAGCGTAGCGACGTGATATCCATTCCGTAACTCTGTGAATAAGCTGCACAATAAGCCTCAGCAGCAGCTTTTGATGCACCATAGGCTGAAGCTGGGTATGCTGGCATGCTTTCGTGGACTGGTTGGGGGCCATCTCCAATAATTGCGCCACCAGTTGACGCATTAACAAGGCTTCTAACACCTTGTTTTCGCATAGCTTCCAAAAGGTTCAATGTACCTTTTACATTGACGTCAAAGTTATAGGTAGGATCTTCAATGGAATCTATTACACGCGTATCAGCAGCTAAATGTATGACCGCGTCGACGCCTTTTATCGCATCCTCAAGAACTGATTGATCCCTAATGTCCCCATGGATAAAATAATGAGGTACGCCACCTAACGAGCTTGCGTTTCCTGTGACTTCACTGTCCAAAACCAAGATTTCGTGAGCTGCCACCTCAGATGCGAGTGTTCTGACCAGGTTCGAGCCGATAAAGCCACAACCGCCAGTGATGAGGATACGATTAAACATGTCTCTAAAAACTCGTCAAAACTAGGAGGTGGTTATGGGTTGCTTAGTTTTCTTGCTCCAATAGGAGACACAGCGAATTTTTGAATGATCGGCTCTCTCTCGGTAGCGTTCAGTGATTTCTGTGACCTCTCGAAACAGGCTATCCTCCATGAGAGTCGGTTGCCAACCTAATGATTGCAGATGGTCGTTCTTAACCACTAGATCATTCTTTTCCGCCTCATTTCGAGGATTTTGCACATAACTGATTTCACATCCCGTGATTGACTGGATGCACTTTGCTAGCTCTGAAAGGCTACAGGTTTCAGACATTTGATTCAGGATAGCCGGACGGCTGCCAAGAGGCGGAGGTGCCAAAAGCGCATATTCAATGCACTTACACGTATCTGAGATGTGAATAAACGCTCTTGTTTGCCCCCCAGTTCCATGAATAGTGAGCGGTAGACCAACTGCCGCTTGCATTAGAAAACGATTTAGAACCGTTCCATAGTCGCCGTCATAATCGAACCTATTAATCAGCCGTTCATCTAAACTGGTATGTTGAGTTTGAGTACCCCAAACAATTCCCTGATGAAGGTCGGTGATGCGCAGCTTGTCATTTTTTGCATAATACTGAAACATCTGAGCATCCATAGTTTTAGTCATATGGTACACAGAGCCGGGATTTGGTGGATAGACAATAGAGTCCGTTATTTGGCGGTTGTCAGATGTATTGATCTGAACATCAAGATATCCTTCGGGAATTGGAATTGGTTCGTCGTGGCCATATCCATAGACCCCCATGGTACCTAAGTGCACCAAGTGGATATCCTGCTGGACCTCTACAATTGCATTCAAAATATTGTGAGTGCCACATATATTGTTGGTGATTGTGTAGTTTTTTGAGTAGCAGTTTTTCATTGAGTAAGGCGCTGCGCGTTGCTCAGCGAAATGCACAATACTGTCGGGCTTTTCATTTCTTAACAAGCTTATTAGCTTGTCAAATTCATGAGCAATATCAATTTCTATGAACTGAATGATGTGTCCGGTAAGCTCAAACCAGGCATGGACTCGTTCATTGATGGTACGAATTGGGGTAAGGGATCCAACGTTTAATTCAATATCGATACGCCTGCGAGATAAATTGTCTATGATTATAACATTATGCCCAAGGTTACTTAGATGAAGGGCTGTAGGCCAACCGCAAAAGCCATCTCCTCCCAACAAAAGTATCTTCACTATTCAAGTCTCCAATGGGTGATCTTTAAAACGACTTAGCATTTCATGTACTTAATTATAATGGTTGCATTCATTATACAATACACATGATATTCACGTTCTAAAAGACGTGTCTAACTAATCGCAATATCTCATTTACCTAGTGCTTTAATAAAAGAAATATTAGGTTGGTGATATGCTTGATATCACGAGGACATTAATGTCAGTCAAAGTGCCCACCCGCTTAGATAAATTTGAGTTAGGGAAACAAGCTGCTCTTGATGGCGACCTAGATAAAGCCAGAGAGTATCTGCATCCTTTAGCTGAAGCCGCTCCATATCACCCGGCTGCTTTCTTTCTATGCCAGATCGAGTCGAAAAAAGGCATACTCAATAACTGTGAGAAATATTGTCTGACTTTTCTAGCTAAGCATCCTCAGCATGCAGGCATGCGGACGATTTCAGCGTTGCTTCAGATTGCAAAAGGAGACCTCAATCAAGCAGAAAATGAATTAAAAATTGCGTTGAACACCAACCCCAAGCATAATCGGGCTCTGAAAGTGCGCCAACAGGTGGGATGGTTGCGAAAGCAAGGAGAAGCTCGTGATGCTCTTGAAGTTCTCGATTCGAAACACCTCTCCAAACTTTCGCGGCTCAAAGCAGGTCGGCAATTAAAAAAAATCACGCCAGCCGATGATTGGGATAATCACGAACTACAGGCTAAAATAGCTTTTTTTCATAATAGTGGTGACATGCGGCGAGCCCTCAGGAATTTCGACCCAGAGTTAATCGAGAAGGCTGTTGAACTTGGGTATTGCACTTGGCCTAAGAAAATCCAGAATTATGTTAAAGGCAAGAACATCTTAGATGTCGGTTGTGGTTTTGGCGGGTATGCGTTTGGTTATCTGTGTGCTGGCGCTCGGAGCTATACTGGGATCGATCCTGCAATGTTGCTTGAGGAAAAACGAATGCGCAACAAGCGCATACGGCAATGGGTAGAAGTTCCAAAAACCGCAAAAGAAATCGCGAATGCTATTGAAGACATTGAATTACTTCAAACATCAACAAGTGATTTAGTTGGCCAAAACACCTACGATATTGTCTGCCTGCATAATGTCACGGAGCACCTGACAGATATAAGAAGCGTATTTGCTGATATATCCAAATTAGTAAATAAGAATGGTAAGCTCATCTTTCTTCATCATAATTTTTATGGATGGAGTGGACATCACATGGCACCTCATAACCCCTCTGTATTAGATACCAGTAATCCCGAGCATAAAAAATTCTTTGACTGGAATCACATCAGCATCCTCAAGGAGTTACCAGAAGATCATTATCTATATACCAACCTTAACCGCATTCGCATTTCAGAACTGCGAGAATTAACTCAGGAGTTTTTCGATATAAAAATTTGGGACCATCGCCCCTCTCCAGATAGTGTGTTGCAGCGCATGACTCCTGAAATTACTAAGAAAGTAGAGGGTATTTTACCCGATATTACGACGAATGAACTGGAAACCAATGCGGTTTTTTGTGTTGCTGGAGCGCGTTAGTTGATCCAAGCGGAAGTGCAAAAACTCCGCCATATTAATGTCAGGGATTAACATCATGATCGACTTTGCGATCAAAAATGCTGTAGTTTCTCATGGGTGTTATCTCCATCCAAGTATCTCATTTCTTGGATTAGGTTTGCCTGAGAATGTGCTCACAGCATCTGGCATGCTCTCTGTTGCTGAGCGGAAAATGCTCTATAATTTAGCATTAAAAAGCTACTCAGCGCATGGGGCGGTCATTGACGCCGGGAGCTTTATGGGATCATCCGTGGTTTCTCTTGCTCAAGGCCTTCGCGATAATCCTAAATCTCAGCAGTTTTTGTCGCCCTTGGGCTTTAACACAAAACCAATTAGCAGCTACGAACTCGGTTATCTACCAAAACCGCGAAATGGCTCCGACATTGTGAGAAAGTTTGGAGATGTCGAATATCGTTTTGGGGATTCATTCCTTGGAATTCTCAAAGAAAGTATTGCACCCTATGAAGAGCTTATCGAACTATACGCAGGCGACTTTTGTGACTTTGAATGGAGCGGCACACCTATCGAACTCTGCTTCGTTGATCTTTGTAAAACGCCTAATCTAAACAGACACGTATCTAGCCAATTCTTACCAAATCTTATCGAAGATGCCTCCTTCTTTGTGAACCAGGATTTTTTCTTTGACCGACTTCCTTGGATCAAAGTTACAATGGGTTACCTTCACGACTATTTTGAATGGTATGGACAAGTGTTCACCAGCTCGATTTACCGAAGCAAGAAAAAGATACCAAAAGAAGTTGCAGAGTTTGATCCCTTCACGGAAGCAAGCTTGGATGAGTGTCTTAGATTCCACGATATACATGCGAGCGCCCACCTAAAAGATGCTGATAAATTTAGAATGGGGCTTTCGAGGTCATATTTGATTGCGATGAAAGGTAAAACTGCACATGCACTTGATTACTTAAAATATGTCGAAGAAGAGTTCAGCCATATTCTGGATGATGAGGCTACAAATGACCGAGGCAACAATTTTAGGTTTAAAAGAGCATTTAGGCAGATTGAGAGAGAAGTTGTTTAGTTGCTTGATATTATTTCAAATGAATGAGCATTGTCTGCATTAAATGGCAAGTTGGATGTTAGCGTTGTATAGGGCTATTCCCTAACCAAGCGAATGTTCGTAATGGCAAAGCTACATGTTGCACCTGCGAACTCTCCCTCTGTTAGACGCAGTGTCGAGCGTCAGCAAAGGGCTCGCAAACCGATCTGACCGTCTTACTCAGGTAATCGCATAGAGCTATGAAGGGCTTCCCGCTAAGCTACTGAGAATGCCTTCCATGTAGATAGCATCAACTCTTGATAGAAACGTTCTAATGTCCGGTGTTGGCCCTCGACGCTAGCCGCCACCTCTCACTGATCAGAGTTTTCTGCGTTGCAGCGAAGGGCAGCAATGTCCGCATCTTACCAGTTCAAAATCACCAAACTTGGGTGAATGAGATTCAATGTTCCCTTGTTGTTGTTCGTAACGCCCAAATGTGCACGCTCGGTCCAGTTGGGCCTATTAGGCTGCTATAACTCAGATGATAATCGAATATTTGGGATTATGACTTGAGTAATAGGAAAGTAAATTTGCTGGGTAGGCTTCCCTCTCTCAGAGCTTTTGAGGCGATTGTGAGATGCGGAAACATAGCAGCGGCGGCGGATGAGCTGTGTGTTACCGAAGGTGCGGTCAGCAAACACATCAAAGCACTGGAAGCGGAACTAAGGGCCAAGTTGTTCATCCGCGTTTCACGCCGCAACCAGCCGACACCAGCCGGAGAAAGGTTATTTCAGGAGACTCGAAGCGCCTTTGCTTTACTGCGGCAGGCCGAACAGAGTTTTTCTCACGACCTTTCAAACAGACCCTTCGTACTAGCTGCTCCTTCTACCAGCCTGCTGCGTGTAATCATCCCAAACGCCCGTCTGATACAAGAGGCCATTGGTGATCGCCCGTTGCAGTTCGTAGCAGATGATACACATTACGGCGCAGTGGATGCTTCTTACTCCCTCAGCCTGAGAGTTGAGGAGGTCCCCGATGTAAGCAATATGCTCCTGAAACTTGCAGATGAATAGTTTGGATTGGTGATCTCACCGCTGCTGTTGTCGTCAGAAGCAAACGATCCAGCCCACACCCTCACTCACTACAATCGTCTGCTTCCAAAAGACAGGCCGCATATATGGGAGAACTGGGTGGAGGAAAGCGGCGTTTCTCTGGAGCCAGCCGAAAACACAATCTACTTCGATGAGATGTACTTGGCCCTTCAGGGCGCCGAAGCCAGCCTCGGTCCCACAATCGCACCTCGGCCCCTCGTCACAGAAGCAATCGAAAACAATCGCCTCTGCGCACCCTTCGGCTTCCATCAACGCAAAGGAGCCTACTTCGCCATAGCTCCGCTGGAGACCGAACTGGATCCGGACTTCCATCGTGTGGGGGACGTTTTGACGAGAATGTTTAAGTCAACTTAGGGGGAGGTTATTCTACCTGCAGATACCGCTAGCTTTCTTGCTGGTATGTTTAATTGTAGCAGCTTTCCTTTGTACTTTGGGATTTATAAAAAGGTAACTTCTTCTTCTCGATAGGGTGATATTTACAAGTTAGGCAGGACTTACTTCGTATCCAGAAGTTTACTATCAAATAAAACCTACAATACGCTCATCAGAATGAAAAATTCTGAGCATGGCATGAATTCTGCTCGTTTGCCGTCTTTACCCTGTGTTCCCATAGTTTCTGAACCATTAGGGAGGGAACAATGGTTCAGAAATTTTCATGTAGTCGCCGTTTGTTTATCAAATCAGGCGCGGCAGCAACCGGCGCACTAGCTATGCCCAATATATTGCGCGCTCAAACCATAACTGAGTTGACCATGTTGGCGTGGTATGGGCAGGCGGAGCCTGACGCTGTCGCTGAGTTTGAGGAATTAAATCGCGTAAAGATTACACCAAAGTACTACGTTGGCGGCGAGCAGATGTTGGCGCTGCTAAGCCAATCTCCGCGTGGCACTTATGATCTGGTCCATGCGGATGCTGAGTACGTGCATCAATTGGTAGCTGCTGATTTTGTAGAACAGTTGGACCCTTCAGACTACCCTCTCGATGATTTCTTTCATGAGTTCCATAAGTTCCCAGGCCACTGGGTTGATGACAAACTTTACGCCATGATCAGCCGGTTTGGCTTTCTGGGTATCTCTCACAATTTAGACGCTGTTTCTCGCAAAGAAGCTTCTAGCTACAAACTCCTATGGGATACAAAACTGAAGGATAAGATCGGTCATTTCGATTGGCATTTGCCCAATCTTGGCGTGCTTAGTCAGTACAATGGTAACGAAGCCCCTTTCAATCTTTCAGAGGCCGGGTGGAGTAAACTTAAAGAGACGACACTGGAACTAAAGCCGCAGGTGCGCGGATTTTATGATTACGGCGGTGTGCTCTCTTCGCTAAAGAGCGGCGAAGTCTCTGTAATGCCAGGTATTGGTGAATGGATCACCGGAGTTTTACGCCGCGATGGGGCCAATGTTACTACTACCATCCCAGAGGAAGGAGGCCTTCAGTTTACTGAGTCCTTCTCAATCGGCAAAGGTTCTCGCAAGGCAGAACTGGTTCGCAAATTTATCCAATATATGGCAGGGCCCGAAGGTCAATTTCGTCTAGCAAACTTGAATGTGTTCCCGGCAGTTATCCCAAGCAAACGTGGTTGGAAACGAATGATCGAGGAAAGACCTGAGGATGCCCGTCATCTGGGTATGTTTGAAGGATCAGGGAACGCTATGGACCTTATTCGGGCAGGTCGGATCAAAATCCGCAAACTGCCAGTGCAGCAAGATCTGGCAGACTGGAATGACTTCTGGTCCGAATACAAAAGCACCTAGAAACTCAGCGATAATCCCGGAATAACACCATGCAAAAACCCGCGTTATCAGCTCGGAGGTTGCTTTATAGCAGCTTCTGGGTCTCACCCTTACCGTTCTGGCTTACTCTTTTCTTTCTCGGCCCACTTCTTCTTCTGGTTTGGTTGAGTTTCTGGGATGTGCGGAACTTCGTGCTGCAGCCTGATTTCCAACTGGATAATTGGGTGAAAATCCTGAGCGCCAACTATTTCTGGCAGGCATACGGGCGGACATTTCTAGGGGCCTCCTGTGTTGCTGCCATTGCCAGCCTGTTGGCTTTGCCGTGTTCGCTGGTTATTGGTTTTATTTTGTCAACGCGTGCTAAATTAACAGTATTGGGATTGTTCGTAGTACCCTTCTTCACAAGTTACCTTGTGCGGGTTTACTCATGGCAAATCTACCTGACTGATAATGGGGTAATATCCAATCTCCTTGCCGCTTTTGGTCTCGAAACCGGAAGCCTTCTTAGCTCAAAGTTTGCGATGCAGGTCGGATACGTCACGCTTACGTTACCTCTGGTGGTAGTAATCCAATCGATCTCTATGCTGTCTTTTAACAGAACACTGATCAACGCGGCTTATAATCTTGGATGTGGCCCAGTAAGGGTGTTTTTCTCAGTCCTTCTGCCGGGTACTCGTGCAGGTCTTATTCTGGGGGCACTCTTTGCTTTCATCTTCAGCTTTGGCGACTTTGTTTCTCCGACCTACATGGGCGGCGGTAAGTTCCCAACTCTCGCAATATTGATCACAGACACCGTCAAATCAGGCCAGCAATGGCCACGTGCAGCTGTCATTGCAATCGTGATGATTGGGACACTGCTTATTGTCGCTTTGACGAGTCTTAAACTCGCGTACCGGAGGAAGTAATGCACCTTTCTCAAGCAACAAGAATAACGCTCATGGTCCTGTGCGCAGGTGCTCTTGCGTTTCTCTATGCACCGATTATGGCGAATTTTGTGTTTTCGCTCACGACTGATCGTTTCCCAACGCTTCCTATCTCCGGCTTCTCAACCCAATGGTATGAGCTGGCATTTGGGGATGACTTGGTTATTCGAGCATTGCTCAATACAGCGTTGGTTGCTCTTATTGTAGCGCCACTCTCTACGTTTTTGGGGTTCACTGCTGCCTATACTGACTACCGTTTCAATTTTGTTGGTAAGAAGCTGCTGATGGTGTTTGCACTGTTGCCGCCATTGGTGCCTCTTGTCGTCTCTGGTCTGGCAATGCTGGCATATCTTTCCAGAGTGGGCCTCTCGGGCAATCTCTCTGCAATCGTCATCTCCCAGATTGTCCTTGCCTCTCCCTTTGCCATGGCCATTATCCGACTACGCCTCTCTCAGATTGATGATGATCTTGAGTTTGCTGCTCAAAACCTTGGAGCATCAAACTGGAGGGCATTTTGGGAAGTCATCATTCCCTTAACCAAAACGTCCGTTTTTGCGGCATTTCTGCTGAGCTTTGCAGTGTCTTTTGATGAGTATGCCGTCACTTGGTTTGTTGGCGGCCTTAATGAAACAGCATCGGTCCGCGTTCTCAGCTTCCTTCAATCTGCAGTCAGTCCCCGCATCAATGCGATTGGTTCATTCACATTCGTTGTGTCCATGAGCTTAATCCTGTGCGCCCAGTTTATTACTCTGCGCCGGTTTTCAAAGGAGAAACTGTGATGACCGCAAAGATCCAAACAAACACTTCTATGCAGGCTGATGAAAGCCCATCGCAGGATGTACACATCAAGCTTTGGGATATTCGTAAGAACTACGGCAAAGCCGTGGCTATCCAGGACTTGAACCTGAACATTGATCGCGGTCAGTTTACCGCCATCATGGGGCCCTCTGGTTGCGGCAAAAGCACATTACTGCGTTGTCTGGCTGGTCTGGAAAGCATTACTACCGGTGACATTTTGCGCTCTGGCCGTTCCATCAGGCATCAGGAAATCTGGGAACGTGAAATGCCTATGGTATGGCAGTCTCTTGCTCTTTTCCCATTTTTGAGCGTGCTGGAAAACATTGAGTTCGGGCTGCGCATGAGCGGCGTCTCCAAAGGTGAACGCCATCGACGAGCTCATGAGTGGGCATCAAAACTGGGGTTGGATGAATATGTAAACCGTTCAATCGACCAGCTTTCTGGTGGCCAGAGACAACGGGTAGCGCTGGCCAGATGCTTGGTAACTGAACCTTCGATTATTTTGCTGGATGAACCACTTTCCGCACTGGATGCGCACCTCTCGTTGCAAATGCAGGCAGAGCTAAAACGCCTGCAGCGCGAGCTGGGAATTACCTTTGTTTATGTAACGCACAGCCACTCAGAAGCATTCTCTATGGCCGACAAAGTCGTGATTATGAACGAAGGCCGAGTTGAGCAGGAAGGCGCACCGCAGGAGATTTACCTCAAACCGGCAACCAGCTTCGTGGCACGGTTCCTTGGTGGCAGCAGCATATTGAGCTGTACGGTTAAATCTACTGAAACGGACGAAGTGCTTGTTGATGGAAAGGATGGCACTTTCAGATGTACCTCAGATGAGTTCAGAACACTTCAGGTTGGCAGCAAGATCAATCTGATTGTGCGCGCTGATCAGATCTCATTGTCACAGGAAAGCGGATGGGCGGACAACGAAGTTTATTGCCGGGTCGTAGGTGAGGAGTTTGTGGGAGCGCTCGTCAACCTACAACTGGAAACAGCCTCCGGATCCAAGATTTTCGTACAACTTCAACAGCGTGACTTGAAAACCTTAGACATCGAAGTAGGGGCGGGCGTTTTCGCGAATTGGCACCCAGAAGACTGTCACATCATCAACTGATAAGGAGAAGAAGAATGACCTATAACGTGCTCGTTTATGGTGACTCAAACACGTGGGGCTGGAAGGGAGTTGAAGTTGCCTTCCCAAGTTCACGTTACGCAGATAATGAGAGATGGGCGGGTGTGCTGGCTGCGGAGCTGGGTGATAAGTTCAAAGTAAGTGTGGATGGGTTGACTGTCCGCTCAACTAATCTAGACGAACCAGCCGCATGGAACAGTGTGCCGGCAGATGCCTTCAATGGTGGAAAAAACCTGCCTGCTGCCATCGCTCGCGAAATGCCACTTGATCTTGTTGTCATCATGCTGGGAACCAATGATCTTAAGAATGATCTGGCTCGCAGTGCGGAAGATATCGCTGATGCGATCATTGAAGTTGCCAAGGTTGCAAAGGGGACAGAAGGGGGAGTGGCCTATACCTACAGGGCTCCCGAAGTGCTGGTTATCTCTCCGCCACCTGTTTCGACGATGGCACACCCGGACTTTGCCTTAATGTTTGAAGGCGGACAAGAAAAGTCACGGAAACTTGGGGCAGCGCTGAAAGCTGCAGCTAATGCTGCTGGCATAGAGAGCTTTGATGCAAGCGTAGTCATCCCAAAGGCTGCCGGGCTTGATGGTCTCCATATGTCTGCTGAGCAGCACAAGGTCCTTGGAAGAGCCGTTGCCAAGAAAATTCATGTGATGGCTGACGCTGCCGTAGACTGATCAATAAAGCGAACTTGCTAATAACAACAATAACATAATGCAAGTCAATACAGAGGTGAAGCCTGAAACAACAATGTTTCAGATTGAAAGGGAGGACAAACCTATGAATCTAATCAAGAAAGTCGTCACTGCGGCAGTATTCGCAATACCGTTGGTAGTGGCGCATGGAGAAAGTGCAATGGCAACACAACTCAACGAGGCTAGTGTTTTGGAATATGTAACTTTCACTGCAAAAGCAGGGACTGATGCAGAGAAGTTGGCTCAGGTTGCTGCGAGCATTAACAATAACCTGACAAATGTTTCCGGGTTCGTCGACCGTTATGTTTCACTGCAGGATGACGGGATATGGGTTGAGGTAGTATTCTGGAAAGATTTGCAAAGTGCAAAAGATGGTCTTCAGACATTTTTGGCGGATGACCGAAACAAGCCATTTCTGGATATGGTGAACGCAGATTCCGTGAAAATTACCTATTCTGATCTGAAACATTAAACACAAGCGTACGCAGAGCTGCTTGTTTTTGAGCCCTGCGTACATGCTTTTAAAAAACTGATTTACAACATGCAGATACTCACCTGCTAAACATGGTATGCTTGCAGGTAGGAAAGCAAGATACAAGGTAACTGAAATGCGCAGACGCATTCCTCCGCTGATCGCTGTCAGAGCATTTGAGGCAGCTGCTCGTCATGGCAGTTTCACAGATGCTGCTGACGAGTTGGCTGTCACACCAACAGCGATCAGTCATCAGATCAGGCATTTGGAGAAGCTGCTTAACCTTCAATTATTCGATCGGAATGGGCGGAACCTTAGCCTGACAGAGCAAGGAAAGCGCATCCTGCCAGAGGTGACACGTGGGTTTGATTGTCTTGCTGCTGCATTCTTCGAAACATACGGGGAAAAAGACAATAAGTCTGTCTATGTTAGCGTAACACGAGAGTTTGCCCGTTATTGGCTATTTCCTCGCTTAAACAATTTTTACGAACGTTATCCCGATTACGCCGTGAATGTCATTGCTTCTGAAAAATGTACCCCGCTTGATAGTAGCGAGGCTGATCTGGTTATTCGGTATGGCCCGAAAGCCCCCCCCGATAGTGTTGAAATTAATCTGTACAGAGAGGAGTATCTGGCTGTTTGTTCACCTAGTATGTTATCGGAAGGCAATCAGATAGAGAACTTGACAAGCAAGCGCTTATTGGATGTGCGTTGGGAGCTATCCAGCCTCAACTCTCCGACATGGAAACGCTGGTTCTCTGAAAATAATAATGAAGGCTATGAGGACTACATAATTTCGAATGTGGATGCCTATAATCTTGCACTTGATGCTGTCATCAGAGGAAATGCTGCAGCGCTGATCAGTAATACCATTTTTGAAGCTCAAGAACTGAGTGATAAAACTGTAGTGCTCAATGGAGCAAGGCTACCCGGTTACTTTTACAGAGCAGTTCTAACTATTGGTGGCACTCGTAAAAAAGCAGCACAGAACTTTCTTAGATGGCTTCAATATGAAGTAGGCACTACTATATGAAATTTATAAGATTTGACAGCATTAACGAAGTCTCGATAGTTCGAGTGCATTTTAAAGTACGGAAGAAGGTCAGTCCTTCTCCCGTGTGTTATTAGGCTATAACTGGCTCAAGCTGCTCGCGGAGTGTGGTAGCCAGATTGTGAGTTTTCTCACGCGCAGCGGCCACAGATCTCTCCCAACGTTCATCCTTAAACTCTTCATAGTCTGCACTGATCAAGTGGATGTCCTCCTGAGCGGCGCCGAGGTAGTGTGCACAGGCTGCAATTGCTGGGTCGAGTGCGTTTATGTGGAATCTGATCCCTTCCTTCTCAAAACCAAATTCGCCACGACTGGAAAGGACTACTAGTTTTTTACCGGAAAGAAGTGGTGCAATTGGATAATCTCCGCGCGAAAGATCAAATGAGAAAGTTTCTCCGATCCGCGCAATCAGATCAAACCACGCTTTCAGGCTTGCTGGCATAGAATAATTGTACATTGGTGCACCAAGTACGATTACATCTGCTGCTTTGATTTCCGCAATCAATTGATCTGATAGGGCGAGCTGCCTTCTCATCTCATCACTACGTTCGGTGGGGGGAGTAAATGCAGCAGCGATCCAGGTTTCAGAAATAAAATGCGGTGGTCGTAAGCCGACATCGCGACGACAGATGACCTCATCCCCGGATTGTTTCCAGTTATCTGCAAACAGTTTGGTCAGGGAACGAGTGATGGAACGTGTTTCTCGTGCGCTCGAGTCAACAATGAGTAGTTCTGGTGCGGATGCCATGATCATCTCCAATTTTTGCATTTATAACTATTCGGAAAAATGGGGTGACGACAAATGATTGAAGATCATCTCAGCATGACATTTCTTCATTATGAACTTTGTTTTGTGGCAAATTAAATTTGCTCTCAACCAACATTCTATACTTTGAAAAAGTGCAGTTTTAAGCCTAAACGCAGCACCTTTAGTTCAGCAAATGCTCAAGATGCAGACCAGCTTGTAAGACTTCATCGTCTGTCCCGTATGCGCCGCAAACAGAGTAACTCAAGCCAGGATCAGCAGGTTTCATCGGTATGGCCAGGGATGGAACGTTAAGGAAGGCTGTGAGCATAGTCAGTTTAAGTACATCTGCATTCTTTCGCTGAAACGTCGCACTGCTCTCTTGGACTTCTGCAAGATTAGGGGGACGACAAGCTACCGTCGGCATCAACATCAGATTACCTGATAAAGTTTCTTGCACAAGTTGGCAGAGCTTGGCACGAGTTGTCATTATATGTTGCAGAGTATCAGCTGAAACTGGGGTAAAGTCCCGCAAGCGTTTTTTGATTTGCGGATCAATCAGCTTATCCTCGAGTGCTACAAGCTGTGTGATCTGCTCATAAGCTTCATGGCCTACAAGTGGCCCAAATTCTGCAAAAAGGGCAAGTGTCTTATCAAAGGCGGGGAATGGTCTGCGTTCGATATCTATCCCGTGATGTTCTAACAGATTCACAGTATCCTCAAATGCATTGGAAATATCTTCATCAAGAACAGGGTGAGAAAAGACAGGTAAAATGAATTTTTGAGTGAAGGGTGTTGCATTCACCCGTTCTGGCAATGTCCCCCTCATCGCACAGTCAAGGGCTATGATGCCCTCTACGTTGCGCGCCATCGGGCCTAATACATCAAGAGAGGGAGCTAGTGGTACGACACCTTCCATTGCATAACGGCCCATAGTAGGACGATACCCGCAAATACCTTGAAATGCGGCAGGGATACGGGTGGAGCCTGATGTATCAGACCCGATCGCAAGATCGCATAAGCCTGATGCTATGGCGCTTGCGCAGCCTGAAGATGAGCCACCCGGTACAAGTGAAGTATCTAAGGCGTTCTCAGCTGTTCCGAAATGCGGATTTAGCCCAAGACCAGAGAAAGCAAGCTCAGTCATGTTGGCATGGCCAACAGGCATGGCCCCGGCATTAATGATAGCTTCTATCACTGTTGCATTCTCACCTGCCGGTCTCTCAGAAAGCAGTTTCGACCCAGCGGAGGTTGCAAGGCCTTTTAGCGCGATGTTTGCCTTGATCGCGACAACGGCTCCGTCAAGCTGTCCATGACCGCTGCTGGTTATCTTTCTTGGTATTGCCGCCCGACTGAGTTCATGGCGCTGTGCCTTGTTGTCAGAAATAAAAATTGAAGTAAAGGAGGTTGTTGCAAGCTGTGCTTCAAACTCCTCACAACCCATGAATGCTCCCATTTTACTTTGCACCCAGATGAACAGGTTGGTTGTAATAAGGCAATTCTTCCACGCGAATAGACTGATTATCACGCACAAACTGATTATTCACATGCTCTGCAATCTCATGAAGTGGTGCAAACCAGATATCACCTCGCTCCAGAATCGTTTCAAGCCATCTTTCAACCAGTGTCCAGCGAGCAAGGCGCCCTGTCAGAAATGGATGCCAAATTGCCATCCAAAAACCACCATGCTCATATTGAGCTTCAAACTCTTCCCAAAACCCTTCCAGTCCCCTCGAAGGCCCTGCGACGGGCATCATGTAATCAATCTCTGAGTAGTGTGCGAAGGGTGGCCAATCATCTGTCCCCCAATGCACCGGCAGTTCAACAAGGGATCCTTTAGCTGTATGAATTCTATAAGGAATATCATCTGCCATCAGTGAACTATCGTACAGAAAGTCATTATCGACCAGGAAATCAATCACCCCTTGTGATGCGTTGTAGACTGGAGCGCGATACCCTTTGGGTGTGTTGCCAACAGTTTTTTTATGGGCTTCAAGAGCTCGCTCAAACCAATAACGGTGTTCCGCATCCGAAAGGTTAGTCGGATCTTCATGGAGATAACCATGGTGGCCTATTTCGTGCCCATCTTCCTGGATTAGATCCATAGCCTCTGGATATTGCTCAACCACCCAACCTGGCACAAAAAACGACTGTTTCAGACCTAATCTGCGATAAGTGTCCAAAATACGAGGTAAAGCAACAGTGGGACCATATCGTCCCATAGAAATTGGATACAGACGATCAAACCCGTCTTTTGGGCGAGAAATGTGGATCAAGCTATCTGCGTCAACGTCGAATGTTATTGCGCAGGCACATCTGGCTCCATTTGGCCAGACAATTGGGTTTTGAATCATGCGTTCCCCCAAAGGGTAACGCGGTAAGCAAGGTCGGATGGAGCACAGTTCTCACCGTTTACTGGAGTGACATCTTGCGGACAAGCAGACATTACAACCAGTACGTCGACCTCAGCACGAAACTCGATTTCATCGTCCGGTCTTGAAACCGGTGCTGCCCATTCTGTTCTGCGGGCTGAGGTGATAGGAACGTTCATCCAGAGGTTAAACGGGTCTGGAATTACCTTTGCTTCTAGGCCGATGGACTTCAATGCCTGGCGCAGATTATCTGTACAGTTATCGTGATATTCTTTGCACCCAAGCTGTTGGTAACGAGCATGATCACACGCGGCAATGACTGTGTCATGCACACCTGAGGACGTGTCACGTACCAACGTAAGCATGGATCGCCTTGCATTGGATACGAGGATATCGCCGACGGTTGGCACTAAACTTGCCAAAGCGGTCCGACAATGGCTCATGGAAAGGTACTCATACAAGTTGCTCGGATTAAACGCCCAAAAATCACAAACTTGCGTGCCTGTTGGATTCACCACGATGAGAGATTGTCCAGCCTCAAGCCTTACAGCAACCCCTGTTCTAGCAGGTAATGTATAATGCTTGTTGAGCTCTGGGCTACCATCACTGGAAATAGCCCCTGTTATGCTGTCGTTCAGACCTGTGGGCATATCTAGGTAAAAATTGGGCATCCGTCACCTCCTTTGATGTGCCCTAATTTTAACATCACATCTCAGGATCACATCAAAACGAATTACTCTCAGTTAGGAATGATGAAATCTCGTTTAGATGGGTCACAATGTATGGACCGCCTGCGTTTCGCGAGAGAGTTTTTACTTGGATGCTTGAAGTCACAAAAGCAATGTTGAAAGCTATCTCTTTGTAGAGCCCGCTGATTTTTGCAACAGCGCCACTTATTCAGCCTGCGCTAATGTCTCAAACCAACTTTCCGTTCGGATAATGCCCAGTCAGAGAAAATGTCGATATGTGCTTGCATTGATGACGGGACACGTTTGGATCTGATGAGATAGTAATCTGACCCGTAGGTCATTCGGCGGTCTGAGAGCTGAACTAGAGCTCCTATCTCCAGATCCGGCTGTACCATCGCAAGCGGGCAAAGAGCGACGCCTTGTGCCGATAATACGGCAGCCCTGAGTAGGTTGAAATCTTCGTAAGTTGTCCCCTGTAAAGGGCCGAGGTCTTCGTTCCCGTTGAGATCAAACCAGCGTTGCCACCCCCATGTATCACCGTCATGCAATAAACCAAGACTGCACAAATCCGAGATGTGATCCAAAGACTTTCCGTGTTGTTCCAATAGGGCTGGGCAGCACACCGGAAGGCTGTCACCACTCAGGAAGAATGACGCGTCAACATCCGCACCCTGCGGTTCGTTCGACAAAAAGGAGAAAGCGATATGTACGTCTGAATAGTCGATCTCGTAACCATGGATTGCATAGATAATACGCGTCTCAATGCTCGGATGGGCTTCTTTGAATTTGGCAAGCCGGGGTATGAGCCAGCACATGGCAACGGATGGGATTGCGGCAATGACCAGTTCGTTGCGGCCATTGTCCGAACGGGCGCGGTGACATGCGGCATCGATCTCAGTCAGTGACAGAGACAGAGAATTTGCCAGTTCAACGCCACGCTGCAACAAGATTGCACGGTTACCCTCACGATGAAACAGCGGTGCCTCCAACCAGGTTTCAAAGTTCTTCACTTGATGGCTAATCGCAGATTGCGTGACAAAAAGGGCGTCGGCTGCGGCTTTGAAAGAGCCTAGTCGTGCAACTGCTTCAAAGGCACGAAGGGCGTTCAACGGAGGCAAGGTCATGATATTCCTTCTTCATTAGAAAAACTAAACCTATCCTGAAATAACATCGTTTGACGAAATCGTGCAACTTCCGGTTCATGTGTTTAGTTTTTAGCCGCTTTTGGCGACATTAAATTCAGGAGTCCCCTCATGGAACGCGAACGTCTACAGAACTACGTCGGTAACGGCGACAAGGCTCCCGGCACTTTCTCAGACGTCGAAATGCAGCGTCGCCTAGACGCCATCCGTGCACATATGGCGAAGGAAAACATCGATGCGGCTCTCTTCACCAGTTATCATTGTGTGAATTACTACTCCGATTTCATCTATTGCCAGTTTGGGCGCCGTTACGGGTTTCTCGTTGACCACAACATCGCAACGTCCATCAGTGCAGGTATCGATGGCGGTCAGCCCTGGCGCCGCACCTTTGGCGGCAAAAACATCACTTATACCGACTGGCAGAAAGACAATTATTTTCATGCCATTCGCCCCCTGATAGGTGGTGTTAAGCGTCTGGGAATTGAGTTCGATCACATCACCATCGACACGCTAAACCTGCTTAAGGCCGAGTTTCAGAACATCGAACTTGTCGATATCTCAGCAGCGTCCATGCGCCTGCGCATGATCAAGTCTGTCGAAGAAATTGCGCATACTGAAAAGATGACACGCATTGCAGACATCGGCGGTGTGGCCTGTGTGGAAGCAATTGCAGTTGGTGTGCCTGAGCATGAAGTAGCGCTGCACTCAACGGCAACTATGGTTCGCGAGATTGCCAAGGTCTGGCCTCATGGCGAACTTTTAGATACCTGGACCTGGTTCCAGTCCGGCGTGAACACCGATGGGGCGCACAACCCAGTCACCAGCCGCAAGATCCAGCGTGGTGATATCCTATCCCTCAACTGCTTCCCGATGGTCGCAGGCTACTACGTAGCGCTTGAGCGTACGCTGTTTGCCGAGCATGCGAGCGATGAGCACATCAAGATGTGGGAACTGAACTGCAAGGTCCATGATCGCGGCAAGGAGCTGCTGGTGCCAGGTGCGAAGTGCTCCGACATTGCCAAAGAACTGAACGAGATCTACGCCGAGGCCGATCTACTACAATACCGTAGCTTCGGTTACGGCCATTCCTTCGGGGTGCTTAGTCACTACTATGGTCGCGAGGCAGGTCTGGAGCTGCGCGAAGATTGCGAGAAGATTCTAGAAAAAGGCATGGTAGTGTCTATGGAACCGATGATCACTATTCCCGAGAACATGCCCGGCGCGGGTGGCTACCGCGAACATGACATCATCGTGATCGAGGACGAAGGCAATCGCAACATCACCAACTTCCCTTACGGACCCGAGCATTTGATCGTCAAATCAGTTCTCAAAGCGGCTTGATCTATATGAAACGCCCCGACCTGTGCATGGTCGGGGCGTTTCCGCATCTAGAGACATTTTAATCTGGGAGGAGCATATGTTTCTGAATTCATGGGTACTTGATTGGTTTGTCATCCTGAGTATGGCCACCATCGCCGCCGCGCTTGTTGCCTGGCTGTTAGATCGCGTTCGCAAAAACGACTGACCCCAAAGACCCGTTCCGCAACAGAAGGCGGTGCATCACTTACCAAATCTGGAGGAGGAGATCATGGAAAGTATTCCGTGGATCAACTGGCTGATCATGGCGACGTCTTTTATCGCATTAATCTGGCTGGGTTGGAAATCGAGCAAAGTTGTGCATTTCAATAACGATGACGAAAGCGGTTTTCTAGTCGCTGGCCGGTCGCTTGGCCCTTTTGTGGGTGCCGCGACGATCGTGGCGACGGGCTACTCCGGTTGGGGCTTCATGGGCTCACCCGGTGTAGCTTACGAGTTCGGTGCCATCGAAATTCTAGGCAACTTTATGTTTGCACCTGCAATGGTGATCGCTGTACTTTTCTTTGCTAAGTTCCTGTCGCAGCGCGCAGCGTCCATGGGCAGTAATACGATCCCGGAATATGCAGCCAACCTGCATAGCACCGGTGGACTAGCTCGTCTGGTTCAAGGCGTTGCGGCAATCGTCACAATTGTCTTGTTACTCGTATTCCTGACTAGTCAAATCAAAGCGGTTGGCATACTCGCGTCAGGGTGGCTTGATCTACCGCAGGTCTGGGGCGCTACGGTGATGATCTCAATCATCATCCTGTATACTGTTCTAGGTGGTCTGACGGCGGTCGCTTGGACTGACACGCTGATGCTGATAGGCATGTTGATTGCCGCGGTTATCGTGTGTGTTCAGATGTTCAGCGACATTCCCCTGATGCAGATGGTCACTCAGCTGAATAAGATCGACCCTAATCTCGTGAACCCTGTGTCTTCTGACCCTTACGGCCAGGCCAAAGGTGCAGTCTATCTGGTTTTGCCCTATGCGTTCATGTTTTCCGCTGTCCTGCCCTACATGGCAGTGCGCTTTCTGGCGTTTCGAGCCGACGTGAAGTTCTCGACTGTTGCGCTCTATGTGGCGCCTTTTGCGTGCATCCTGTCGCTTATCCCCATCGTCGGTCTCTACATGCGGCTTAAGATGCCGGATCTCGCCGAGGCCGATCAGGCCATGCCGGTCTATTTGGAGACGTTCCTGCACCCAGTTCTAGGCGGCTTCATTACGCTCTGCATCCTGTTTGCCATGCAGTCCACGGCAAACTCGTTGCTGCACACGGTCGCCTCTGCTGCATCTCACGATCTACGTCGAGCGCTGTTCCCGGGTCATGAAAACCCCAAGACAGTTTTGTTCATCAACCGAGCGGCAGTTGTGGTGTTTGGATTGGTCGGCTTGTTGATGATGATCTACGCGCCACCGTTCTTCCTGTCCTGGTTAGGTATTCTTGGTACAGGCACTCTGCTTGCTGCTTTGGTTGGTCCGGTCTTCATTTCAGCGTTCTGGCGCGGAAACGCATACGGCGCACTGGCTGCTATGGTTGGAGGCTTCTGCATTTCGGGCTACCTGTTGATCTGGGGTGCTACTGGATGGGTGGTAGGGCCTTTGGTTGGATGCGTAGTTTCGTCGGTCTTGTATGTCGGCGTGAGCATTCTGACATTCAGTCTGGATAGGCGGGCTGCAACCGCTTGATCATAACGCATCGCCAACAGCAAGGGTAGGACTTTGGAACTGCCCTTGCTGTTGAAGTTTGAGAGCGTGGAGTTCGTCACAGTTACCCGACAATTTGATTAAAGTTGCTATGCCGCCATTCTACAAGTCCTTTGTTCAATAGATGTGAAAGAGTAATGAAGGTTTATATGTGCTCTTCGTTCGGTAACTGTACATTTATTGAGTTGAGAAAAGTTCACCCCACAAAGATCTACGACATCGTCACCTTGATGTTACCTCAACCTCTACCAGAAACTCATGAATATCGTCTTCTAGCCCACTCTTGGAGCGGGCCAAAGTTGTCGGATATTCTTGATCGCCTTTTCAGTTGCCGCAAGGGCGGCCTTGTGGTTAGGTTTAAAAAAGATCTTCGCGTCTTATTCGGTGAGAGCTCGGAAGACGGGTTCCTGTTTTAGGAATGCTGCTTGTTGCTCGCCGCCAGCACGGTCGCTGTTTAGCTCGTTGCGGTAGCTAATGTAGCCCCAGTGGTGAGCGGAGACGTCTGAATCTGGCTTTACGCCTTCATCTACCCAGTTGGTCAACAAAGCTCCTTCTATCTCTTCAAAGAACTGGCGTGTTTTTACCAGCTGCTCAGTGGTGTAAGGCTCGCCTTCTTCTTCAGCACGGATGTAGAGAGTGAATTGGGCACCATCAGAAACACGTCGCGCCAGATTACTAGTATCTACGCTACCCTTAGTAGAGTCTAGATTGGTCACTTTCCACTTGTCGATTGGAGAGTCTGGAGACAAAAGCAGGCCGGAGATTGCATCAAATGCTTGTTCGAGGTGCTCTTTCTTTACAGAAATATGAACCTTATCGCCGTGGTTCTCGCCTTTAAACTGCCCTTCTTCGCGACCAAAGTTAATGAACGAGTTGACGCCCGGTAGATTGTAGTAGCTGAAGCTTTCGTGATCACCGAAGTTTTGCGATTTGATGTCGTTGTAGTTTGGCGTTGAGTTTGCGAGGCGGAATACTGGTGCGCGCTCTTGACGAAACACTTGTGCAACCTTTTCAGGGCCTTCAGCAGTTACGCCGTCCCCGTTTACTGAACTTGGCAGGCTATCGTAAGTTGGTTCGAAGGCATCTCCGTCAAAACCGCCTCCGATAAAGTGCGAAGGGCTAAAACCTGAAGCTCCATCTATTGGCATCTCATCTCTCCTCTAGATCACCCAGGTGGAGCGAACTGCGCCGCATTGCTGAGCATGCCCCACCATTTACTGTTGACTGTTATTTAAGAGGGCTGGATGCGGGGAAGTGTATCGTATGGAACACCTCGTCCAAACGTGATCGTATGGTTAAAGGGTTTGGGGATGAAAAGTTGTGCCGTATGCCGGCTGCCTAATTTGAGGTTGCCCCTTCAACTTCGGTGAGCTTGGACTGGTTCGAGAAAAGTGGAAGGACTTCGGGTTAGCGTGTCTCAACTCTTGATGGAAACGCTCTAATGGCGGCTTCTGGCCCTCGACGCTAGCAACGGTCTCTCACTGGCCGGAGTTCTCGCAGTGTTATGAATGACCACTTTCCGCCCATAGAGACAAGGTGAGTGGGAGCAATCTTAAGTTGATGTCTTGCTGCAGCTGAGGCTGCTCTAAGGTAGCGTGAGTGTCAGCTTATGGTCACTCAGCAACAAGCAGACCAAAATCTATCGGAGGTTGAGGTGGCACGCTGGCCAGAAGCTACTGGGTTGAGGCTGAATGGCAGTTATTGGTCAAAAATTGCGGTTCGACTGTAGGCTCACACCAGCGCTGAACAAGAATATCCTACGTTTTTCTTGTAGCCCAAGAGCAAGCCTGAACAGTGCGGGTTGAACATAAGAAAACCCGTTGCGAAAAGCATCGCAAGGTTGCTTCATGCCTCTGGTCTTTTCTTGCGGGCCTGCGTGGGCTTGGAGGCCCCTGATCAGAGACGCTAATATGACTTTCTCAAGCAGCACGATTCCGCCTAAAAGCGCTCTTCATCCTTAGCAAACGTGACAACACGAGCTGAGATATTGCGAAGCTTCAACTCTTCGACAAACGCCTTGCAACCTGCCTCATAGACACACCGCGATTTGTAAGGCAGTCCCAGCAACTGTAGGAGAGTAATAAAGTATCATACTCAGTAATAAAGATTCATACTGAGGAATATAGTATCATACTGACGAGGGCTTAGCGGACATTGCTGCCCTTCGCTGCAACGCAGAAAACTCTGATCAGTGAGAGGTGGCGGCTAGCGTCGAGGGCCATGAACTGCCATTCAAGTAGTTCTAGCATGGGTTGTGATATGCTCACCCTAAGGATTTTCAGTAGCTTTGATGGGCGATCTGAAACTACTCAACTGACCATGAGCGGACATTCACACAAATACATGACGGTTGCGACCATAGCTTAATCATTCGTTCACGGCAAAACATTCACTGCAGGAGCAAGACGCTATACACACTGGTACGTTTAATAAGAACCAAGTATCCTGTTCGTTACTAGTGACAGCTAGAGACTTGCAGTAACTAAGATTCGAGTTTGTAATTATCTTTGGCTATGGCCTGAATGTTTCTTCTGCATCTCTTTGTTTTTCAGATGCTATCTCTTGTTCTGTCCGTTCAATTTCATCCGCAACCCACCTTCGCACGCTTAATTTCTCGTTATTTAACAAGCTTTCTAGAGCTTCTTTTTCTTTCTCCAATATCGGAACTAACGAACCGGTATACCGTCTAGCATAGCGATTTGCCGATATTGCTGCTGGAACACTTTTAACATCAATCAATCAACGCGATACGCTGGCTTCTCAAAAGTCCCCCCATACACCAGATTTGGTTATAGTCCCAAAGTTTGGGAATCGACGTCTAAACACCGCTTACAATAGACTGCCTTATCAGCAGGTATGTGGGGGATAATTGAATGACACAGAGCCCGTCATCGAGCGTTGTATGCTCAACGCTATATAACTTTGGCGCTACTTTCCAAGACGGATATACACCAAATGGCCGCCTTACCATCGACCCTTCAGGCAATCTATATGGGGTTTTGAATACCGGAGGGTTAGATAGAGGTGATCCCTCGGGGCACGGCGTGGTATTCATGCTTGCGTCGGACACGCATGGTGATAGCTACCAATATAAAGTATTGTACAGATTCGCAGGCGGGACAGCGGATGGCGCCCGTCCGATTGGGGGTCTGGTCATGGGCCCAGACGGTAACCTATATGGTACGGCAGCCGGTGGCGGGACCGGCTGGACTGGGACTGTGTTCAAGCTTGCTTCCAATGGGGATCTCACCAACCTATACAATTTCAACCCGGTTGTGGGGCACAAAAATTCGGACGGAGCGGCACCGAGAAGCCATCTGGTCATAAGCGCAAATGGAACGTTGTTTGGAACAACCTCCGCGGGAGGCACCAATGGCGGAGGGACTGTGTTCTCACTTACGCCAAAAGGTGGGGGGGGCTATTCCTTTAAGAACCTGCACAACTTTGCACCTATTAGGGGCAACAATTACTCCGTTGGCGGGCTGGTGATGGATGGGGCCGGAAACTTTTACGGACTCGTCTCCGCGGGAGGTGAATATTCGAGCGGCGAAATCTTCGGGCTGTTCGTCTCCGGTGATCAGACTTATACCTACAAGAGACTCTACAGTTTCCCGCTAGACCATACTGATCCTGTCCTGCCCTACGGCAGTCTGGTTATGGACAATTCCGGAAAAAAGATGTTTGGTACGACCAGCCGAGCCGGAGTTTCGGGCACAGTCTTCAGTTACCCGAGCGGAGACCCGAGCAACCGGAAAACGCCCGCTCAGCCGACCACCCTACACCAATTCGATGATATGAACGGATTATCCTCCCCCCAAGCAGGGGTCATCATCGACAGCGCGGGCAACCTGTTCGGGACCGCGCAGTATAGCCCGAAAGGACAAGGTGGAGTCTATAAACTGACAAAGAAAGACAATGGGACATATAGCTACGCTTCGTTGTACGAATTCAACGGGAACGCAGGGGAATATCCGGAAAACACTCTGGTCGCAGGTCCAATGGGTGGCATGTACGGAACGACGGGCGAAGGCGGCAAGCACCAAAATGGGACCATTTTCAGAATCGAGACAGCTGAACCTATGGTAGTGTTGTAAGGCGGTAGCGTTTTACAGATCGTCGTCACCAACCCGGGGCGCGGCTATGCTTCGCTTCGGGTTGGTGATGACCACTAAATTTGTGCATAATCCGGCTCCGAAATACTGCCTAGGTGTTTAGTCCCGTTGTGTGATGGGGTGGGTTGATTTTGAAACGATCTGGATCATTTGTCCAGATTTTGTAGATGTATTCGAATGGTGTGAGGCCCTGCAACGTCTTCAGTCGCCGGGCATAGTTGTAAGCGGCAATGAAGGTAAGCGGGGCTAAGACAACACCTTGACTGCTCACTGAGCTAACGCTCTAAGAGCTTTAGTCATACAAAAGCCATGGTGGTGGACGCCGAGCGCTCACGAAGTTCTGCCCAGCCCAAGCGAGTTCAACCTTTGCAGGAGTCGGTCGAACAGCAACTTGGGATCCTCAACGTCAAGCTGACTAAGGTCAATCCTAAGTTGACCTCGCGCTCTGGATGGGCTGTACCGTAATTAGGCGAATGGCTGCAGAGGTCCCCAAGCACCATGCTGCACTCGTGAAACTCTTTGCTCTAACCAATGTCAGCAACGGGCTCGAAATGAAACGGCTCCAAAGCGTATATGTGTCCAGGGACGTTTGTCAGAAAAAGAGTACAGTGTTTCCGCTAAGACTGGCGCAACCTTTAATGGAATTGCCCGAATGACGGTTCTTGGCCCCTGTTTGACTTGGTTATCAGCTACAAAACATCTGATTTGCTTTCCTCATTGCTTGGTCTGGTTCGCACGCACGTCAAAGTCCTGAGCTAGTTATCAGAGTCTCACATTTGATGTCGACTGCGCATTAACGTCAGGGTGATCACTGTCCAAACACCTATCCGTACGGCCAAGGCCCCTACAGTTCGCATCTCATATGCCACTCCTTGAAAAACCAGAAATCCGAACCCCAAAGCAATCAGGCCCGTTGCCACTGCGATAAACGCAGACAGACCAAGTGCCCAGTTACGCTGTAGCCAGATCCCAATTGCAGCACCGATGTAGAGAAAGCCTGCTAGAAAATTGAACCAGAGCACGACTGGCATGTAGTCGCCCGCAGCCACTTGAACCTCCACTGGCCCAAATAAGACGCTCCCACCGGAAATCAGAGTCAGCACCCCAAAAATCCCAGCGAAGAGTGCCAAGGACCTCCGCCAAAACGTTGAGCCGTATGATCGGGGTTCTGTTGAAGTCATTTTTTGGGAACCTCTGTGAGAGCGGCTTGTGCGTCAAATAAAGGATATAGGATTGGTTATAGAAATATAACTCCACAATGTGCCTCTTTCCTATTGCACAGAGCCTCTGATAGCTCTTCTTACTGCAATTAAATTGTGCGACTCAAAATGTCGTCGCCCGACTTAATGTGCGTCGACGTTAAATAGAGAACCAAATTAGAAACACCGGAATCGCGACGAGCAGAAATACCCCTGCAATTCCGGTCCATGTGGGTACTATCAGGTAGGATTTGTGGGGCAGAGCAGGGTTGTAGAATACAGTAACACAGTCGCCTTCATGCTTTTGAATACCACCCTTCTGCCACTCAGCCATTCTGGTTCCAGTGGCCCTAATAATGAACGGACTTAACCGCTTGCCGGTATAGGATATGTCGTTGACAGAATATTCATACCTCACGCGTGCCGTGTGCATTCTCTCATCAGAGCTTCCAATGCTTGAAACCCCATCTTCCGTGAGTTTTCCAATCGTCTGAGGCCAGCGGCGTATGCGAAAACATGCGGTGATGCTAACGATCCCCATGAGCAAAGCATAGGCAATACACGCAGACAGAACCGCGTAATGTTCCCCATTAAGTAAATCAGTCCATAATTCTTGCATGCATTAAATTACCGCAAATGAGATTGGGAGAAATAGCGCAGAACACGCTCACGGTTTTGGGAGTTATACTATGTCGCTTGTGGTTGCACTTGAAACCAGCCCTTGTTCCTAGCTGGATGTATCGATCTTGAGTAGCGAGCTTTGCGATTCCTAACTTAGAACATGCCGAAAAACTATGATCAGCCGCCCTCCAAGCTATGACGCGATTAGTTTCAGCGTCAAGCGCGCAACAGCCGTCATTCATACTCGTTGCAGCATCTATTGCTTTGGGCTCTTTGCAACCTACTCGGGCGGATGCATCAATCTGTGCTCGAGCGATCCAATAAGGTTCTCAGAATATCTTTTATGCAAACAGCATCACCCCTTGGAGGATCTGCTCGAATTCCCACAGTTGGTCCTCTGCTAGTGGCTACTGCGTCCGGCTTCTTAGTTGCCCCCATTTTGACTAGCTTTCGCGTAAACAGATCTACTTCCACTTTATTGAACAACCCATGCTCGGGATCTGATGCTTCGGTCCGCAGCTGGTTTTGGCAACCTGACGCATGGCATTGAGAAGTTCTGGTGTGCGGTTTGTTGGGTCGTCGAAGCCAGCATCATCCAAGCGGCCACGGTATTGCAGCTCACCCTTGTTGTTGAAGCCGAAGAAATCTGGCGTACAAACTGCGTTATATGCTCTGCCAACTTCTTGTGTCTCATCCAGCAAATACGGAAACTTGAAGCCAAATTCCTTGGCAAACTTTTTCATGAAGCTCGGTCCATCAGCAGGCACTGAGCGATAATCATTGGACATGACAGCAAGAACGCCGAAGCCTTCGGCTTTGAGCTGTTTCATGTCTTCTGCCAAGCGATCTGCAATGGCCTGCACATAAGGGCAATGATTGCAAATAAAGGCGATGAGCAAACCGCTTTCACCAATCTGGTCAGACATGGTGAAGCTGGTGCCATCAGCATCTTTGAGCGTAAATTCTGGCGCTTTCCAACCAAAATCGCAGATTGGTGTGTTCAAAAGCATGGGAGCCTCTCAATTTCTTGTATTTGATCTTAAATGTGCAAATGACGAGCTGTTTGAACCCGTCAGTCACATCCGTTTCTTTGAAACTTATTTGCCTGGAACCGGAAAACGCATCACGTAGAATGGAGCCTTTGCACCATTGACGCCTTGATTGAAAGCCGGGTGCTTATGCAACTGGTTTTGCGTAACATAGACATATCCGTCTTGAGCAACATCAAAGCCATCCGGCCAGGAAAGCCGTTCGTCCTGAATGAGCACTTCGTACTCTCCAGCGGTGGTCAGGCCAATGGCTGAGTTCTCGATATCAGAAACGAAGAGACCACCATTGGGATTGAAAGTCATACCATCGCTAGGCTTTTTGGGACCGTATTCTTCAATGAAAGTATTCAGATCGGCGGAATTTACGGAGGGATCTGCAAGTTTTGCAGCCGGGATGCGGAAGATCTGCTCGCCATTCACAGTGCCGAAGTAGACCCATTTGCTGTCATCAGAGATGGCAATTGGGTTGAGGCCGAAGCGTAGATTGTTGAGGGAGCCATCTTCTCCTTTGGCTGCCATCAGGCCACCGTCAATCACCACATCGCGGTCTGGGGAGATAAACTGCTCTGCCGCTTCCAGCAGGCGGCGGGCTTCGCCGGTCTTCAGGTCCACGATAACGATGGCTGGCTTGGATGGCCCCGCCAGATTGCCGAGGGTCATATCCGCGATATAGATCTGACCACGTTTTTCATCGATCACAAAGTCCTGAAGGAAGGAGTTTGCTGTCAGAGCAGATTTGTCAATCTGCAAGTCTGCGTGAAGCGTGTTGGTCTCAGAGTTCCAGCCCAGCAGACGAGGTGCAGAAGTATCGTTTCCCATGTCCAGCATCCAGACCACGCCATTGGAGTCTGTGTCGACACCAATCACAGCAGACAAGCCGAGTTCGCCTACTTCCGGACCATCTGCCCAATCTTGAGTTGGGAACGGGGCCTTGCTGCCATCTTTCAGAACTTCAACCACCTTCAACGCCGGCCCATCCAACGGCTGCATGCTGACAATCATGCGTCCGTTTGGCGTTACGGTGATGTTACCCGGGCGGGTTTCAGAGAATTTTGCTACTTCTTCCAACTGAAGCGGCTCGCCAGCTACAGCAGATAATGAGAGGAAAGACAGAGCAGAGGCTGCCAGCACAGATTTTAGCATGAATAAAATTTCCTTATTGATTATTGACGTTCTATGAAACATATGGCTAAACACGATCAATTAGTAAAACTAGAAAAATAAATAGGTCCTATGAGTAACGCCAATAGATCTCCCTTCCGACTTGATACGGACCTGACTGTGCTTCGCTCTTTGATCGCTGTCATTGAGGAGGGTAGTTTTTCCGCTGCAGCAGAAAAAGTGGGGCGGACGCAATCGGCGATCAGTCTGCAAATTGCCAAGCTGGAAGAGCGGTTGGATGTGAAACTATTTGAGCGTACGAGCCGTTCTCTTTCCCAAACCAGCGAAGGTGAGATTTTTATCGGCTATGCCCGAAAGATTTTGGAGTTGGCCGATGAGGCTGTGTTGAGCGTTTCTGCGCCCAAGGAGCAAAGCATGCTGCGCGTCGGGTTTGCAGAGTATCTGGTACCGCAGCACCTACATATTCATCTGGCCCGCTTCAAACGAGCACACCCCACTTGTGATCTCAACTTGATCCTCGGCGGCGGGGCTGACTTGTTGTGTCTTTTAGATGCCGGGGAGCTGGATGTGGTATTCGCCGGACCAGAGGCCTCTGGCGGCAAGCAGTTATGGCAGGAGCCGCTGGTCTGGTGCGGGCAGCTGCCTGCGGCTGATAAACCACTGGAACTGATCTTGATGCAGGAACCATGCAGCTATCGCGCTATAGCAATCTCTGCCATGGAAGCCATGCCCTCTGACTGGAAGATCTCAATCACTGCGAACTCCATTCAGGCTGTACAGTCCGCCATAAAAGCAGGGCTTGGAGTTTCCATTCTACCGGCCTCTGCATTGCTGGAGGACATTCCTGTGATTGAGAGCGCCCTACCAGGGCTGCCAGTAACTATCGTCTTAAGTTATTTGTCCGCACAGGAAGAAAATCCACTGGCGCAGCGCTTCATTGATTACTTGCTGTGTTATTTACAAAAGACGAGTGCTCTGCAAACTGCTTAGTTTGATGAATGTATTGACGAGATTTCATATAAGTGCTCCCTACTATTGGTCACACGTGCAGTCTTTGGTTCGCTTCGCACGACACACTCCACACTAGTGTACTCAAGGGTTATGAAGGGTTATTTATCAAGCCGAATGAGAGGATTTGCTGCTAGCAATCTCAACCCTTGGTGGAACCAGCCGAATGGCTGCTTGTGGCCCTCGACGCTAGCAACGGTCTCTCACTGGCCGGAGTTCTCGCAGTGTTATGAATGACCACTTTCCGCCCATAGAGACAAGGTGAGTGGGAGCAATCTTAAGTTGATGTCTTGCTGCAGCTGAGGCTGCTCTAAGGTAGCGTGAGTGTCAGCTTATGGTCACTCAGCAACAAGCAGACCAAAATCTATCGGAGGTTGAGGTGGCACGCTGGCCAGAAGCTACTGGGTTGAGGCTGAATGGCAGTTATTGGTCACGAGCGATTTGCTGCACTCGCGAAGGCAGATCGTGTGGCGTATGACTGCAATGGGCTCCCGAGCTGTCATAGGACAGTTCATAAACTTCCCGCGCTTCTTTCTCCCTTCCTTTCTGTCGTTTTAATCTGAGGTTCTGCAGCAGGGCTCGCGCCCTCACGCGAACTAGATCGTCTCTCTCCTGACTACAATCTTCCTCACCTTTCAGGCTCCGGGAGATCATGGACAGCCTCACTCCTCACCAGCTCCCGCTCACCCGTTTTATTGGCAAGGAAAGTAGAAACGGACCTTCCAGAGACGGAGCAAACACCATGAAAATTTCAGACGCCCTTTCCATCCTCGGACTTTCTTCAGGTGCAACACAAGAGGCAATCAAATCCGCCTACAAGGGTGCTGCCAAGAAATACCATCCAGACCTGAATCCGGCTGGGGCTGAGATGATGAAGCTTGTTAATGCTGCCTTTGATGTGCTGCGCGATGCAACCAGCACACAGACCCAAGAGGACAGCGATTGTAATTACGGCGAAGAACTCAACGCGGCCATTAACGCCATTATTGATCTTGATGGGCTGGAAATTGAAATTTGTGGTGCATGGGTGTGGGTGGGTGGAAATACCCGAGAACATAAAGAGACCCTGAAACAGGCAGGCTTCAAGTATGCCAAGAAAAAGCAGAAGTGGAATTATCGCCCGTCCGGATGGAAGTCTCGCAGCCGTGGCACCTATTCAATGGATGATATCAGGGACGCACATGGCAGTACGCGCCCGTCTCGTCCTAGTCGCCGTAACTATGCACTTGGAGCGGCGGCATGACACTGGAAGAAACGGTTTTACCGGTCGCCAGAATGTTGTTTGAGGGGGAGGGGACAATCCTCTCCCAAGGCCACCTTGTCACGGTTGAGGCTCCCATGGGAGCCTTGGTCATCAGCTTTATGAAAGAGCGCGGCCGCATACGAACCAATGCCAGCCTGCGGCATGATTTGGGAGACAGTCACTATTGGCGCAATCTGAAAGAATATGCTGCGTGGGGAGAGCAGCCAGCATTACGGCGAACGTTTGCGCCTGACCGGTTTACATCCCATCCTGAGCAAGTCCTGAAGGAGATCAACCGTCACATCACAGAGCCAGCGTTCCCGCTGGCCTTTAAGGCACTGGCGGCGATTGCTGATCATCACGATAAAAAGCGCAAGATTGCAGACGCGATCAAGCGGGCAGCTCCATCAGAAGCGCATGTGAATATTCACGGCAGGTACAGTTTGCGCAAGGCTATTCAAAGCTTTGATTGCAGTGCTCGCGGTGCTTTCGAGATCCGGCCAGACAGCACTTATTGTGATCTGGAAATTCAACATCTGTCTTTAGAGAAGATGGAACAGCTCATCACCTTCCTGAATGCCTCCTGACGCGGGGAGGCTTTCATCCGCCTTATTGTCTTATTTGGAACTAACCGTGCGCAGGCCGGTGCCCTGCGGGATCTGCCGATCCCACGACGCACACTCTCTCCAAAGTCTTCATCTGGGAAAGTATGAAAGCGGCGCGCCCTGGCTTGCAAGCCCTTCGCGGGATCAGCAGATCTCACTTCGAACTTACAATCCAGCTCACTCATGTTTGTTGATGGGTTGGAAGCTGGCAAGCGATGGCCGCACCCACCACATGCCAGCTTCCAACAAGCCGAAGTTCTGACCATTCTTTTCTGTCGTTTTGACCTGAGGGACAGCTTTAAGGGCTTTGCCCTCACGTGACCTAGATCGTCGCTCGCCTGACCACAATCTTCCTCGCCCTTAGGGCTGCGGGAGACTATGGACAGCCTCTCTTCTCACTAGCTCCCGCACACCCGTTTGTTTGGCAAGGGAAATGAAACGGACCTCATTGAGACGGAATGAACATCATGGTTTTTGCAAGCCGTTCAAGTCTCTTGATCACAAGGGAGCACAACATGAATGCCAAGATCCTCACATTTCCAACAAAGCAGACAGCAATTAACCGCGCTGAAGTCATCTCATTTTCTGAGGTGCTGGAGGCGGCTTGGGATGCTTCATTGGAAGCCACACTGGAGTTTGTTGAACAGAACGGCGATTATTTTGAGGAAGGTGGAGCCCATGTTGTGTTTGCTGATCTCAATGCCCCGTTCGTGCGCCTTTTAAAAGTCAAAGGCGTAGGGGAGGCCATGAGCACAGGAGAATGGAAAGTCTCGCTGTTGCTGGGACTGCCTTAGAAATCGCGGTGTGTCTATGAAGCGGGTTGCAAGGCTTTTGTCGAAGAGTTGAAGCTTCGCAATATCTCAGCTCGTGTTGTCACGTTTGCTAAGGATGAAGAGCGGTTTTAAGTGGAATCGTGCTGCTTGAGAATGCCATATATTAGCGTCTCTGATCAGGAGCCTGCATCCTGACGAGTGCCCGCAAGAAAAGACCAGAGGCATGAAGCAACCTTGCGATGCTTTTCGCAACGGGTTTTCTTATGTTCAACCCGCACTGTTCAGGCTTGCTCTTGGGCTACAAGAAAAACGTAGGATTTTCTTGTTCAGCGCTGGTGTGAGCCTACAGTCGAACCGCAATTTTGACCAACACCGGCCATTCAGCCTGCTGTTGGAGACAGCCAAGCAGCCCGATGTTTCAACTCTAGGTTATTCTGGTTTGACTTACTATAGAGAGAGGAAAGTTAGATTTTTCCGTTGAATTTCCTCTCTAGCTAGCCGACCCCAATTAACCGAATGACTTCCCTAAGGGAAGGAGCAAATTTAGATCGTTGATACCAGTTTCAAAGGTTGGCCCAACTCTCATTGCGGT
>NZ_LMCG01000051.1:0-24735 GCF_001623065.1 Pseudovibrio sp. Ad46 | reverse complement strand
CGTCATCCGCTATATGTCAAGGTCAATCAAAAAATAGCGCGTGTCGTCGATAGCATGGCTGAGCTTGAATACGTCAGATCCGTTGATGAATTTCAGGTTGCCTTAGGCGGCAAAACAGCCTCTCTCGACCAAGCACTTTCTCTCGCACGACAGATCAAAAAAGCCATAGCTACGCAGGTTGGCCTAGTTCCCTCGAAGCTGCAAAAGTGGCAGAATTTTAGAAATTGTACTTTGAGTTGACAATTTTGATTTGATCCGCATTAATGTTCCGAAAATATATTGGAGTGGACATTGAAGCGGGTATGGTCAGGGGCTGAACTGCGTGAGCATTGGGTTCTTTCAGATGAGGAAATTCAGCTGCTTAAAGGTCGCTCTGCGGTTGGGCGAGTTTTGTTTGCATATATGCTCAAACATTATCAGCTTTATGCGCGTTTCCCGAGTTCATTGTCGAGTGTTTCTACTGAGGTTATTGACTTTCTTGCCGCTCAGGTATCAGCAAATTTTGAGCGCTTGGACAATGAGCAAGCTCTAAAACGCAGCATGCGAGACTATGCGCAAGAAGTCCGCGCCCATTTGAAATTGCGCCGTTTTGACCAAACCGGCAAGCAAGATTTTAAGAACTGGCTTCTGTCAGAGCTCCTGCCTCAGGCATTGGAGCCACACAGAGTGACAGCAGAGGTTAAAGCCTGGTTTTCAACACAACGCTACGAGTTACCAAAGGCAAAAGCATTAAAGCGCCTGCTTGGAGAGGCAGAGCGTATTTTTGAGATCGAGCTGTTTGAGAGCATTGTTGGGGCTCTTACAGACAGCGCTTGCACTGCGCTGAATGACCTGCTTGATACCACGCCACGTCCCTCAAAATTTTCGCGTCTACGCTCTGGACCGGGTAAACCCAGCCTAGAATCGATATTGACGATTATTGATCGGCTTCAGTTGATCCGGCAGATCGGCCTGCCTTCAGGTTTCCTTGATAAATTTCCTACAGCATTGGTTGCCCGCTATCGCCAACGAGCGGGTTCTGAAGATGTTTGGGAATTAAGGCGGCATCCTGAGATGACACGCCTAGCACTTCTGGCCATTTACAGCGCCAAACGAGAAACTGAGCTGATTGACGACCTGGTCGAAACATTGATTGGAATCACTCACAAGATCGCCGTCCGGGCTGAGAAAAGGGTTGTTAGCGAACTTGTTGGAGAACTCACAAAGGTAAACGGTAAAACAACATTGCTGTTTCGGATTGCAGAGGCTGCCAATGCGGAACCGGAAGGAAGCGTGCGTCAAGTCATCTATCCTGTGGTAGGGGAGCAGACAATTGCCGATCTGGTCAAAGAGTATCGCTCTGACGGGCCAGCTTATGTGAAGCGCATTTATCGGAAGATTAGGACGTCTTATGCACAACATTACCGGCGCATGATGATGCCACTCCTCTCGACGCTGGAATTCCGTTCAACCAACCTGTGGTGCCAGCCGCTACTAGAGGCCCTTTCTTTGCTTCGTTGTCCCCATGACGCTGCTTCACGCTATTTTCCAATTGAGAAGGTGGCAGTGGATGACGTGATCCAACCTAAATGGCGCGAGTGTGTTATTGAAAGTTCTGCACGCGGGCAAGAACGTGTCAATCGTATCAATTATGAGATTTGTGTATTGCATGAGCTGCGGGCTAAATTGCGCACCAAGGAAATCTGGGTGGAAAATGCCGGACGATTTTGCGACCCAGCTAAAGATTTGCCGCAAGACTTCGAAGCCAAACGGGAGGAGTACTGCCAGCAGCTGGACTTACCTTCTTCTGCGGAGGAATTTGTAAGAACCTTATCCGGCCAAATGCAAACTGCTCTAACTGAATTCGACCAGGGCCTGGCGGGAAATTCGTCGGTCCGCATTAAGATGCTAGGCGATAAAGCACGCATTTCCGTTAGCCCCTTGAAAGCTCAACCGGAACCGCCGAACCTTCAGGCCCTGCGCGATGAACTTGTTAAACGTTGGCCCGTCACCAGCCTTTTAGATGCATTAAAGGAAACTGACTTGCGAGTTGGATTTTCTCAGCATTTCAGTTCCACGGCCTCCAGGCAACATTTGAAAGGTGAGGAACTATCCCGAAGGTTACTTCTGGTGCTTTACGGACTTGGAACGAGTATGGGCCTGAAAGCGCTTGCAGCAGGCAAGAATGGGGTAAGTTACAAGGAGCTTCTGTATCTGCGTCGGCGGTATATTCATGCGGACAATCTCAGACAAGCCACACGGCTGATTGCCAATGCAACCATGCAAATCCGCCAAAGGGAGATCTGGGGGGATGGGTCAACCAGCTGTGCCTCAGATTCCACGCAGTTCGGGGCATGGGACCAGAACCTGATGACTGAATGGCATCAGCGCTATAATGGTCGTGGGGTCATGATCTATTGGCATGTCGATACGAACGCCACTTGCATTCACTCACAACTTAAGCGCTGTTCCTCTTCCGAAGTAGCTTCAATGATGGAGGGGGTTCTACATCATTGTACGGAAATGGAAGTTGACAGACAATATGTTGACACTCATGGCCAAAGTCTCATTGCGTTTGCTTTTTGTACATTACTTGATTTTGACCTGATGCCGCGCTTCAAGGGGATCGCCCGCCAGAAGCTGGTGCGAGCAAGGCCTAAAAGTGAGCAGAGCTATCGCCATATCGACCCCTTGTTTGCCAATAGGCCAATTGATTGGGATCTGATCAAACAGCAATATCATGAGATGATCCGGCTCGCTTCGGCTCTTTATACCCGAACTGCCGACCCTGAAGCTATCCTACGTCGGTTTTCCAGAGGAGCGTCAACCCACCCGACTTATATGGCGCTATTAGAGCTCGGCCGGGCTGCCAAAACTATTTTCCTGTGCAGGTATCTGAACTCAGAGCAGCTGCGTCAGGAGATACATAGCGGGCTTAATGTGGTGGAACGCTGGAACGGCGTGAACAACTTTATTTGTTTCGGTAAGGCTGGCGAGTTTACCAGCAATCGACTTGAGGATCAGGAGACCTCCGCTCTGTGTCTTCACCTGCTTCAATCCAGTATGGTCTACATCAATACCCTCATGATTCAGGACGTACTTAGCGACCCGGTATGGGCTGCACGCATGACAGAACGGGACTGGGCAGGCCTATCACCACTACCTCACAGCCACTACAACCCTTACGGGGAATTCCCGCTCGATATGGAAGCTCGCCTACCCTTACATGACCTGGAGCTGGCTGCATGATGTGTTCCGAAACTTATAAGAAACCGAACGATTTTTTACTCGCGCGAAAACATAAGGTTAGTAGATCCGTATTTTTGTTCCGAATTAGTCAGGTAGAAACGGGTCAATTTCCATGCTGATCGGGTATGCACGGGTCTCAACGACGGGACAAAATCTCGCCACGCAGCTCCAGCAGCTCCAGGAGGCTGGTTGTGAGCGGATTTATCAGGAAAAACGCACTGGCCTTGACCGGTTAAGACCGCAGCTTGAGAAAATGCTGGGCCAAATCGAACCGGGAGATACACTTGTTATTGCAAGTCTGGATCGGTTGGCCAGATCCACCTATGATCTGTTTGACATCACAGCCAAGCTGGGAGAAAAAGGGGCGCTTTTCCGCTCCTTAAGAGAGCCGTGGGCTGATACAACAAGCACTATGGGAAAGTTCTTACTTACTGTATTTACAGGACTTTCCGAGCTGGAGCGGGACTTGATCAAAGACCGCACCGAAGAAGGACGCCTATCTGCTCAAAAGCGCGGCGTCAAGTTTGGTCGCAAAAGCAAGCTGACCCCGCATCAGCAGGAGCAGGTGCGCACCATGCTCCTGAGCGGGCAGTCCATTCGCGGGATTGCCCGGCATTTTAACGTCGGCGTCGCGACAATAGACAGGATCAAGAAGACAACCCCGCCTCACTGACTGAAATCCTGCCACTTTTGCAGCTTCGAGGGAACTGGGCCTATATGGCCACCTTGAAGAACAATTAGTGAACAAGCTATTGGCAGGTTTTCCTCAGTGGAATGTGTTGCTTGCGACCTTATGAACTCATAGCTCCGATGCTGACCAAAACCGAGAACATTAGATTGCTTAATGTTTGTCTAGCGCCATTTTGAGGAGCCTCCATCAGTGGTGAGGGCCAGATCACAATCCATACTCGTCAGGTTTCTGCGTGATGCTTATTCTTTTCATTGATGCTGGTGCTGGCGACTCGCCAGTTAATTCTTGCCTTCGAGGCTTTAGGAAAGGTTAGTTCTGGTAGGTGATTATTTTTCACTTAGTTCAACAAATATAACCAGTAATAGTTGGCGTGTTGAATATTTAAGTAATTTTGAATAAATGGATTTGATTTTGACTATTTAGTTAAATTTGCATTTAATTATTTAATTGACGGTTCCCACATCAGAAGGTCATCTTCCGCACGCGTAAATGCGCAAATCATTATTTGGATGATGGATTTTCGATGAATAAGATACTGTCCGCACTGTTGGCACTTGGGCTTATGTCAGCAACACCTTCATTTGCACAAGAGCTGCCGAGTTCCCAAGTGGAAACTTACAAGGACTGGACGCTACGCTGTGTTCCGGTTGAAGGCAAGCAGACCTGCCAGATGATGCAGGAATTATCATCCAAACAATCCGGACAACGAGTATTAGCCTTTGTGATTGATAAGCAAGCTGGTCGAGCTCCAGTGACAGGAACATTAATCTTGCCTTTTGGTCTGGAACTTGATGCCGGGATCAATGCAAAGATTGATGAGCAAGCGGCTTTTGAGGGGCTTGCCTTTTCAACGTGCCTGCCTGCTGGGTGTCTTGCTCCAGTTGAACTGAGCGATGCGCTTACTGAGCAGCTTAAGACTGGTCAGAACCTGACATTAACGCTCAAGTCCATCTCTTCTCAGCAACCAGTCTCAATTGAGTTGTCTCTGTCTGGCTTTTCTGCAGCTTTTGCGCGCCTGAACGCTCTTTCTAATCCGTCCTAAGCTTCTCATTGCTGTCATTAGTCTGTTTGTTTTCATGATTTTTCTGCGCAAATTTGTTGCACCCTTTATTCTGTCTCTTTGTGTTGCCTCAAATATTGCCCGGGCACAGCCAGTTCCTGATCAGATTCTGAAGGATCAGGAAAACATTATCATACGCGAACAGGAACAGCGCCGCCTTGAACAAGAACGGATACTTGGTGATCATAAGCAGGTCAGTCGGCAAAAATCTCAAAAATTAGAACTGCTATCAGGGCAAGAGAGTGCTTGTTTTGATGTCCAGGAGATCGTGCTGCTTGGTGAACTCAAGGAACCTGTATCAGAACTCAAAAGCGAACTTATCTCTTTTGAAGGAAGGTGCCTTGGCTCGGTTGGTTTGCAGAACGTTCTACGGCAGATCACAAACTATTATATTGCAAAAGGGTTTGTCACATCGCGGGCTTATTTGAAGCCTCAGGATATTTCTGTAGGACGACTGGAAGTTTTGGTTGTCGAAGGTAACGTTGATGAAGTGGTCATTTTGGAAGGTGATACTAAACGCGCCAGATCTCTGCAAATTACAGGCAACCGACAGGGACATATCCTTAATATTCGCGACTTTGAGCAAGGGCTTGATCAAATCAACCGTCTGGGCTCCAAAACTGCCAAAATCAGAATTGAGCCGGGGGATGCGATCGGCGGCAGCCGGGTCTTTATTGATGTTCAAGACACCTACGCAGCCAATATATCTACTCAGCTCAATAACGAAGGCTCAAAGTCAACAGGACGCCATCAACTCTCTGGATCTCTTACTCTTGAAGATGCCCTGGGCTTTTATGAGAGCTTGACGGTCAGTGCAAAGACCACGCTGGATTATCTGGATCGCAATGTCTATTCGCGCTCTATCAATGGGTATGCTTCTATTCCCTGGCATTATCTGACGCTGTCCATGAGTGGTTCCTTCCAGCAATACGCTTCAGAGGTGACTTCTGCAGTTCAAAGCTTTGATTACAACGGAGACAGTTGGGAAGCTCGTATGGGTGCCGATTTTGTTGCCTATCGCGATAAGACCAATCAATTTCTGCTGAGCGCTGGTCTTACTTTGAAAGAAAGCCGCAACTTCGTCACTGGCAGATACATTGATGCCTCCAGCAAGCGGCTTTCTATTGTCGATATATCCGCAGCATGGACAGGCCAGGTCTTTCAAGGGGCCGGAAACGTCAAATTATCCTGGCGTCAGGGCATTGATGCGTTTGCTGCACACTCTGACACTATTTTCAGTGATAAAACGCCAAGAGGTCAGTTTTCCGAAGTGGAGCTATCTGCCTCATGGCGCAAGGGCTGGCAAACCCCAAATGGTCCAATAGGGCTATCATTCAAAGGCTTCGCCTCAGCATCGTCACATACTCTGGTTGCCAGCGAGCGGATTGGTCTTGGTGGTCCCGGCAGTGTACGCGGGTTTCGTGATGACAGCCTGTCAGGCGACATTGGCGGGTATCTGCAATCTGAGATGACCTGGTCTCCGGATGTTTCTTCGTTTCCGCAGGTTTTGCAGAAAGCGCTTGGCCGGCCACAATTGTTTGCAGGTCTTGATGGTGGCCGGATTGCCTTTGATGGTCACGATCCCAATGAAGGCGGGGGAATGGCGGGTAGTGTTTTAGGACTGCGCCTGTCTGGTGGTTTGTTATCCGGCCAACTTGCCTATGAGCGCCCACTTTATCATCCCGAGTTTGTCTCTGCTCCGCAGCGCGGTTTTGTCCGGGCGCAACTACGCCTGAGCGCACAATTTTGATCATTAAGGTTTGTCATGAAGAAGTTTTTGAATTCGTTTTTTTGTGCAGCCTTTCTTACTCAAGGCATTATCCCAGCCTACGCGCAAAGCCTCACACCTGATCCAAATTCCAATACCCCAGGTGTTTTGGAAGCTCCTAATGGCGTGCCAGTGGTCAACATCGTTACGCCCACCAGCTCAGGTCTGTCACACAACAAGTTCCTTGACTTCAATGTGGGCAAAGACGGTCTGATCCTGAATAATTCCATCCAGATGAGCCCGTCAGATCTTGGCGGGATCATCGAGCAAAATCCCAACCTTAAAAACGGTGCGGCCTCGCTCATCTTAAACGAGGTGACCTCCTCAAATCGGTCCTTGCTGCAAGGACCGACCGAGGTTCACGGTCAGGCAGCAAGTTATATCCTCGTCAATCCCAACGGCATGACCTGTAATGGCTGCGGGTTCATTAATATTCCCAGAGCAACTCTTTCAACCGGTGTTCCTCATATTGAGAACGGAATACTTAAAGAGATCATTGTCGATCAAGGCTCTGTTACCATCGGTCCCAACGGCCTGAGCGCTCAGGAAACAGACTACTTTGATATCGTTGCACGCAGCATTGAGGTCAATGGACAGATCAATGCAGGCGATTATCTGGGCCTGTTTGCAGGACGCAATACCTATGATCCTGCAACGGGCAACATCACCGCTCGCGCTGATGATGGCTCTGACAAACCTAAGTTTGGCATCGATTCCTCAGCTCTGGGCGGCATGTATGCAGGCAAGATCACGCTGGTTGGGACCGAAGACGGCGTCGGCGTGCGTGCGCCCGACAGCGTTGTCGCTGCCAGTGGCGGCTTTACACTTGATGCATCCGGAAAGATTTCGCTGGGAAGCGTAAATAGTGCTGGTCCCACACGCGTGGTTTCCAGGAAGAATGTGGAGGTGCGTAACAGTTCGGTTGTTTACGCCGCCGATACTGTGGAGCTTAAAGCTGGAGGTGATCTTGTTCTTTCTCCAGAAACTGTGGTTGCAGCTGCTGGGGATATTGCGCTGAGTGCCCGTAACATCCTGGCAAATGGCCGGGATATTGCAGCTGGGATTGATCGGGAAGGCAAGGCTCTTGAAGCAAGAGGTAAACTCACACTCACAGCCCGGCAAGACCTACAGCTGGGTGCGAATACTGTTCTTCGTGCCGGAAAAAATGCTTCTTTACAGGCAAAAACCATCAATCAGCAAGGCAGAGTGAGTGCCGAAGGCAAAGCTACTATTACAGCAAAGAGTTACTCTGTCTCAGGAGCAAATAGCAAGCTAAGCGCCGGATCAATCCTGATCAATGCCGCAGATGCAGTCGTTCTTGGTGAGGAGACACAAGGGCTTCTTTCCAAATCCGATCTGGGCATTACTGGTGGGCAGATATCTTTGTTGGCAGATGTTTTTGCAAAAGATACTGTCACTTTGAATTCAAAAGGTACGCTCGTTGTTGGTAAGGCGTTGGAAACAGACGGCAACTTGACTGTTAAGGCTGGGGATGCACGCCTTCTTGAACAAGCATCAGTGCTTGCCAAAGGCACTCTGGACTTGACTTCAGCAGCAGCGCTTTCCATCTTGGGAGCGCTGGAAAGTGCCGGGGCAATGAGCCTTAAAAGTGGCGCTCTGACCATTTCCAGTGGTGCACGGGTTATTGCTAAGGGCAATCTGATCAGCACATCGTCTTCCGTTCAAAATGCAGGCTTGCTTGCTTCTTTGAGTAACCTTTCCCTTACAAGTGATGGGGATGTGAGGCTTGAAGATGGCAGCTATGTTCGCTCTTCAGGACGCGGAACCTTCACAATTGGTGGGGATCTGAGTGTTGGAGCCAAAGCCTTACACCGGACAACCACACTTTATAGCGGCAAAGCCCTTGATCTTAAACTAAACGGCGCACTGATCCTTACAGATGAGCGCGCAGGTATATCAAGTGCTAAGTCGCTGGAGATAGATGTAGCACGCCTTGATGTGGCCGGGCAGATCCTCAGCGCAGACACGCTGGACCTGACCTTGACCAATGCAGGCACCTCCAACCTTGAGGCAACCAGCAGACTGGCAAGCAATAACACCTTGACCGTTCGAGGTTTGAGCCAGGATACTCACCTGATCAACTCCGGAGAGCTTTATGGACAGCAAGGCATAGATGTCAGATTGACTGGTACGCTCACCAACAATACCTCTACCGCGCGCATCCGTTCGGGCGAGACTCTACGCCTTGTCGCACAGACCATTGAAAACACTGGCACGCTTCAGGCCAACGATGAGCTGAAGGTTGAAGCCAGCAATGGCGGCATTACACAAACCAGTTCTGGCCAGATGGTCAGCCTTGCCGGGTCTATTGACTTAGATAGCACAAGTCACACTCAGCTGGCAGGTGTGACACAAGCGGCAACAGGCCTGACTCTGGATGGTCAGGACAGCCTAACCGTCACAGGCAGTCTTGCTGCCCTAGGTGGTGCGGCAACGATCCGTGTGGGTGATGCTCTTGCGCTGACAAATGGAAGTACCATTTCTGCATCTGGTCTTTTAGATGTTCAAGCTGGCAGCATTGATAGTGATGGCGCACTAAACGGTGCGACCACGAGTGTTGAGAGCTTAACTGGCGATACCTTTCTTGGAAACACAGGCACCATTCAGGCTGAACAAGGTGATCTCACCATCACATCTGCAGGCAACTTTGACCATCAGGGCAAAGTGATCTCCTTTGGTAAACTCACGGTAGATGCAGACGGCAGCTACAGACAACACGGAGATCTGACCCAGACAAAAGCCAAAGCTGCTCTTGATATCAGTGCAGCAGATATCTCGTTAGCTGGCGAAGTCACAGGACTGGACAGCGTTACGATCACAGCGGGCGAAGGTAATCTTAACGTGTTCGCCGGCGCAGAATTGTTTGCATCAAAGGACATGTCTTTAACGGCGGCACGAACACTGAACATTGCAGCTAACACAAGTCTGTCCAGCATTGAGGCAATGCAGTTGGAAGGTGCGAGCCTTGTCACTTCTGGTGAGATCCAGGTAAATGATGCGATCTCAATTACCACCCGAGAAGGCGGCTTGATCCACTCAGGCACCATAAAAGCGAACTTGAATGGACAGGTCGGGCTCACAGGAGAATATGGTCTGAAGCTCTCGCTCCAGGGTGATCTGGTCAATACGGGAACTTTGACAAGTGGCAGCACTCTCTTTGCTGCTTTTGACAATTACTCAGGAACCGGTTCCCTCAACAGCCTGACAGACATGGAGCTTGAGGCCAAAGGAGATGTCACCGTCGGGTCTGGCGGAGAGATCCTCTCAAAACGTGCCCTTGATCTGAAGGCTTCCGGGCTGAGCGTTTCTGGTTTGCTGGAGAGCTCAGGCGATATGATCCTGGACACCGACGCATTGACGATCAGTAACAACGCGCAGGTGCTTTCTGGAGGAAGCTTCACCGGAACCGTTGCGTCTGCCCAAAGCGCAGGCATTTTAGCTTCACTCTCTGATTTTACTTTATCCAGTTCCGGTAGTGTTGCGCTTCTGGGCGGCAGCTATCTTAAATCTTCTGGTACAGGTCTCATTAAGGTTGGCGGTGATCTGGTTGTTGGAGCCCGATCTCCTGAGCATATCGCCACACTTTACGGGGCTGGCGCGCTGAGTATCACGGCAGATGGCACCGTTCACTTGAGCAATGAGACCGCCTCAATCGCCACCCCGGATACACTGGCCCTCAAAGCTGGAAGGCTTGCCAATGACGGCCAGATCCTGAGCAACGGCAATCTGGAGCTGACATTGACAAAAGCAGGTACGTCCAGCCTTGGTCGCAGCGGTAAAATTGCCAGCAACGATGGGACACTTACACTGCACGGCCTGAGCGCTGGCACTCATCTGGAAAATGCTGGCCAGATCTATGGCGAGCAAGATCTTGACTTACGTCTTAACGGTAAGTTGGAAAATTCAGGCGCGGCCTCTCTCATTCGCTCAAAGGCCAAACTAAATATCAACGCTGATGAGATCGTAACAGCAGGCACGCTGCAGGCTCAAGATGAGCTGATCGTGGAAGCTAAATCTGGCGCTTTTATTCAGAGCAGTTCCGGCCAAATGGTCAGCCTTGCCAGCTTTGTTGACATTGATGCAGCTGACTCGCTCCAGCTGGGAGGTATTACAGAAGCGGCCTCCTACCTCGCACTTGATGCAAGAAAGGATCTTACCGTTTCTGGAAGTGTGGCCTCGTTAGATGGAGGCACCGTTATACGCGCGTCCCAGGTATTCACTCAGGCACAAGGCAGTGTGATCTCAACCACTAAGCAGATGGATGTGGAGGCGGCCAGTCTGGAGGTTGGCGGAACACTGAGCGGGGCGACCACAACCGTTCAAAGCCTGAGTGGTAATATTGCAATTGGTTCAGCCGGCATCATCCAGTCAAAACAAGGCGATCTGACCCTCACCTCTGCTGGGGCTATTGACCACCAGGGCAAGATCATCTCTCTTGGTCAGCTCTCCATCAATGCAGCGCAAGCCTACACGCAGCGTGGTGATCTGGCGCAGACAAGTGCCAGAGCTGCCCTTAATATCAGCGCGGCAAGCGTGTCGATTGCTGGTGAGGTTACAGGTCTGGAAAACGTCAGCTTAAGTGCGGGCGACGGTGCGCTTAATATCCTTAAAGGAGCAGAGCTTTATTCAGCAGGAGACATGAACTTTGTCGCCGCACAAGCTCTTAATATTGCAGATAGCACGCAGCTCTCCAGTGCCAAATCCATTTCTCTTGAGGCTGCTCGTCTCGCATCATCAGGCCTGATGGAGACCAATGATACGATCTCAATTACAGCCCATGAGGGTGGGTTGACAAACTCTGGTATCGTAAAGGCCAACCTGCTCGGGAAGGATGAGCGCAGCGGTAAATATGGCTTAAAACTCTCCTTAAAGGGCGACCTGGTCAATACAGGCACACTTTACAGCGGCAGCTCTGTCTTTGCTGAATTTGACAGCTACTCAGGAAACGGTTCCCTCAACAGCATCGCAGACATGGAGCTTAAGACAGCTGGGGCGATGACCATTGGTTCCGGCGGGCAAGTCATCGCCGAAGGTGATCTGGATCTGAAGGCCGCTGGATTGAATGTTGCTGGCTTGCTTGAGAGCACTGGCGATATGCTCTTGAATGCTGGCACTTTGACAATCAGTGACAACGCACGTGTGTTATCTGACGGCGACTTTACCGGAACGTTCTCCTCGGTTGATAATGCTGGTACTTTGGCATCGCTCTCTGATTTCACCTTAACCACAACGGGGAATGTCACGCTTCAGGACGGTAGTTATTTACAGACGTTGGGCGCAGGCACACTATCGGTTGGCAAGGACCTTTCCATCGGGAAACAGGTAGCTGGGCGTATTGCAACGCTTTATGGGGCTAGCGAGCTGAGTATCACGGCTGATGCCACCGTTCACATGAGCGATGCTACAGCTTCAATCGCTACCCCGGATACACTGGTCCTGAAAGCTGGACAGCTTGACACTAACGGCGAGATCCTGAGCAACGGTAATCTGGATCTGACATTGACGAAAGCAGGTACATCCAGCATTGGAGCCAGCGGCAAAGTTGCCAGTAACTATGGAAAACTTACATTGCGCGGCCTGAGTGCTGGTACTCATCTGGAAAATGCTGGTCAGATTTATGGCGAGCAAGGTCTTGACCTGCAACTTCGTGGCAAGCTGAATAACTCAAGCGCCACGTCTCTTGTTCGCTCTGATACCAATTTAAACATTATAGCTGGCGAAATCGCAAACACTGGCGTGCTGCAGGCTCAAAGTGACTTGAACGTGGAGGCTAAAACCGGTGCCTTCACCCAGACCAGCTCCGGCCAGATGGTCAGCTTTGCCAGCTTTGTTGATATAAAAGGCACCAGACGGGTCCAGCTGGGCGGGATCACCCAGGCAGCCACTTACCTCGCACTTGATGCGGATACGGATCTTATCCTCTCAGGCAGCATGGCCACTCAAAGCGGCGATGCGATCATCAATGCATCTGGAAATCTGATTCAGAGCACGGGCAGCGTTGTTTCTGTATCTGGCCTTCTGGACATGAGTGCAGCCAGCATTGAAACAAACGGGACCTTAAGCGGGGATGCCACTGCACTTGAAAGCCTCAGTGGTGATCTGGCCGTTGGTTCTGCGGGTATCATTCAGTCAAAGCAAGGGGATTTGACCCTGACCTCTGCTGGTGACGTTGATCATCAGGGTAAGATCATCTCCCTTGGCGCTCTCACTCTTGATGCAGCAGGCAGCTTCAACCAACACGGAAATCAGGTTCAGACAAAAGCACAGGAAACGCTTGACCTTAGCGCCAGCACTATGTCTTTGGGAGGAGAGCTTAAGGGGCTGCAGGGCGTGGCAATAACAGCCCGTGGTGGGGATCTGAACCTTGTTGCTGATGCTGATTTAAAGTCAGGGCATGATTTGCGTCTTTCTGCTGCCCAGGACCTGACAGTTGCAGGAGCCCTTTTCTCCGAAGGGAAAATGCTACTTGAGGCAAGTAGAAAGCTTGAGGTTAAAACGGCGGGGACGATCACGTCTCTGGCAACGCTGGAACTGGACGGAGACAGTCTTTCAAATGCGGGCCTTCTTGAGGCTAACGATGCGATCACGCTGACAGCTCGTGCAGGCGCTCTTACCAACTCTGGCCGTGTGAAGGCAAACCTTGCTGGAAAAGACAGCCGTACAGGTGAGTATGGGTTCAAACTCGCGCTTCAGGGCGATCTGATCAATACGGGAAGTCTTTATAGTGGCAGTTCCCTCCTTGCAGAATTTGATGATTATTCGGGAGCCGGTTCTCTTATCAGCATTGCTGATATGACCCTTGATGCTGATGGCGCTGTGGTGATTGCGACTGGTGGGCAGGTTCTTTCTCAAGGAAGTTTGGATCTGACAACTGATCTGCTGAGCGTGTCTGGTTCGCTTGAGAGCGCAAAAGACATGATCCTTGAGGGCGAGGCTCTGACCATCAGCGCAGGTGGCAAGATTGTTTCAGATCAGCTCTTCTCTGCAACCCTTACCAAGGACGTAAGTGTTAAAAGCGCAGCAGAAATTTACGCAGATACGCTCACACTCGATGCCAGATCTCTCTCCAACACCGGCAAAATCAGCGCTGGTAGCGCCTTAAGCCTTAGAGCAAGCAACACGCTCACCAACGGACCAACAGCAAAGATCTTGTCCAATGGTACGGTAAGCCTTCAAGCCAAAACTCTTAACAATGACGGCACGATCAATTCCTCAAGTAGCACAACTGTCACACTCAGGAATACCGCTGATGCGTCACTGACCAACGCTGCTTCTGCGCGGCTGGAAAGCCTGGGCGAACTTACAATTTCTGGACGGACCGTTGTCAACAACGGTCTTTTCTCTGGAGGTACCGGATTTACCTTCACCACAACCGGCGATGTCTCCATTGAAGAAAATGCTGTTTGGCAAAGCAGGTCAGGCACACTCTCCCTTAATGCCGACAATATTCACAATGAAGGGGCTCTGGTCAGTGGTCAGGATTTAGAGCTGCACAGCACCACGCTCGACAATGACGGTGGGCTCATTCTTGCCAAGAGAAACCTGACCATTGAAGGCCAGAGTGTCGGCACACGCAGCACCCAGCTTCTCAACCATAATGGTGGTGGAATTGAGTCTCTTGAGGGTGACATCACCTTGCGCACCCAAGACCTGCAAAACCTCACGAAGGTCGAAAAAACACTCAAAACATATGAGTACGCAAATAATTATATCTATCGTTCGTACCCGCCTGAATGGATAAACGACAATCGATCTTTTTATAGAAATTCTGGAGCGGCTTCAAATTACACTCTTGGTAATTTATTCGATAGGCAAGGTGGTACCGGTTACGTGTTTCTTCCAGATATCGTGCAAATCGAGCGAATTCTGGAAGATAAGGGCGCACGTCCAGAAGATTGGAATCCTGACTGGTGGAAAGAATATGCCCCTAAGAATAAAAATGAGTTTGATCCCTACAAAGATCACCTTGAGCGCTGGAATGTTCTCTCTCCTGATGAAGAACATAGGGTTCCGACGGGCGGGCAGGCGATTGTCTACATTGAACAAGAAGAGATTGAGTATAAAACGTCTGCTGCAAAAATTTTCGCTGGAGCTGGCAATATCACGATTGATGCAGGGTCAATCCTCAACGAGAATAGTCAAATAAATGCAGCTGTTGATCTGTCAATTAGCGGTGGAAGCCTTGAAAACAAGGGCGTTTCAGCATCAAGAACATATGGTGTAAAGCTCAGCTATAACTCCCGAAGAGAGCACAGGGGTTTTGGCTGGCTTGGCTATATTCAAAAATCCGATCAGAAAACGGTTGAAACTTCTACCGTTGCCGCAGCTCCCGGCATTATCCATGCAGGTGGTACGCTGAGCGGCAATCTTTCCGGCACGCTGACCAATACGGCTGCAGATGACGTTACAACCTCTAACTTAAATCTGGAAAGTTCTTCAGGCATTGCAACCGGCTCAGGCGCACAAGGCATCACGCAGCAAGGCAAACTTGGCTCGCAGACCGCTGGGTTGGTTGGCACGGAGGAGGCAGATGCCGATGAGGCTTCTGAAAACTCCGACGGCTTCATATTCGCCAATAGCGGGGAACAGCCAAAGACACAAGGTGTCACAAAACAAGGCGAACTTAATGCAGATGGCCAGGTTGGTGCAGAGGCTGCAGATACCGATGAGGCCTCGCAAAATTCAGGCAGTTATACTTTAGCCAATAACACGCAGATCCTGCAGACAAATACGACTGGCCTCACCAAAGGCGACAGCCTTGATGGCTCAACGATCAGTGCACCGACACCTTTAATACCCGGTCTGGGCTCCATTGATGACCTTGAGTTTGGCAACCTTGATCTAGATGACCCTGACACCCTCAATCCGAGAGAGACCTCTGGTCAGGATTTTCTGCGCACGCTTGGTCTGACCACCAATCCGCAGCTGTTCACACCTGCGCAGGATGATAAAACCTATCTGATTGAGACCCGCTTTGAGTTCGTCGATCAGACCAGTTTCTTTGGCCTGCCCTACTTTGCCGAAAAGCTCGGCATTCAAAGTCTGGATCACTACGGACAGTCATTGGGCGATCCGTATTTTGATACCCGACTGATTACGGACCAGGTCATTGCTGCAACTGGTGATCGCTGGATTTCCGATGGGGTTGGATCTGATGCCGATCAGGTCCGCGAGCTCATGCACAATGCGGCAGAAGCTGCTGAAGATCTGGACCTTGGCTACGGGATCTCTTTAAATGCAGAACAAGTCGCACAGCTGACACAAGACATTGTCTGGTACGAAAAAACCGTTATTGCAGGTCATGAAGCTCTGGTTCCTCGCCTTTATCTTGCCGATGCGAAGAACCGGCGGAATACGGATGGGGCGATTATTGTTGCTGGTAGCGTCAATCTCAGCGCAGGTGAGGTCATCAACACACGCGGGAAGATTTCAGGCAAAAAAGACGTCCTGATCGCCGCCCAGGGCACACTGACCAACAGTTCTGGCACAATCTCCGGTGAAACTGTCGAACTGGCCGCCAATGAGATTGTTGTTGAGACACTCATCACAACCACCGGCAATGGTCAGGACCGTGTTGGCACCATTGTGCGGGAAATCGGTTCGGTCTCGGCGGAAAACTCTTTGATCCTGAAGAGCACCGGCGACACGTTGGTCGCTGGTGGAGATCTGTCCAGTGGTGGGACACTGGAAGTGGGCACCGGCGGCAATCTCAAAGTCACGGGTGTTGAAGCCAGGTCTCACTTTGACTTTGAGACCAAAGGCAATGGTGTTCACCGTGTTGGTGTTGAAGACAAGACCCGGTATGTGACCTCTTCCATCCAAGTGGCAGATGATCTGAAGCTGAAGTCAGAAAAAGACATCACGCTTGAAGGCGCTTTGATTGCCAGTGATGGCACCGCCTCCATAGAGGCTAATGGTGATGTCACCATCTCCGCGCTGGAAGAAAGCACGTATAGCTTCAGCAATTCAAAACATAAGGGTTTTCTGTCCGGCAAAACCCGGCGCCGGGAGACGTCCAGCACCGAACAGGTGGGAACGGTGGTCGCAACTGTCGATGATCTGGACATCAAATCAAACAGCGGTTCAGTCGACATCACTGCTTCTGCGATTTCCAGTGAGGCAGATGTCACTTTGGAAGCAGCCAAAGACGTCAATCTGAACACCGCAGAAAACACGTTCCAGGAAGATGTGCTGAAGAAAAGCCATGGCTTCTTTGCAGAGGTTGGCGGGGGAAGCGCAACAGTTGGCTACAAATCACAAAAGCACAAGTTCAACACAGATGTGACCACCAACGTGGTGTCCTCTGTCTCCGGTGAGAACATCACCATCAAGGCTGGTGAGGATGTGAACTCCACCGCTGCTGTCTTGAATGCTGACAATGACCTCAGCGTGACAGCTGGAGGCGATATCAACCTTGAAGCCGTCAATGATAATTATGAGCACTCCGAGAGCCACCGGGTTGATACAGTTGCTCTCAGCGTCAGTGTTTTTGAAAACGTTTCTGGTGCAGTGAAAACACTGGTGGAGACGCCAAAGGCTGCAACAGCTGGCAAGGGCAATGTCGGATATCAGGCGATCACTGCAGTTTCTGCTGCTGTGAAGGCGGCAGACTCGGCCAACACTCTTGTCGATATAGCACAGAACGGCGGCACCATTGCCGGTGTCTCCAATAGCCTGACTGTTTCCAGTGAAAAGAGCAGATCGCACGAGGAAAGCTCTGCTGCGAAAGTCTCTGTGCTCAATGCTGGCAATGACCTGACACTGATAGCTGGTGAGGACATCACCAGTGAAGGCGCTCAAATTGATGTGGGCGGGGATGCGACTCTGGATGCGGGCGGTGAGATCACCCTTGAGGCTGCCGACAACACCATGGCAAGTTCCGGTAAGAACTCGTCTAAATCCGCAGGGATCTCGGTCACAGCAGGGATCAGCCGGAAAGGTGACATTTCTGTTAGTGCCGGGGTCAATGCCAGCATTCAAAACGGCAAGCACGAAAGCGAGCAGACTTATAAAACCAACAGCAAACTGAATGTTGCAGGCAATCTGGACCTGACGTCCGGTGCAGACACCACGCTCAAAGGTGCGCAAGTCACCGCTAAGACGGCCGATCTGGATGTTGGTGGTGATCTGAACATCGAGAGCATTCAGGATACCGGCAGCAACTCGTCCTCCTCAGCAGGCGCTTCCGGTGGGATCTCGGTGGACATCTTCACAGGCGATGTTTCCGGCAATCTTAGCGTCAATGGCAGTAAAGGCGAAGGCTCAAGAGCCTGGGTCACCGAGCAAACCGGTATTGTCACGGAAGAAACCCTTGAGATTGATGTGGCTGGCAACACGGATCTCACAGGCGGACTGATTGCGTCAGATACGGACGACCTAACCCTTTCCACCGGCACACTCACCTTCAGCGATATCGACGATCACGACAAGCAGTCCAACCTCAGTGGCTCTATCGGCGTCAACTTCACGGTGCCGGGGGCGAAGGATACGGACAAGAAGCCGGATACCCAGTCTGATGGTCAACCTGACAATACCTCAGATCAGACCGACAGCCAGGAAACCAAGGCTGAGACGACCTACGGTGGGCAGTTTGAGGGCAGCTACGCCAACCGCGACAAACGCCAGATCACCCGCGCCACAATCGGCGAAGGTGAGATCATCATCCGTGATGAGGACAGGCAGCAGGAGCTTGAGGACAGCGGTGAGACCGAGAGCGTCGATGAACTCAACCGCGATGTCAACCTCGCGCAGGAAGTCACAAAGGACGAGGAAAACTACGTCGGCGTCTATGTATCAGATACAGCGGTAAAGGCAGCAATCGAAGCGGGGGAAAAACTATCTGATTTTGCACAAAAGCAAATTGAGGCGTTCGCAGAAGAAGAAATCTTTACTCCAGATGAACAGCAAGTAGCAAAAGAGGTTGCTCCTTATCTAGATAACCCTGAAATCCAAAAGCAAATTCTTCTTTGCGGATCTGCTCCGACACAATCGAGTTGGAATATATGGGATCTACTCATTTCGTCTGCGCATGCACAAGCCGTTATGCGAGCCTGTGCTATCGGCGGTGTTGCAGGTATGCCAGTTACGCGTATCCCACCTAAGGTTGCCGAGGGTTACGCAGACATGCTGAGCAAATGGCTAATCGAAAAAAGCCCGGTTACCTTAATCGCTTTGGGGTTAGCTGTAGTCCTGTCAGATGGGAGAATTGTGCTTACATCTGAGAATGAAGAGGATCGGGGCATTGGTGATAACGGAGGTCCAGATTGGAATGATGACGAATTAGAAGACAATAACCAGCCGAATCCCAACGATGAAGACCCGAATCCCGAAGGGAATGACTTTGACTTTTCAACCATAGCGGACTTAATTTCTTTGCAAAAACAGTTTCGTCACATCAAGAACCGGAAAGAATGGGAAGGTAGAGGTCAAGGAGGTTACTTCAATAGTATCGAAGATGCTCAGAATGTTCTTGATGCTGTTAGCTCGGGAAGGGTTGAATTTTTGGGGACAAACAACCAAGGACAACCCATTGTGAGATATGAAGGTGTAACCGGATTTAACAACAATCTCGGTTCTGGACATCTGGATCAACCATCAAATGTCTTTCTGATAAAAGGGACTAAGAAGCCAAGTGTAGTTCCAATAAATCCGAATTGGGGAGCAATAAATTAATGAAACCGTCTTTGAGTGATTGGGCTTGGCTCACACATTGTGTGTGCCAAGCAATGCTCGGAAATATCACTACTAATCTACTTCATGTACAGTTGCATTATGTCCCGTCTGGTCCTTGGGTATTAAGATTCTACGTTTTGAACGAACATGAGTTTCGAGAAGATGCTGAAGATATTATTGAAGATATGGGAGTACAAATAGACTCCGTGTCCAATTTCTTAGCTCCTCAAAGCAATAAGAAGGTGATCGGCGAGATAATCTCAAATATGCCTCCAACCTATGAGAGGCAGTCAGAAGTAGTCAGGTGGATATTCTCTCGAAAAAAAGAATAAAGTTATTCGGTATATTGGGGCCGCGAAATAAACTTTGAAAATGTTCGAGATACCTTGTCTAACAAAAACAAGAGCCGCAGCGTCGCTACGGACATGAGCATCACCCTCAACTGTGGCAACGTCAATGGCGGTAATCGAAGCGGGTATGAAATTAAACCCTTTGAACCCCAGTTGGATAAGATGAAGTTAGAATGCCATTGGGAAGAAATTCATTCGTTTAGTTCACCAGGAGAGCACAAAAGATTTGTAAAGTGGATCGAAAATCAGGTGCATCAAGGTAACTGTGAAGAAATATTTGATAAAGATGAAGCTCGCGACCAATGGAGAGATCGATACTTTAAATGTAAGTCAACAGATCAGGTTTGGAAACTAGCTTGCCCTGATCCCGGTTATTTTTCTGGCTCATGGTTGCCAGTGGAGAGCCAATAGGCTTGGGTAAGTAAACATCAGATTGAGATACCAACAGTTAGAATCTTCGAACATTTTCCATAAAGAAAATAGGTGCAAAGAGTGATTATCCTTGGTTCTTCACCTTGTATACTGTCCCTCTTGAGATGCTAAGTTCACGGGCAATGACCGTTGGGCTCTGGCCCGTGGCAAGGCGTGTTTCAATCTCGGTCTTATCGATCCGCGGCGGTCGCCCCTTATAGACGCCTCTTGTTTTGGCCGCCGCAATGCCTTCCGCTTGTCGCTCACGCCGCAGATTGGTTTCAAACTCTGCAAAGAGGGGCAAGAACAAGATCTGTCAAAAATCGTACGGTAAGACAGACAAACAGAGAACATTGGAATGTTCAAAAGGGTATTTACCTATTTTATGTCCAAGTGATCGATCCCTATCCGTAAACGGACATTATTAGGCACCTTACTGACAATAAAAGATAAATCGCTTAGCGTACGCCTGCGAGCAAAACTTGTTCTGGCCCCCATAAATGTCCGGTTTAGCTCACTATGACAGCGTTGGCATTCGCCAAACTTGTTCAGCGTATCGGTAGTAAAGCAATATGGCTTCAGGGGTGTTTTCTTCTGTAATTTTTACGTCGCGTTTTAGTGCCCGGCTAAGCTTAGAACAAAAACTAAGCACATTATGTAACGTAGCTTGAGATCTGATTTCTCTTGGATCGATATCAAACTCTATTTCATCTTCGATGAAAAAATGAGTATTTGCGACGGGGCCGCAAAGGTCCACCTTGAAAACATGTGCATGTTCTTTGTCATTTAATAGCCTGGAGGCAGAAGCTGGAAGTTCTGCCGATATCCCGTCGCGTTCATACGACACTCTGCCAAACTCTGCGGATAGGCTAATCAGTTTGTCCCAGTCTGATGTTGTTGTTCCACTTATTATAATATCACGAAGTGACCCATCGATTTCAAAATGTTGAGCTGCATCCTTCCACAGCATAGAAACCTCCTCTAGCCCGCACTTGATATAATCTAGCATCCGACTAAGTCCACACCCAGACGGACTGTAGCATCGGCAATAAGAGCTCCGAACCTGTGACACATCCAGCTACACTGAGCGCATAGATCCAACCACAAAGTGTTCTCGAAAGCGCCTGCAGTTACTTCAAAAAGACTTACCTCAACCTTTGGTGGAACCACTTTAAAGTCCGCTCCTGGCCCTCCTCCCCAATCTAAAAACGTTAGTTCATAGCTGAGTTTATTGTCTTCACTATTAGTGTTACTTGTTTCTTCATGAATCAAAAAATCAAGCAATGTGATGAATGCGAAAGCCCATATTTTGATGAGGCCTCAGAAATGATGAGTATATGCAACGAATGCTCGAATGTTCTGTTCGGGTACCCTCTTTGCGATCATGAATTTCGAGAAGGGGCATGTGTCAAATGTGGATGGGATGGTTCACGCTCCAAATATATTGCTTACCTACTTTGGCGTCACAACATGTCTGATGAGGAACTGTCAGACGAGTTGCACCAGCTAGATGCAAAATTTAAAAAACTTCCACGGTTTCGTGAGATTACAAAGGAAGTCACCGCTCTTTTCCCGAATGAGCCTCAAATAACTTTGTTGTATTGTGAATGGGTGATGGAGGAGTATGCAGAAACTCCAGACGGTTTTATGAATTTGGTGGTATTACTGAATAGCGAGACTGTATCGAAAATTGGGGTGCCAACTGTTGTTGAGGAGCCGGTTGAACTCGGCAGGTTGCAATCGGTTTATGACTATTTGAAAACTGCCACTCCTAGCCAAAAACGCCAACTGGAAATCGCCCTAGAACGTCAGAACGGCGCACATTAAGAATTTGCCTTTAACCACTCTTTGTCGTTGTAGGAGCCTTGCTCCATACTGAGGTAAGCAAATACCTGCGAAGCAAGTTAACGTTCAAAAATTATGCGCACTTCCCATCAGCCTTTTTGGTCTATCCTGAAATTACTGACCGGCTGGAGATGCGATCGACCAATGGACTACATGTAGCAGGTTCAACTCCTAATAGAACCGCTTGGATGTCCGCAGTTGGCCCCCTGCGAACCAGGGCCTCCATTCGCCCGCTGGAGCGGCTTGCGGGTGCCAAACTCGGCCGGTCAATAGTTCCAACCAGAGGGCGAGCAGCACCATTATGCAAAAGAAGCAGCTGCTGATTGCGAAAACACTCGCTTACTCAAATCAATCGGTCTAGCCATAAAGCTTCGATAGGGAACATTTTGTCCCTTCAGTTCAACATATAATAGAGATGCAAATAAGTTTCTCAGGCTGGCGCAAGGTTTAAGCAACAAGATTTCAATTAAAATCCCAACGCATTCAGCTGCGCCTTAGCAGCCTACTCCAGAATAAACAAGCTTATGGCATATGAGTGAAGAGCAGATTATCGAAGACTATCTTTCAAAGAACACTCTGCCGACTGTCTTTATTGAACATAGCTTGCATAGGAATGCATCGTCTCTCACTTTTTTGGGCGGGTGGCCTGTTGCAACACCAGAGTTGGAATGGCCTGGAGATACCGGTGAAGACGGAAAATATGCTCATAGCTTTTTAGGACAGATCAACCTTAGTGATCTCCCCACGCTACCCTATGAATTTAGCAGGGATGGTATCCTTTACTTCTTTGTCCACCCCCATGGATTAGAGGATGAACCTGAGGGATGGTATCTTTCTCAATTAGAACAAGCAATCAAATCAGGCGATGAAGATAAAATCAAAGAGGCACAAACCAGCCTAGACCAAAAACCTCGCACGGTTTGCGTCGTGCATGGTCCAGTACCAACCGAGCCTATTGAGGTGCACCCCTGTAAGTCCAACCTCACGCCGAGCAAAGACAGTTTCCTTTTTGATAATGAATTGGTGAGACGAAGCCAAAGCTTTGAAGATGGGGCTTACCGAAAGGTCCCAGTGGAGCTTGTGAAAGGCGACAGTTTTATTGAACCGAGCTTTCCAGTTCCAGAGGGATTACCGGATTCAATATTTGATGCTGTCTCTGAATGTAGCAGTGCGGCAAGGCGTAGTGCATACACACTGCACTTTGGTGAAGAAATTGCTCAGGACGCATTTTCTAATTCAGCGGAGCAAATCCCTCTAACCAGTATACTCACGGGTTTACCCGACTGGTCCCTAGTCCACCCAGTTTTCGACCAGCTCATCTTTGGGGGAGGTTACGATAAACTCGACACAAATGTTGCCCTCCATTGGCCGCAGACTTGGCAGATGGTAACAGAGTTTAATCACGAGCTATTGGAGGACTATCAACGTAGTATCAACCTGAGGCGACACGACTATTGGGAAAGCAAAACACCTACACAACTGACGGCACACGCAAAGGAAATTGAAAAACATTTTCTTGCTCAGGTAGTGACCCTCGCTGAGATGGCGGCTGAACACCAACCAATGGAGTTGGTGAACGAAAGCGACAGACGATCCATTCGACTACTCGTTTCAGAGACCTACAGGGAAATACATCTGGAATGGCATGTACTAATGAAGCAAAATTCGGATAAGGCCGCCCGAACGCAAGTAGGTGAAGCTAAAGCTCGTCTTTTCAAAGCGTTGCGTTCCTTTAAAGAAAAAAGAGAATGGGACTTTTCTCCGAACGTGTATACGCGGTTTGATATGGCCAAGCGCGAGCAACTTGATTATGAAACCGCAAATACCACGCGGCGAAGTATTCTATTGTCTATACGACATGCTCTTAAGAAACTCGTTTCACTTCAGCACCCGACGGTGAATGCCTACCTATATCAGCAATCCCAGCAGGGTCTACCAAGCTGCGCTCCTCACATCAGGGCTTTTCCCAGAGTCTCAAGCAATCCACACCAAATGTTTGGCTATGGGTTCGATGTGCAAGGTGCTGTAGAGCGCCGTAACACTGCAAATTATCTCATGTTGCTCCAGTTGGAGGATGACAAAGAGATGGGTTTGGGCTGTCTGGGTGGTAGCTTGCAAATCTGGATGAGACCTGAAGATGTCAAGGCAGGTCGCTGGGATTTGGCGGAATGGAACTATGACTGCACTTAGCAATCCGAGGTTACAGATCCATCTAGGCTATTGACAAGTGAGATGCCGTACGTCAGCCGCAAACCTGGATCATCCAGCAAAATCGCTTATGTGTTAAGATCACAACGAAAAGGCTCTATGGGCCATTGTTTAGCAGTTTAGCAAAGTTGATCTCAACTGCTGGCTGAAAGGCCCCAATGGCAGCTTTTGGCCCTGAAGTACATAATTCAATCTCAAAACAATGAGTTATGAGTACAGATTCGTACGATTAGTTTGATAAGTTCAACCTGCAAGCCCGAAGACTGAGATCGCGGACCAGAGTTTATCCATCACTCGATCAGTTCCTCGCTGCCGCTTATCTGTTTTGAGTAACTCAATTGGTGCGCCGTTATAGACTGTTCCCCATCGAAGCCTTATGGACAGATCGGTTAATTTGAATAAGGGAGTGTTTTGGCTCATGATCATGAGATTAGGAGTGAACAATGGGGCACAACACACGGACCGCCAGCGCTGCAGCTGA